>NZ_MDCR01000414.1 GCF_001723055.1 Streptomyces niveus
GCGGAGAGGGCGTATGCGAGGGCCAGGGTGGTCGTGTGCCGGGCTGTGATGGCCATGGGTCTATGTTCGCACTCTTGTTCGAAGAACGGCAGTGGGAAAGATTGGCCGAAAGTGTGCCGAAACGGTTCACCCCTTGCGGGGGCCGGGTCGTGGCATGGTCCGTACGCGCGCATACCTGCCGAACTGGCCGGTTGATGTCGCGAAGGGGGTTTATCGACATGTCCTCACGCTTGCGAGGGAATAACCCGCTCAGGACTGGTTCGCCGGGGATTCGGTGGGCAATTCTGATTCCGCGACGTCGAGCACAACGTCGAGGCGGCCGGCCAACCGCCTTGGCAACAGCCGTACTTCTCGATCAGAAGATCTCGTTCCTGGAGGAACTGACATGGCAAGCTTCCGTACCGCCCGCGTCTTCGCCGCCGTCGCCGCCCTGCCCCTCGCCGCGGCCCTCTTCACGACCTCGGCATCGGCTGACGACATTGCGGACGACGGATCGAACGCCAGCGTGGCCACGATCGTGGGCAGCGGTGTGGGCGACGACAACTCCGGCAACTCGACGACGACCCAGCAGGTGGCGACGGGCGCGGGTGCCTCGAACCAGAACAACACCGCCAATGTGAACGGTTCCGGATTCACGGTGATCGACCAGTCCAACGAGAACATCGCGCTGAACTTCGTCAACCTCTGGTGATACGCGGCCCGACGGGGGGCCTTTCTGAGGGCTGAGGGGTGAGCGGCGGTCTGCGTGACGGTACTTCGGTGCCGTCGCGCAGACCGTCCTCGTTCTCGTTCCCTCCGGCCGAGCGAGCCGCACCCGCCGCCGCGCCCCGGCCGCCCCCGTCTCTATCCATGGGTGGACGCCCGACACCCTCCCCGGTGACCGCCGGTGCCATCCCTTTCCCTCCTCATCAAGATGTACGGCTCCGACACCCCCGTTCTCGCGTGCGCGGCCCGCACCGTGCCCACCTGCGGAGACGCCCGTTAAGCCGTTCCCGCCGGGGTCCACGGCCACCCCGCGCCGAAGCGCTGAAGATCGACAGCGGCGTTCCGCCCCCGGCCCGGACCCTTATGGGTGTGGTCACCTCCTCCATCTTCAGGAGGTGGGTCCAGCACCACTCCTACTCCCTGAGGCGGACGAAGCTTCGGGACCTGGGGGCGATCCCCCGAGAGGGGCCCGCTCCTAGCGTGGAGCCATGACCACACCACTCTGCGCGAACGCCCCCAAGGGCGTCTCGCACGCGTCGTACCACCCCAAGCACGCGCCGCCTTACCAGTCCTTCTCGTCGTACGTACGGGCGCGGGGGCCCGTGCTGCTGCGTACCGCGCGCTCGCTCACCGCGAATCCGAGCGACGCCGAGGACCTGCTCCAGACCGCGCTCACCAAGACGTACGTCGCCTGGGACCGGATCGAGGACCACCGCGCCCTCGACGGCTATGTCCGCCGGGCCCTGGTCAACACCCGTACCTCGCAGTGGCGCAAGCGCAAGGTCGACGAGTTCGCGTGCGAGGAGCTGCCCGAGCCGGCCGGTCTTCCCGCGCCCGACCCCGCCGAGGAGCAGGTGCTCCACGACGCGATGTGGCGCGCGGTGATGAAACTGCCCGACAGACAGCGGGCGATGGTGGTGCTCCGCTACTACGAGGACCTGAGCGAGGTCCAGACCGCCGAGGTGCTCGGGGTCTCCGTCGGCACGGTCAAGAGCGCGGTGTCGCGCGCGCTGGGGAAGCTCCGCGAGGACCCGGAGCTGGTGCCCGTCCGCTGACCCGTCACGTCGTTCGGAAACCAAGCCGGGTGTCCCACCCCCACACCCGGCGTCCCTCGCACCCAGTCACGGCCGGTGTTTTCTACTCCCGGGTAGTCCGGGGTGGTCCCGGGTAGTGACATACCGAGTGGTATGCGCGCAGAATCTCCGCACGACCTTATCGCCCGCCCACCGGGAGGACGCCGTGCTGAGCACCATGCAGGACGTACCGCTGACTGTGACCCGCATCCTGCTCCATGGGATGACCATCCACGCGAAGTCGCAGGTCACCACCTGGACCGGGGAGAGTGAGCCGCAGCGCCGCAGTTTCGCCGAGGTCGGCGCACGCGCGGCACAGCTCGCCGGCGCCCTGCGCGACGAACTCGGTGTCACGCGTGACGAGCGCGTCGCGACGCTCATGTGGAACAACTCGGATCATGTCGAGGCATACTTCGCGATCCCCTCCATGGGGTCCGTCCTCCACACGCTCAACCTCCGTCTCCCGCCCGAGCAGCTCATCTGGATCGTCAACCACGCCGCCGACCGCGTCGTCCTGGTGAACGGTTCCCTGGTGCCGCTCATCGCACCGCTCCTCCCCCACCTGCCGACCGTCGAGCACGTCGTCGTCTCCGGTCCCGGCGACCGGACCCCGCTTGCCGACGCCGTCGCGGCCACCGCCTCCGGCGTCCAGGTGCACGAGTACGAGGAACTGATCGCCGGCCGCCCCACCACGTACGACTGGCCCGAGCTGGACGAACGCGCCGCCGCGGCCATGTGCTACACCTCCGGCACCACCGGTGACCCCAAGGGCGTCGTCTACTCGCACCGTTCGATCTATCTGCACTCCATGCAGGTCAACATGGCCGAGTCGATGGGTCTGACCGACAAGGACACGACACTCGTCGTCGTACCGCAGTTCCATGTCAACGCCTGGGGCCTGCCGCACGCCACCTTCATGACCGGCATCGGCATGCTGATGCCCGACCGCTTCCTCCAGCCCGGCCCGCTCGCCGACATGATCGAGCGCGAGAAGCCCTCGCACGCCGCCGCCGTGCCCACGATCTGGCAGGGACTGCTCGCCGAGGTCACCGCCAACCCGCGCGATCTGTCCTCGATGGTCCGCGTCACCATCGGTGGCTCGGCCTGTCCGCCCGCGCTGATGGAGGCGTACGACAAGCTCGGTGTACGGCTCTGTCACGCCTGGGGCATGACCGAGACCTCACCCCTCGGTACGACGTCCAACCCGCCCGCCGGTCTGACGGCCGACGAGGAGTGGCCGTACCGCGTCACGCAGGGCCGTTTCCCGGTCGGCGTCGAGGCGCGGCTGACCGGTCCCGGCGGCGACACGCTGCCGTGGGACAACGAGTCGGCCGGTGAGCTGGAGGTACGCGGGCCCTGGATCGCCGGTTCCTACTACGGTGGCGCCGACGCCGAACCGCTCAAGCCCGAGGACAGGTTCAGCGAGGACGGCTGGCTGAAGACGGGCGACGTCGGCGTCATCAGCCCCGACGGCTATCTCACCCTCACCGACCGCGCGAAGGACGTCATCAAGTCCGGCGGTGAGTGGATCTCCAGCGTGGAGCTGGAGAACGCGCTCATGGGCCACCCGGACGTCGCCGAGGCCGCCGTCGTCGCCGTGCCCGACGAGAAGTGGGGCGAACGGCCTCTCGCGACAGTCGTGTTGAAGGACGGCGCGAGCGCCGACTACGAGTCGCTGAGGACCTTCCTCGCCGGGAAGATCGCCAAGTGGCAGCTGCCGGAGCGCTGGTCGGTGGTGCCGGCGGTACCGAAGACCAGCGTCGGCAAGTTCGACAAGAAGGTGATCCGCAAGCAGTACGCGGACGGGGAGCTGGACGTCACCCAGCTGTAGCGCGTCGCACCCTCGGCATCAACTGACCTGTCCGACAGGTCAGTTGGTGCCGAG
>NZ_MDCR01000415.1 GCF_001723055.1 Streptomyces niveus
TTCCCCTACCCGCCCCTTCCCGAAACCGGGGCTCCGCCCCGGACCCCGCTCCTCAAACGCCGGAGGGGCTGAAGACCTCAAACCCGATCAGGGGCTGTGAGTGCCCCCGAAGGCCCGAGCCTTGCCCGGTGGCGCGGGCCGGGTGAACATGGGAGAGGCCGGTGCAGTAGTGGCCTCGGGAGGCCGAGTTGACCGACACATGGGTGGCCCTGGAAGAAGGAGCGGATCCGGCGGAGCGGCGTGGTGCGCTGCGTCGCGCGTACGAGTCGTTCGCGTCCGCCGGGCGGGTCGAGCGTCCCGTACGCGCCGTGGTGGCCGATTCCTGGCAGCGGTCCGCCCGCGCCCGTGTCCGGCCCGAGGGGACGGCCAGTGTCGAGCTGTCCGACGACGATCTCGGCGCCTACCGGGACGCGCATCCGCTCGCCCGTGTGATGCCGCTCTTCCGCGAACTGATGGGTGCCTACGCCTCCGACGGCGAGCACCTGATCGCGGTGTGCGACGCGCACGGGCGGCTCCTGTGGGTCGAGGGGCACGCCGCCACCCGTACGCGGGCCGGCGCGATGAACTTCGTGCCGGGCGCCCGCTGGTCTGAGGCCGTGGCGGGCACCAACGCGCCGGGTACCGCCATCGCCGTCGACCGGCCCGTCCAGGTGTTCGCCGCTGAGCACTTCCTGCGCCCGGTGCACCCCTGGACCTGCGCCGCCGCCCCCATCCACGACCCGCGCACCGGACGGCTGCTGGGCGCCGTGGACATCACCGGCGGCGACCGGCTGGCCCATCCGCACAGCCTGGCGTTCGTGGGTGCGGTCGCCAGGGCCGCCGAGTCGGGGCTCGCCCTGCTGGCACCGCCCCCGGCTCCCGGATCCGTACAGCTGTCGGTCCTCGGGCGGGACGAGGCGCTGCTCGTCGTGGACGGCCGAAAGGCCCGGCTCAGCCGCCGGCACAGCGAGATCCTGACGGTGCTCTCGAACCGTCCCGAGGGTATCTGCGGCGACGAACTTCTCATCGAGCTGTACGAGGACGAGTCCGTCACGCCCGTCACCCTGCGCGCGGAACTGTTCCGGCTGCGCGGGCTGCTCGGCCCCGATCTGCTGCGCTCACGCCCGTACCGGCTGACGGCCCCCGTCGACACGGACTTCGACACCGTCACCCGCAGGCTGGCGTCCGGCGCGGTCACCGGTGCCATGAGCGCGTACGCGGGGCCGCTGTTGCCCTCCTCCCTGTCCCCCGCCGTCGTACGGATGCGGCGCAGGCTCACCGACCAGCTGAGGGCGGCTCTGATCGCCCGTGGGGATCCGGGGCTGCTGGCCGACTGGGCGTACAGCCCCTGGGGCGAGGACGACCTCGCGGTGTGGCGCGCCCTGGCCGGCGTGCTTCCCGCGCGCCAGCGCCCCGCCGCCCTCGCGCGCGTGCACGAGCTGGACGCGTGGCAGCGGGGCTGACCCGTTAGCCGACGCGATCGGCCGACGGCCACGCCGTCCCCTCCGGTCCCTCCCAAAAGGCGGACCCGGCCCCGGCTCCTTACTCTCTGTTGATAGAGCACCACAGCCGACACTCGTGGTGCCCTTTCATCGAACCCGAGGAGTCCGCCATGCCGGAGCTGTTCATCGGTGGCAAGTGGACCACCGCCGCAGGCGGTCAGGTCCGCGAGATCCGCTGCCCGGCGGACGGCACACTCGTCGCGACCGTCGACGAGGCGGACCAGAAGGACGCGGCTGCCGCGATCGAGGCGGCCCGTGAGGCGTTCGACCGCGGCCCCTGGCCGGGCACGGCGTCCGCCGACCGGGGCAGGCTGCTCCTGCGCGTCGCCGAGCTGCTGGAGCGCGACAAGGCCGCGTTCGCGCGGGCCGAGTCCCTGGACACGGGGAAGCGGCTCGTCGAGAGCGAGTACGACATGGACGACATCGCGAACTGCTTCCGCTACTTCGGCAATTTGACGGCCGCGGGCGGCACCGACCGGGTCGTAGAGACGGGCGATGCCGGCGTGGACAGCCGCGTCGTCCACGAGCCGGTGGGTGTCTGCGCGCTGATCACCCCGTGGAACTATCCGCTGCTCCAGACCGCGTGGAAGGTGGCTCCCGCGCTCGGCGCCGGCAACACCTTTGTACTGAAGCCGAGCGAGCTGACCCCCCACACCGCGATCATGCTGATGCGGCTGCTGGCCGAGGCCGGGCTGCCCGACGGTGTGGCGAATCTCGTCCTCGGCGCGGGTCCCACGGCGGGCGCGCCGCTCAGCGAGGACCCGCGTGTCGACATGGTGTCGTTCACCGGCGGTCTGGTCACGGGGCGCCGCATCATGGCCGCCGCCGCGCCGACGGTGAAAAAGGTCGCCCTGGAGCTGGGCGGCAAGAATCCCAATGTCGTCTTCGCGGACGCCGACTTCGACAGCGCGGTCGACTACGCGCTGACGGCGGTGTTCCTGCACTCCGGTCAGGTGTGTTCGGCGGGCGCGCGGCTGCTGGTCCAGGACGAGCTGCACGACTCGTTCGTGGACGAGCTGGTGCGCCGGGCCAAGGCGATCCCGATGGGCGGGCCGTTCGACGAGCACGCCCGCACCGGGCCGCTGATCTCGGCGGCGCACCGCGACAAGGTCGAGGCGTACGTGGCGGCGGGTCTCGCCGAAGGCGCCGTACTGCGCTGCGGCGGCAAGCGCCCCACCGACCCCGAGCTGCGCAACGGGTTCTTCTACCCGCCGACCGTGCTGGACGACTGCGCTCCGGGGATGTCGGTGGTCCGTGACGAGTCGTTCGGTCCCGTCCTGACCGTCGAACGGTTCAGGGACGAGGAAGAGGCGGTCGCGCTCGCGAACGACACCGTGTACGGCCTGACGGGGGCCGTCTGGACGCAGGACACGGGGCGCGGGCAGCGCGTGGCGTCGCGGCTGCGGGCGGGCACCGTATGGATCAACGACTTCCATCCGTACGTACCCCAGGCCGAGTGGGGCGGGATGAAGCAGTCCGGCTTCGGCCGGGAGCTGGGGCCCGCCGGGCTGGGCGAGTACCAGGAGGCCAAGCACGTGTGGCGCAATCTCTCGCCGAGCCCGCAGGGGTGGTTCGAATGAGCGGCCCAGGGACACCGGGCACGCCTGATCCGCCGGGCGCCCCCACAGGACCCCCGCGGAACGCGGACGGATCGGAACGGACCCAGAACCAGGACGACGACGACGCGCTCGGTGCCCTCGGCTACCGGCCCGAACTCAAGCGGACCCTCGGCAACTTCCACACCTTCGCGGCCGGCATCAGCTACATCTCGATCCTCACCGGCACCTTCCAGCTCTTCTACTTCGGCGTCACCTTCGGCGGCCCGGCCTACTGGTGGTCCTGGCCGATGGTCTTCGCCGGCCAGCTGATGGTGGCCCTGTGCTTCTGCGAGCTGGCGGCCCGCTACCCGGTCGCCGGCTCCATCTACAACTGGGCCAAGAAGATGGGCGGTCCGCACATCGGCTGGCTCGGCGGCTGGATGATGATGACGGCGTCCATGGTGACGCTCTCGGCGGTGGCGCTGGCGTACCAGATCACGTTGCCGCAGATCGACAGCCGGTTCCAGTTCATCGGCAGCGGCACCGGCAAGTACGACGCCGCGGCCAACGCCGTGCTCCTCGGCTCCGTACTCATCCTCTTCTCGACCACCGTCAACGCCTTCGGCGTCAAGCTCATGGCCCGGATCAACTCCGCGGGTGTCTTCATCGAGCTGGTCGCCGCCGTCGCGCTGGTCATCTTCCTGGCCGTGCACATCACCCGCGGCCCCGCCACCGTCCTGACCGACACGCACGGACACGGCGCCGGCCAGACACTCGGGTATTTCGGCGCGTTCCTCACCGCGTCGCTGGCGTCCGCCTATGTCATGTACGGCTTCGACACGGCCTCGTCGCTCGGCGAGGAGTCGCACAACCCGCGCCGCAACGCGCCGCGCGCGATCCTGCGCGCGCTCATCGCGTCCTTCCTCCTCGGCGGGCTCATCCTGCTCACCGCCCTGCTGTCGGTGCCGGATCTTGCGTCCAAGCAACTGTCGACCGGCGGGCTCCAGTTCGTCGTCCTCAGCACCCTCGGGAAGACCGTCGGTGAGGTCTTCCTGTGGTGCGTGGTCATCGCGATCACCGTCTGTGTGCTGGCGGTCCAGGCGGCCGGCATCCGGCTGATGTTCGCCATGGCGCGGGACAACAACCTCCCCGCGGGATCACATCTCGCGCGGGTCAGCCCGCGCTTCCACACCCCGGTGGTGCCCGCCGTGGTGATGGGTGTCGTGGGCGTCGTCATCCTGGTCATCAACATCAACCAGCCGCAGATCTTCTCGGTGATCACGAGCATCGCGATCATCATGATCTATCTGGCGTATCTGATGGTCACGCTCCCCATGCTGATCCAGCGGCTGCGCGGCAGGTGGGAGCCGCAGAAGGGCGGCTTCTCGCTGGGCCGGTTCGGACTGCCCATCAACATCGCCGCCGTTTGCTGGGGCCTCGCGATGTCGCTCAACCTCGCCTGGCCGCGCGCCGAGGTGTACAACGCGACCGGTCCGCAGCACTGGTATCTGCGCTGGGGCGCGTTCGTGTTCATCGGCATCGTCGCGCTCGGCGGTTTCGCTTACTACTGGTTCGTCCAGCGGCACAAGACGGGGGTGCTCGCGGAGCACCGCTTCCAGGCGGCGGACCCGTCGTCGCCCCCCGCCCCCGCCGAGTAGCCCC
>NZ_MDCR01000416.1 GCF_001723055.1 Streptomyces niveus
TGTGGCAGCTCAGCGAGCGGTTTCGACCGCTCGCTGAGCTGCCACATCACGGATCTCGACATGACCTTCACCGGCCGGATCGACGACGGCCGGATCGAGGTGCTGGACACCCACGAGGGCCCGCCGCGTGAGAAGGCGCAGATACGGCTCGCGATGGCGGGGGACGATCTGGTCGCCATGGTCGACGGCGAGCTGAACTTCGCCAAGGCGTGGGGCTCGGGACGGGTCAGGCTCGAAGCGGGCTTCCGCGATCTGCTGAGGCTGCGCTCACTGCTCTGAGCCGCCTCGTCACTCTCGGCCGGCTGGCTCCACGGCTCACTCGGCCGGCCCGACCGGCACAGTGTGCCGCGCCCTGCGCGCGGCCGGGACGACCAGCGGGGTGCCTGTCTCGGGGTCGTCGATGACCTGGCAGCGGAGCCCGAAGACGCGCTCGACCAGCTCGGCGGTCACGACCTCGGCCGGCGGCCCCTCGGCGTAGATCTCGCCCTCCCGCATCGCGATCAGGTGAGTGGCGTAGCGGGCGGCGTGGTTGAGGTCGTGCAGGACGGCGACGAGCGTACGGCCCTGGGTCTCGTGCAGATCGGCGCAGAGGTCGAGGACATCGATCTGGTACTGGATGTCCAGGAACGTGGTGGGTTCGTCCAGGAGCAGCAGCGGGGTCTGCTGGGCGAGCGCCATGGCGATCCAGACCCGCTGCCGCTGGCCGCCCGACAATTCGTCGACATACCGATCGGCCAGCTCGCCGATGCCGGTCGACGCCATCGACTCCTCGACAATCCGTTCGTCCTCCGGGGACCACTGGCGCAGCAGCGCCTGGTGCGGATAGCGGCCCCGGGCGACGAGGTCGGCGACCGTGATCCCGTCGGGCGCGATGGACGACTGCGGGAGCAGCCCCAGCGTCCGGGCGACCTTCTTGGCGGGCATGGAGTGGATCGCGGCGCCGTCGAGCAGGACTCGGCCCTGGGAGGGCTTGAGCATCCGTGACAGCGCCCGCAACAGGGTTGATTTGCCGCAGGCGTTGGGGCCGACGATGACGGTGAACGAGTTGTCGGGGATCTCGACCGACAGATCACGGGCGATGACCCGCTGGTCGTAGCCGAGGGTCACCGTTTCGGCGGCGAGGCGCTGCATGGCCGTACTCCTGGAGGTCTGGCTGGAGGCGGGACGGGGGGCGGTGGAACCGGACAGGCGTGGGGGCGACGGGACGGGGGCTTCGGCGCTCATATCCGGCCCGCCTTGCGCTCGGTGACCAGCAGCCAGAGCAGATAGCAGCCGCCGAGCACACCGGTCACCACACCGGCCGGCAACTGGCGGTCGCCGAAGGCGGACGTCGCGGCCCAGTCGGCGACCAGCAGCAGCAGCGCGCCCATCGCCGCGGCCGGGCCGAGGTTGGGGCCGGGCGAGCGGGTCAGCCGGCGCGCCAGTTGCGGCGCGCTGAGCGCGACGAAGGTGATGGGTCCGGCCGCCGCGGTGGCCACGGAGACGAGCAGCACGGCGGCGCCCATCAGGACGAGGCGGGTGCGTTCGACCCGTACACCGAGCGCGTATGCCGCGTCGTCGCCCATCTCCAGCATGCGCAGCGGCCGTCCGTGGCCGAGCGCGAGTGGGATCAGTACGGCGCAGACGGCGAGCAGCGGCCATACCTGGGCCCAGTCCCGGCCGTCGAGCGATCCCGTCATCCACAGCACGGCGCGTGTGGCGTCGACCAGGCTGGCCTTGGTGATCAGGTAGTGGTTGACCGCCGTGAGCATGGCGGCGACGCCGATGCCGACGAGGACCAGCCGGTAGCCGTGCACACCGCGCTTCCAGGCGAGCAGATAGATCCCGGCACCGGTGAGCAGTCCGCCGACGACGGCGCCGCCCGCGACGGCGGCCGAGCCGCCCTGGAAGACGACGATCACGGTCAGCGCGCCGACGGTGGCGCCCTGGCCGAAGCCGATGACGTCCGGACTGCCCAGCGGATTGCGGGAGATGGACTGGAAGACCGCGCCGCCGACCCCGAGGGCCGCGCCCACGAGGAGGCCCACCAGGATTCTCGGCAGCCGCAGGTCCTGGACGATGAACTCCTGTGCCGCCGTGCCGTTTCCGAGCAGGGTCGCGATGACGTCGCCGGGCGCCATCGGGAAGTCGCCCCGCCCGATGAGGATCACGGACATCGCGCACAGGGCGGCCAGGAGCAGCAGGACGACGAGGCCGGAGCGGACGTCGAGCCGCAGGGAGAGACCGCCGGGGGTACGGACGGCGCGGGTCGTGGCGCGGGTGACGGTACGGGCGTCGGTACGGCCGGGGCGTTCCCCGGGCGGCTTGGTGGTGCTCACAGCTGGGCCATCCTCTTGCGGCGTACGAGCTGGATGAAGACGGGCCCGCCGACGAGCGCGGTGACGATGCCGACCTGCACCTCGGCCGGCCGCGCGACGACGCGCCCGAGCACGTCGGCGCCCAGCAGCAGCACGGGCGACAGGACGGCGGCGTACGGCAGGATCCACCGCATGTCGGGCCCGGTGATGGCCCGTACGAGATGCGGCACCATCAGTCCGACGAAGACGATCGGCCCGCAGGCCGCGGTCGCCCCGCCGCACAGCAGCGTGACGCAGAGCATGGCGAGTACACGCGTACGGGTCAGGTTGGCGCCCAGTGATCTCGCCGTGTCGTCGCCCATCTCCAGCGCGTTCAGCGGCCGTGCGATCAGCAGCGCGAGCACGATGCCGACGGCGATGAACGGCCACACCTTCCCCACGGTCGACATGTCGGCCGAGGCGAGGGATCCGACGGTCCAGAAGCGCAGCCGGTCCAGGGCCGCCGAGTCCAGCAGCTGCACGGCGTTGACGTAGCCGAAGAGCGCGGCCGTGGCCGCGGTGCCGGCGAGGGCGAGCCGTACGGGGGTGGCGCTGCGGCTGCCGCCGAGCGCGTACACGAGAACGGAGACGACCGCCGCGCCGGCGAACGCGAACCACACGTAGCCGCCGATGGAGGTGACACCGAAGAAGCTGATGGCCGAGACCACCGCGGCGGCGGCGCCGGCGTTGACGCCCAACAGCCCCGGTTCGGCGAGGGGGTTACGGGTCAGCGCCTGCATCACCGCACCGGCGAGACCGAGCGCGGCGCCGACGAGCAGCCCGAGCAGCGTCCTGGGCAGCCGGACGTCGAGGACGATCACGTCGTTGCCGGTGCCGGAGTTGTGGAACAAGCCGTGCCATACGTCGCCGAGCGGTATCGACTTGGCGCCGACGGCGAGACCGGCGGCACAGACAAGCAGCAGGACGCCGACGGACACCAGGAGCCCGGCGGCGCGCAGCGTACGGCGCTTCCGGGTCACGGTGAGCGGTACGGGCTCCGCGCTCTGTTCGGATTCGGGGGGACTGTCGACCAACACGAGGTTAGGTTAGCCTACCCTGACACATGATCCTCAAGAGGGAAGCCACGAGGGCAACACCGTAATGAACAGTCCCCCTCCGGTTCCGGCCGGGCTCTTCCTCACCCGCCGCCGACTCCTCTCGGCGACCGGCGCGCTCAACCGCTCGAACAACTCGCCGCAGCCGTAACGAAATCGAGGAGGCCCGCCCGATGGCCGACGCGCCGTTCCAGTTCTTCACCCTGAAGGTGCTCCGTACGACCCGCCCCACCCCCTCGTTCGTCCGCGTCACCTTCGGCGGCGACGACGTCGCGCGTACGGCGACGGCCGGCCGGGACCAGCGCGTGAAGCTGTTCCTGCCACGGCCCGGCCAGGACGCACCGGTCCTGCCCGGCCCCGACGACGGGCACTGGTGGGACGCGTGGCGCGCCCTCGACCCGGCCGTACGAGGCGTCATGCGCACCTACACAGTGCGCGAACTGCGCCGCGAAACACGGGAGTTGGACGTCGACTTCGCCGTGCACGACCTGCCGCCGGGAGCCGAGGAGGGCCCCGCCACCCAGTGGGCGCTGAACGCCGCGCCCGGCGCCCGGGCCGGGATCCTCGCCCCGATCCACGACGAGAACGCGGGCTACGACTTCCGGCCGCCGGACGGCACCGACTGGATCCTGCTGACCGGCGACGAGTCGGCGCTCCCGGCGGTCGCCGGCATCCTGGAGTCCCTGCCGCCCGGCATGCCCGCCCGCGTCTGGATCGCGCTCCAGCACGCCGCCGACCGGTGGGAACTCCCCACCAAGGCCGACGCGCGCGTCACCTGGCTCGTACGGGACGAGTCCGAGCCCACCACCGAGGACGCGATCCGCGCGGCCGACGACCTGCCGGCCGGTACGCCGTACGCCTGGATCGCGGGCGAGTCGGCGACCGTCAAGGCCGTACGCAGACACCTCGTCGGCGAGCGCGGCATCGACCGCAAGGCGGTCAAGTTCACGGGCTACTGGCGGCGCGGGACCTCCGAGGACGAACTGCTGCGCACGGGCGAGGACGCGTAGCACCGCCCCCTCGCCCGCTCGCACGGCTACAGTCCGAGCTTCGCCAGCACCTTGCCCGCGTCCAGGGCGCACGCGCCGTCCCCCGCGTGCGTCCAGGCCGCGGCGCACAGCGCCCGCAGCCCGTCCATGGCCGACCCGTCCCCGTCCAGCGCCAGCGCGTCGCCGCGTACGGAAGCGGTCCACCCGCCGCACCCGAACTCACCGTCCCTGACGACCACTTCGGGCTGCCCGGTCAGCAACCCCCGCAGATCCGCGTCGACATACGTCGGCCGGTGCCTCGGCTCGGCCGCCAGCAGTCGCGCCCCGTCCGTCACCCCGGTCAGCACCAGCAGCGAGTCCACACCACCGTTGAACGCGCCCTCGATGTCGGTGTCCAGCCGGTCCCCCACGACGATGGGCCGCTTCGCCCCCGTACGCAGCACCGTCTCCCGGTGCATCGGCGGCAGCGGCTTGCCCGCGACCTGCGGCTCGGCGCCCGTGGCGATCCGTACGACCTCCACGGCCGCCCCGTTGCCCGGCGCGATCCCGCGCCCGCTGGGAATGGTCAGGTCGGTGTTGGACGCGAACCACGGCACACCGCGCGCGATCGCGTACCCGGCCTCGGCGAACCGCCCCCACGCCAGATCCGGTCCCCCGTACCCCTGCACCACGGCGGCCGGGTCGTCGTCCGCCGACTCCACCGGCTCAAGTCCCCGCTCCCGCAGGGCGACCCGCAGCCCCTCGCCACCGATCACCAGCACCCGCGCACCGGCCGGCACCTGCTCGGCGATCAGCCGCGCCACGGCCTGCGCCGACGTGATCACCTCTGCGGGCTCGGCGGGCACCCCCAGCTCGGTCAGATGCGCGGCGACGGCGTCGGGCGTCCGCAGGGCGTTGTTGGTGACGTACGCGAGACGCATCCCGCCGTCCCGGGCGGTGATCAGCGAGTCGACGGCGTACGTGATGGCCTCGCCGCCGGCGTACACCACGCCGTCGAGATCCAGCAGAGCCGTGTCGTACGCCTCGTTGAGCGCCGTCGCGCTGCCGTCGGGCCTGGTCCTGCTCGGCTGACTCATCAGTCTCCCGCTCCTCTTCCGCCCCATCGTCGGGCGCTCCTCCCCCGATCATCGCTCATGCCCCGGCCCGCATACGATGCGGAGATGAACACCACAGGGCCGGCTGCGAAAGGCCTCCGCCTCATCCCGTTCCGCGGACTGCGCTACGTCCCCGAGCGGGTGGGCAGCCTCGCCGCCGTGACCTCGCCGCCGTACGACGTCGTCGTACGGCCGGACGGGCTGCTCCACCTGGAGTCGGCCGACCCGCACAACATCGTCCGGCTGATCCTGCCCCAGGCCGCGACCGCCGCCGACCGGCACCGCCAGGCGGCGGACACACTCCGGCGCTGGCTCGCCGAGGGCGTCCTGGCACCGGACAGGGAACCGGCGTTGTACGTGTACGAGCAGCGCAAGGGCGATCTGCTCCAGCGCGGCGTCATCGGGGCCCTGGCCCTGTCGACGCCCGCCGAGGGTGTCGTCCTGCCGCACGAGGACGTGATGCCGGACATCGTCGAGGACCGCGCGGCCCTGATGCGGGCGACCGCCACCAATCTGGAGCCGCTGCTCCTGACGTACCGCAGCGAGGGCGACGCGACGGGCACGACGGCCGTCATCGAACGCACCGTACGGCGCACGCCCCTGCTCTCCACCACCACGGACGACGGCTTCAGCCACCGCCTGTGGTCGGTCACCGATCCGGCCGAACTGGCAGAGATCGAGAGGGATCTGGCGGACCGTCAGGCGTTGATCGCCGACGGTCACCACCGGTGGGCGACCTATCTGCGGCTGCGCGAGGAACACCCGCCGGGCACGGCCGGGCCCTGGGCGTACGGCCTGGTGCTGCTGGTCGACACCGCGCGCCATCCCCTCCAGGTCCGCGCGATCCACCGGCTGCTGCACCGGCTGCCGGTCGCGGACGCGCTGGCGGCCATCAAGGACGTACCGGGCTCCTTCCGCGTCCGCACGATCGACGGCACGCTGCGGGAGGCCGTCGAGGCCCTGTCCGAGGCGGTCACCGCCGACGACGGCACGGCCAACGCCTTCCTGCTGGCGGGCGACGGCCGCTTCCACCTGATCGACCGCCCCGACCCGGCGCTCCTCGCCGGTACGGTGCCGGCCGACCGCCCGGCGGAGTGGCGCGCGCTCGACGCGACCGTCCTGCACTCGACGCTGCTGGACCACATCTGGAAGATCCCGGACGCGCCGGAACACATCTCGTACATCCACGACACGGAGGCCGTCGTGGAACAGGCGGAACGGCACGGCAGTACGGCGGTGCTGCTGCACCCGGTACGCGAAGAGGTCGTACGGGAGCTGGCACGCCAGGCGGTCACGATGCCGCGCAAGTCGACGTCGTTCGGCCCGAAACCGGCGACGGGGCTGGTGCTGCGGAGCCTCGCGGACGGCTGAGAAACGAAAGAGCGGGCGGCACCCCTCCGGTGGGGATGCCGCCCGCTGCTCTCCTGCCGATCAGGACTTCTCGTCGCCCTCGTCGCTCGCGCTCTCGTCGTCGCTGCCGTCCTCGTCATCGTCGTCCACGTCGACGAACTGGACGCCGTCCAGAGCGGCGAGGCGGTCCGACGCGTCCGTGGCGCCGTCCTTGTCGGCCTCCAGCGCCTTGGCGAACCACTCGCGCGCCTCGTCCTCACGCCCGGCCGACAACAGGGCGTCGGCGTACGCGTAACGCAGCCGCGCGGACCACGGCTGTACGGAGTTGGAGCCCAGCTCCGGACCCTGCAAGGTCACGATGGCCGCGTCGATCTGCCCCATGTCCCGGCGCGCACCGGCCGCGACCAGCCGCATCTCGACCTGGCCCGCCTTGTCGAGCTTCAGCACCTCGGGCTCACCGGCCATGGTCAACGCCCGCTCGGGACGGCCCAGACCACGCTCGCAGTCCGCCATGACGGGCCACAGGTCCACGTTGCCCGTCATCCGCCGCGCGGCCCTGAACTCGGCGAGCGCCTCGCCGTACTTCTGCGTCGCGTACGCGGCGAAGCCGGCGGCCTCCCGCACGGCGGCGACCCTGGAGGCGAGCCGCAGTGCCACGCGTGAGTAGGCGTAGGCCTGGTCGGGGTCCTCGTCGATGAGGTTGGCGACCATGACGAGGTTCTTGGCGACGTCGTCGGCGAGCGTCTTCGGCAGGCTCATCAGCTCCTGCCGCACCGCCTTGTCGATCTCCTCACCGGTGACATCCTCCGGGATCGGCAGCCGCTTGATGGGCTCCCGGTCCCTGTCACGGTCGCGGTCGTCACGACGCCCGTACCCACCACGGTCGTCGCGGTCGTCCCGCCGGCCGTAACCGCCGCCACCGCCACCACCGCTGGGACGGCCACGACGGTCGTCGTCACGGCGGGGGCCACTCGGCCGGTCGTCACGGCGGAAGGAGGGACGCTCATCGCGCCGGTCGTCGCGACGCGGGCCACTTGGACGCCCACCACTCGCGGGACGGCCACCGCCGGTAGGACGCCCACCGCCGGTGGGACGGCCGCTTCCGGTGGGCCTGCCACCGCGGTCGTCGTCACGGTCCCGGCGAGGACCACTGGGACGGCCACCGCTGCTGGGCCTGCCGCCACGGTCACCACGGTCGTTGCGGTCACCGCGCTCATCGTTACGACGCGGACCGCTGGGACGCTCGTCACGCCCACGGAACCCGCCACCACCGCCGGTGGGCCGACCGCCACCGGTGGGACGGCCACCACTGCTGGGACGGCCGCCACGGTCGTCGTCACGGTCCCGACGCTGGCCGCTCGGCCGGTCGTCACGACGGGAGGTGGGACGCTCGTCACGCCCACGGAACCCACCGCCACTGCCCGCAGGCCGACCGCCACCGGTGGGACGGCCACCACTGGCGGGACGACCTCCGCTGGTGGGACGGCCGCCGCCACGGTTGTCGCTCCGGGCTACGTAATCGCCCACGCCTCCGCCGCCGTTGCCGTTCCCGGTGGGGCGACCACCGCCACGGGAACCGCTCCGGTCACCACCACCGTCCCTACGACGTGATTCGCGCTCCGGACGGTCGTCGGGAGAGTTGGGGGACATCGGCACGGCTCCTGTCTTCGGGTACCACAGTCATTCTCACGCAGTCGACGATCGACCGCGCTTCCAACAAAACATGCGGAAAAACAAAAAAGACCTCTGGTCCAGCGTGAACGCTGGACCAGAGGTCCTTGAAAGATTGTTCGGCGGCGTCCTACTCTCCCACAGGGTCCCCCCTGCAGTACCATCGGCGCTGAAAGGCTTAGCTTCCGGGTTCGGAATGTAACCGGGCGTTTCCCTAACGCAATGACCACCGAAACACTATCGGCCGTGTCCCGCACAAGGGGGACTTCGGCACTAAGCGAACAGGCACTCTATTCAATTGAGTACACAGAACCGGATGTAAACACGGTCGTTCGTTGTTTCAGAACTGAC
>NZ_MDCR01000417.1 GCF_001723055.1 Streptomyces niveus
GGTGGGCTTCTCGGTGACCCGCCCTCCGACGGAGGCTCCGGGGGTGGGGAACTTCGCGGTGGGCGCGCCACCGCCGCCCATGAGGAAGTCGTCGGCGCTGGGGACCTGATGCGTCTGCTGCTGCGGGGTTGTCATCTGCGTGTGCTCCTGCTGGTTGTGATGGACACCGGCCTCGGTTGAGCCGGCGAGTTCATGGGTCAGGCGATGAGTGCCTGGAGTGAGGCGCCCGCGTTGGCCGACCCGCCCCCGGGGCAGCCCTGGCTGAGGTCCGTGCTGCCCGGCTTGAGGTAGGGGCAGAAGCGGCAGTTGGGCTTCTCGGGGATGGGGAAGTCGGCCCACCGCGCGGGGTTGGTCTCCGGGTCGAGGGTCATGACCTGGGCGCGGATGCGGTCCAACCGGGCGAGTGCGGTCTCGGCGACGGTCCGGTCGTAGGGCTCGGACCAGACGTGGACCTTCAGCTCGTGGTAGCGGGCGATGAAGACGATGACGACGCGTTCGACGTGCTCGCCGGCGTTCTCCTGGCCGAGCCCGTAGAGGTGGGCCTGGATTCGGTATTTCTCCCCGGGGCCCTGGCGGCGGTACTTGTCGTGCGACGAGGTGCCGACGAGTTTCCAGTCGAGGTTGGCGGCGATGAGCCGGTCGTAGAGGTCGGCGCTGCCGGCCAGGCGGGCGGACTCGACGGGGCTGTCGCGTACGGTGACCCGGTCCTCGACTTTGTAACGGCCTCCGCCGAGCTGTGTGTTGCGGGCTTCGAAGCGTTCGCCGATCCAGAGGTGGAATCCGGTGCCGATGATTGCGGCGATCGGGTCCCGGGCCGTGTTGGACTCGGGCCAGTCGTGGATCTTGTAGGCGAGCTGTCGTTCGCACGGCTCGCCGACCTCGGAGGGGCCGATGGCCTTCTGCTGCGACCGCGGACTGTTCGCGTCGGCGTCGAGGATGAACCGGCCGATGCCCTGCGCGAGTTTCTCGCTGTACTCGTCGTTGCCAGTGGCGATCATGCGCTGCCTTCCGGGGTGTTGGGGACATACACGCGGCGCCCGTTGATGTCGGTGGAGGTGAGGGCCCCGTCCTTGGCCAGCCCTCCGAGCTGCTTCCGGACGGTGTTCCGGCCGGCGGCGTAGGGGGATCCGTCGAGGAGCTGCACGGCGTGTTCGGTGGTGACGGGGCGTCCGTCTGCTCTTATGGCGGCGGCGAGGTATCCGCGCCGGGTGAGGGAGTCGGTGCTCATCAGTCGCCGTCCTTCCGGGTGTTGAGGCGGTAGCGGCGTCCGGTGTCGTCGCCGTGGCGGGTGAGGTGGCCGAGTTCGTCCAGGCGTGCGAGATCGCGGCGTGCCTCGTGGCGCGGCGTACGGATGTGCCAGGCCCGGTACAGCTCCTCGACGGGGCCGGTGGACCAGAGGCGGCGGCTGGCGGCGCGCATGTGTGCGAGGAGGCGCTCCTGCCGCGCGGTCAGCGGCGCGGACTCGGGCTCGCCGGGCTTGCGCCATTGGATCTTCAGGAAGCGGCGCGCGCCGCCGTACGCCTTGGACTCCATCTGCACGTTCAAGTCGCGCGGCATGGCGTGCCCGTGAAGGTGGGCGTAGGCCATCTGCTGTGTGCCGACCGGGGTGTCCTCGGAGGGCCTTCCCTCGGGAAGCCAGCCGCCGATCTGCATGTAGACGTGCCCGTAGTAGTCGGGGGCCAGCTCGGTGTAGGTCCAGCCGGAGAGGGTGATCGGCGGGTAGCCGGTGATGCTGATCTCGCCAGCGGGCACGTCGGCGTACGGCGGGGTGCTGGCGTCGTCGGGAGTGGCCGTCGGCACCGTGGTGCTGACCTTCTCCTCGGCGGCGGCGATCTCCGCGTCCATGTCCAGCGAGTGCCGCAGCATCTCGGCCGCGTGGTGCTGCCCGATGCCCTCCAGCCAGTCCGCGTTCCCCCGCGTCACCTTGTCGTGGTGCGCGTCCATGGCGTCGCGGAAGTGCCCGGTCCCGATGAAGATCCGTACGGCACCCCGGTCGAGCTTGGACGCCAGCTCCCCGACGGGCGCGCCCTCGCGGGCCTTCTTCACGAGCCAGGCCACGGTCTCGGTCTTCGCCTCGGCCAGCACCTCAGCGCGGTGGGCGTCGAGCGCGGCGCCCACCTCGTCCGGGGACCAGACGGTACGGCTGCCCTGCTCGATGGGGACCATCGCGCGGAGCTGATCGCGGGCGCTCATGACGCCCTCCGGTCCTGCTGCGTCGGGACGATCGCGACCTGCCCGGCCGCCAGCAGCGACGCCGCGAGCGCGCCGACCTGCCGGCCGTAGATGAGCTGCGACCCGCCGCCCAAGCTGTCGAGCAGCTCATCAACGAGCGCGTCCCGCTCGTGCACGGCGTGCGAGTCGGCGCCCTGGTGCCGGGCGGACCGGTCCAGGCCGGCCAACTCGCGGAGCTGGTCGGCGACACCGGTGGGGTCTTCCTCGAAGTCCCGTGCCAGCGCGACGAGGAGGGTCCCGATGCGGTGGGAGGAGTCCAGCTCCACCCCCGAGGGGGTGCGGCGCACGTGGATGCGGTGCGGCCCGTCAACGGGCGTCTGGTCAGCGGGCATCGGTGGCACCGCCCGTCGCGGTCACGTCGACCAGCACCGAGGACCAGCCCTCGGGCAGGTGCTTGGTGATCAGAGCGGTCAGCCAGTCCGGCCGGGAGGTGGGCGCACCGTCGTAGCTCTCGACTACGGCGCTGTCCCAGCCGAAGGAGCTGATCTCCTTGCCCGGGAGCCCGGACTTGAGGCGGCGCGGCCCGTGGACTGAGACGCTCACCCACTCGCGGGACTCGGTCGGCTTCACGATCCGGACGGCCCGCAGCTCGACCCGCTCCGGGATGACGATGCGGCGCGTGAAGTGGTCCGTCAGGTCCGACGCGCCCAACGCGGGGACGATCACGATGACTTCGGTATGGATCTCGTGGAACTCGAGGTCAGCGCGCATGGCGGCCTCCGTGGCGGCGGAACAGAGTGACGATCGGGTGGTGGCGGCCGTCGAGGACGGCGACCATGAGCGCGGCGCCGAGGCCGTACGCGGTGAGCGAGTACGCGATCCAGGCCAAGACCGTCACGACGCACCCCCCACGGCGCGGGGGCACCCCGCGCGGTGCTGCGGGATCCGGCATCCGGTGGCGTCCGCCGGGGCCGCGCAGGACGGGCACTCGGCGCGGGCCGCGTGCGAGCTGTCCTCGGCGTCGATCACCCGGGCGAACTTCAGCGCGGCGCCCGGGTCCCAGGTGCAGGACTCCGTGCCCTTCTGCTTCTCGTCGCGGCAGATACCGCGCTGGTGACCGGGGCTGCGGCGGCAGGTGTGTTCGTGCTCGGGGCACTGGCTGCCGCACTCGCCCCGGTGCACCGCCGCCAGCGGGAGGGCCCGCTTCGCCCCGGCGAACATCGCCGTCGGGCACGGATACGGCACCGTGTAGTCGGCGCCCCGCGCCAGCGCGGCCGGGTCGACACACACCGGGCACGGGCCCGCCGGCGAGTCCGTGTGCAACGCCCGAATCGCCTTGGCCGCCGACTCCCACTCGGCGACCTGCGCCCGGAGCTGGTCCCGCTCGGTCTCGGTGGCCAGCAGTCGCGACTCCAACTCGGAGTTCGCCGCGACAGCCGCTGTCAGCGCCTCCCGTACCCTCTCGGCCGCCGCCGCCGTCTCCGGGGACATGAGCATCTGCGCCCGGTCCACATCCAGCGCGATCCCGTACGCCGTCGACCGGCGCTGCTGCGCGTCGTGGATCAGTGCCGCCAGCGCCGTCACGGCGCGCGTCGTACTCACGACGTCACCTCCACGGCGTCCGCAGCCGCGTACAGCACCGCGACAGCCGACTCCGTCGAACGACCCGGCAGGTCACCCCACCCGTCGACGTGCGCCTCCAGGCTGAAGATGTCGCCGTACGCCGGCCCGTCGTCCAGCCGCAGTGCGAGCACACCGATCGCCTTGTTCGCCAGCGCGGTGTCCCTGTGCGGGTCCCCGGACGCGGCGCACTTCAGCGCGGCCACGATGCTCATGGGCCGCAGGAAGTGCGGGACACGCATCTCCTTGTCCCGGACGTCGGGCACGTAGTCGCCCTGGTACAAACCGTTCGCCGCCAGAACGCGCGCCGCAGCACGGAACACGGCCGACACGGTGCTCGGGCGGCGGGTCGGCAGCGCGACCCGCGCCGTACGCCGGTCCCCGCTCGGGAAGTTGGTCGGCGCGGTGGCCGGTGGAAGAATGGTCTTCACGGTGATGCCTCAGTTCTCTGTGGTGAGGTGATCCGTTGGGGTCGTTCCGGACCTGATCCGTCCGGGCGGCCCCGCTTCATGTGCGGGGTCAGGCGGTCGCGGCGAGCGCGGAGTTGTCCGCGTGCCACCTCTTCACCGCGTCGAGGTCGAACCGCCGCTGCGCGTTCTTCGCGCCTGCGGTCCGCAGCAACTCGACGGGCATCCCGGCCTCGATCCACTGAAGGACCGTCCAGTCCGAGACCCCGTAGTACGTCTCCAGCTGACGCATCGTCAGCAGCGGGATGAGACCGGCCGGGAGGGGGGTGACTCGGTCAGTCTTCTTCGGCATCTGACCTTGACCTTTCTTCAGTAACAGTTGAAGGTGGCGGCATGCGAAAGCCCCGGTGGATCTGCCAGTCCAGCCCTTCGGCGATCAGCCAGGCCGTATGTAGCTCGCAGCGCTTTCGCGCCGTACGCCCCGTGCCGGTGAGCCGGCCGATCGTGGCGGGGCTGACTCCGCGTCCGCCGGGATCGACCGCTCGGGTCTTCTCGGCGAGCTGGTCGAGGGTCAGTCCCTGTCGGCGCATCTCGTCGCGAAGTGGCTGGCCTTCGTCCTTGCGGAGCACTTTCGGCATGTGGTCCCCGTGCTGGTTGGGCTGGGTGTGCTCCTCTGGATGAGGTGCTGTGACATTTCTACAGTTACAGTCACAGCGCTGTCAACGAGATCTCCCGAGAACTTCCGAGCGGGAGTGTCGGGGTGGCGATCATCGAACGGGCGTTCTAGTGTTATGTCATATGCCAGCGCTTACGGCGCGTGGCGGGGAGGCTACGCGCTGAATCAGTTCGCGCCATGCTTCTACTTTTACTTGCGAAAAGTAGATGGCGAGGGGCAATCTTGGGGCCGTGGCAGACGAGGCGCAGATCCCCACTGAAGACCTCGCGCAGCTCCTCACGCGGCTGAAGGACAAGCACAAGGTCAGCGAGAGCGAGATCGCGCGACGCATCGACGTCTCTCCGGCCACGGTCAACAACTGGGTCCACCGCAAGCGGGGAACCGGCCGCGGCCCCAACCCCGAGAAGCTGAAGGCCCTCCACCGCGCCTTTCCCGACTTCTCTGAAGACGAGATCTTCGCCGCCGCCGGCCGTAAGACGCCCGGCCCGCTCGCCCCCGAAGCCGAGGAGCGCATCCTCGGGCTGGTCCGGGAACTCACCGCCGAGCAGCAGCAGTTCACCGAGACACAACTGCGTGCCCTTGTAGAGGGCAACCGTTCGACGCGCTCGTGAGTCTCTGTTAAAAGATCTCGTCACGGACCGTGTCTAACGGGTCGTCATCTTGAGTAACTATGGTCGCAAAATAGTCCACTCGGGGGTACGGTCGCCTGTACGGCCGGTGCCCTCCCCTCATCGGCGCAAGGGACCATTTCGCCTGCGCAATCGGGGGTCGCTATGTGCGTCCGTATCGCTTTCAGCCCGGCCGAGTCCTTCACGCCTTGGGACGCCGAAGAATGCGTGATCACGGTCCCCACCGACTTAACTCTCTGTCGTGCTGTCATCGTCGTCCGGGCGATTCTCGCCGAACTCGCCGTCGTGCAACCGGAGTTCGGTGCAGTCTGCTGGTGCGGGGCGGACGTTGATCTGCTGCCTCGCGTACCCGAGCAGAGACGGAGTAGCCAGGTGATCACCTATGGCGCGTAGAGCGGCGAACAACCCGAGGCAGCTGCGCAGCAAGACGTGCGGATGTGCCCTGTGTGCGGAGAAGTACTCCCTGGCGGAGCACGGCGAGCGGAAGAAGCGGCGTGACTGCCTCGGCAGCTGGCAGGCCCGCTACCGGGACCCTGACGGAAAGCAGTGTGGCCCGGTCTTCCCGACGCAGAAGGAAGCGCAGGCGCACCTCGACAAGGTACGCACGCAGGTCCGCGAGGGTACGTACCAGGACCCGAAGCGCGGCGCGATCACGGTCGACGCGTGGTACGCGATCTGGTGGCCGACCGTCACCATCAAGTCCGTCACGACTAAGAACCGGAAGCTGTCGGCATGGACCGTGCACGTCCAGCCGAAGTGGGGGCAACGCAAACTGAACTCCATCACCTGGATCCAGATCCAGGACTGGATCAGCAACGAGGTAAAAGGTCACGCAACGCAGAAGAAAGTGCTCGAACTACTGCGGCACATGATGGTCGCCGCACTCCGTGACCGGCGTATCCCCGTCAACCCATGCCTCGACATCGAGGTGTCGCCGGCCCCCGCGCGACACCCCGACGAGATGATCCCGCCGACCGCGGCGCAATGCGTACTCATTCGGCAGCACCTCACGGACTACTACCTGCCCCTTGTAGTGTTCGCCGAGGAGACCGGAATGCGGTGGGGTGAATACACGGGTCTGAGGGCCTGCAATGTGGACCTCCGGCAAGCCACGGTGAAGGTGAAGGAAGTTCTCATCGACGACCGTGGCACGATCCGGCGGAAGTCTGCCCCGAAGTCGAGGGCTGGTTTCCGGACCGTCCCGCTTACTCCGGCTGCTGTCGAGGCTGTCCAGGTGATGATGGAGCGCCTGCATCCTGCCATGTCGGAGTCGGCTATCGAAGACGGGATGCACCCCGAAGAACTCATCTTCCGAGGGCCACTGGCCGGGACCAAGAGGAAGAACAAGGACGGGGAGAAGGTGGCCCTGGACGGAGTTCTGACGAGGCCGAATTTCCGGAGGCACTGGATTCCGGCGATCAAGGCAGCAGGCTTGGCGCGCGAGGTGAAGAACCCGGAGACCGGGCGGATGGAGATCTGGCCGCGAGTGCATGACCTCCGGCACACCTTCGCCACCCGCCTGAAGGATGCGGGGGTCCCGGAGAAGGAGACTCAGGTCATCATGGGCCACGAGCGGGGCGGCAGGGTGACGTGGCTGTACCAGCACGCGGGGGCCGAACTGGTCGAGGAGGTCCGGGCTGCGCTGGTCACGGGGCGGCACCTGCGGGCCGTGTCGTGAGGGTGAATGCCGCACCGATGCCACATCGGTGCCACAATTCCCCCTCGGATGATCTAGTAGTTTCTCGGAAGTTCCCGTACCCGCAGGTCAGGGAAGCTCTCGGGAGTCCCCGGAAGTCCTCGGAAGCGCCTGGGTGGGATTTACGGGTTCTTACAAAGCAGATGTCGGCGGTTCGAAACCGTCCGCGCCCACCGAAGTAACCGCAGGTGAGACCGGATCCGGCCTCTCGTCCAGTGCATGGGCGGGGGGTCTTTTCCATGTCCGGGGCCGTCGGGGGTTCAACCGGACCCGCTGATCTTTGTCCGGCTTACCCCGTGCGGCGGTTGGCAAGATGGCGGGGAAATGGGTTGAGTTGGGGTGAAGTGCCGTGTTGTGTGGATGATCCGCAGGGGTGGCCGACCACCGCCCCGGGACGCGGTCGGGCCGGTGCGGCGCTGGGCGTCGTCGGGTGGTGTGGGGGAGTGGCGCGCGTGTGGACTGATGTCAGGCCGGCCGTCGGGCGGGGCGTTT
>NZ_MDCR01000418.1 GCF_001723055.1 Streptomyces niveus
GTGCCGGGGTGCGTGCGGGGCGGTGCGCGACCGTGTGGACCAGCCACTCGGTGAGCAGTTCGCGGTCCCGCTCGACCAGTTCACAGCGGCGTACGTGCATCTCCAGCCGGGCGGCCTTCGCCAGCCGTTCCACGCGCCAGGCCGCCGCGCGCGTGGAGGTCCGCCTCTTCGGCGCGCGCTCGGTCCTGCGGTTGCGCGCGCCGAAGAGGCGGACCTCCACGACGAACAGGCGCGCGCCCGGGTCCGGGCGCAGGACGCCGGCGGATATCCCCTCGCCCCGTACGGAACTGTCGACGAGGGGCCAGCCGCGCTGCTCGAACTCCCGCTCCGCCTGCTCCCAGTCGCGTTCCCTGCCCCGTACCTCGACCAGAGCGAGCACTTTCTGGTCGTACCGCACACCCCGCACACGAACCCCCGTCTCTGTCTGCCTGTCGCGCGAGCACCGTAGAGCATCGCGTCACGCCCGCGGCGATGAGTTTCCGTCGGCCGCGGGGTCTACCTTGCATGGACACCAATACCGATATGTCATTTCCCGACCACGGCCCCGTCTGCCGCAGCGTGGCCAAGCTGCTCGACGGCGTCGACGACAA
Organism: Streptomyces niveus; assembly: GCF_001723055.1. Taxonomy (GTDB): domain Bacteria; phylum Actinomycetota; class Actinomycetes; order Streptomycetales; family Streptomycetaceae; genus Streptomyces; species Streptomyces niveus. The sequence continues at coordinate 591 of NZ_MDCR01000418.1, forward strand.
GCATCTCGCGGCGCCCACGCCGTGCCCGGACTACACCGTGCGGGAGCTGCTCGGGCATCTTGCCGGGCTGACCCTCGCCTTCCGGGACGCCGGGAAGAAGGAGCTGGGAGCGACGACGGACACCGCGCCGACCGACTCCCTGCCGCAGTTGGACGACGACTGGCGGACGGTCCTTCCCGGGCAGTTGGACGGCCTCGCTGCGGCCTGGCGTTCGCCCGACGCCTGGCAGGGCTTCACCCGGGCCGGCGGGGTGGACCTGCCGGGCGAGGTGGCGGGGATCGTCGCGCTGAACGAGCTGGTGGTGCACGGCTGGGACCTGGCGCGCAGCACCGGGCAGGCGTACGAGGTGGACCGGGCGAGCCTGGAGGCGACGCTGTCCTTCCTCGAACCGGCGGCGGCGAGCGCGGAGGCGGGCGAGGCACCGGAGGGACTGTTCGGCCCGCCGGTGGCCGTACCGGCCGACGCGCCGCTGCTCGACCGGGTCATCGGACTGAGCGGGCGCCGGCCGGACTGGCGGCCCGGCGAGTAGCGCGCCTCAGCCCTTGCTCTCCCGCGTGCCCAGCAGCGCGCGTGCCTCCTTCCGGAAGCGGGCGTCCGCGCGGACCGGCTCCTGGGAGAAGCCGGGTATGAAGACGTGCGCGTCGCGCTCCGCCAGGTCGGTCCAGCGGCGCAGCTGAGCGGGCGTCAGGTTGTCCGCCCCGTAGGCCCGCAGGAAGTCCAGTGCCGACTGCGGGTCCGCGTTGGTCTCGGCGGAGATGAGTGCCGCGTCCGCCAGCTTGGTGTGGTCCTGGCCCGCCGGGTCGACGGCGAGGAGGGCGAGCGCCGCTGCCGCCGCGTGGTCGCGGTGGGCCAGTTTGCGTTCGAGGAGCGGGGCGAGCGGGCGGCCCCGCTCACCGAGCGCGCCCGCGGCCCGCGCCGCGCGGACGTTCTGCCAGCGGGTCCAGTCCCCGTCGGCCTCCTCCAGCACTCCGGCGATGATCGGCAGGGCCTCGTCGGCGCTGCCCGTGAGCAGCCACAGCGCGCGGGCCGTCTCCGTGTCGCCGTCGAGGCGGGGGTTGTTGCGCGTCTCGACGGCGGCGCCGGTCGCGGAGCCCGGCGGTTTGCGGGCGGCCTCGCTCAGCGCGGCACGCAGATACGGCAGCAGCACGGGCGCCTGCGAACTGCCCAGCTCCCCGGCGAGTCTCGCCGCTTCGACCACGTCGCGCGGGCCGGCGACCAGCGTGTCGACGATCGCCCGCACCAGCGTCTCGGGCTCCCCCGTGAGCCGGTGCAGCGCGGAGCCGACATCGAGCGGGCTCTGTTCGCCGAGGTCCGCCGCGCGCAGCGCCGCCGCCGCGCGGTCCCGTTCGTCCGGCGGGCAGACGGCGGGCAGGGCGCGCAGGACGACGAAGGGGTACCGGTCGATCGCCGCGAGCAGGTCGGGAACGGCCGCCGCCGCGCGCTGCCCCCAGGCGGCCAGGAGCAGACCGAGATGGATGGACTCGTTCCACGCGATGTCGCTGTCCGCGAACCGGGCCCGGACGGCGTCGAGCAGCTCCGGCAGGTACGGGAACGGGGCCGGGTCCCCTTCCCGTACGGTCCCGGCCCACCCTCCGGGATGTGTCTTCGCCGCCGCGCCGAGCGCCTGCGGGCGGGCCGGCAGGTCGGCGGCCAGCAGCGGTGCCGCCACGTCCGGGGCCGCCGTGACCAGTGCCGCCAACGCGCGGTCGGCCAACTCGCCGCCCCCGGTGGCGAGGGCGGTGAGCGCGGGGACGGCGGGCGCCGCGTACTCGCCGAGCCGTGTGACGACGGAGAGGGCGGGGCTCGCCGACGCCGGGTCGGCGAGCAGGGCCGCCACCGGTCCGGCGAGACGGTCCGGTGCGGCGCGGGAGACGTCACAGGCGTGCTCGGCCCCCGCCACGGCCTCGGCGCGCGCGTCGGCGTCCGGATGCCGGAGCCCGGCGTCGACCAGCGAGAACGCGGCTTCGCGGGCCTCGTCCGTGTCCCGGTCCAGCAGCCGCTCGACGACATATCGCAGCGGCTCGCTCTGCTCCATGTCGAACCGTCCCGCGACCAGCGGGCCGGCGGGCAGCAGGGAGATCAGGGCGTCGTGATGGACGGGCGTCCACGCCAGGTCCGCGTCCACGCAGGCGAGCAACGCGGCCAGCCGCACCGAGGCGGCTTCTCCAACCCCGTTCCCGCCGAGGACCGCCGTCTCGAACTCGCCGGCGCCCGCCGGATCCAGCCATACCGACCCGGCCAGCACCTCCGCCCGTACGAGCGGGTCCAACTCCCCCTCCCAGCACCGCCGCAGCACCGGAAGCACCTGCTCCGCCGCGCCCGTCCTGGCCGCCGCCCAGACCGCCGCCTGCCGTACGGAGGAGTCGGCCGACTCGATCAGCGGCAGTATCAGCGGCAGTTGGGCGGTCACGGCCGCCCGGCACGCCCCCGGCGTGTCACTGCGCTCGTCCTCGCTCTCGGCGACGCAGCCGAGCAGCACCAGCATGTCGGCCGGCCTGATCCCGGCGGCGGCCAGCCGTGCGGGATACGGCACGGCGTGGGCCGTGGCCTCGTACACCGACCCCTGATGGACGATGTTCCCGTACAGCTCGTACAGCGCCTCTTCCGCCTCCTCGGCGTCGTCGCTCGCCAACGCCCTGAGCTGGCCCGGGACATCGTCCGCGCTTCCGTAGGCGTGCTCCCGATCCGCCCATGGCTGCGCGTCGAGATCGGCGAAAATCTGTGCGAGATCCATATGGAGAATCCTGGCACGCGCCACTGACAACGCGTCCCCGGACAACGCGCCCCGCGAAGCGAGCCGAGCGCGGCCCGGCCCGGTCCGGTCCGGCGCGGCGCGGCGCGGCCCTCACTCGATCAGTGTCCGCTTCGGACGTACCACACAGAACTCGTTGCCCTCCGGGTCCGCCAGCACCGTCCACGACTCCTCGCCGGTCTGCCCGACATCGACCCGTCGCGCGCCGAGCGCGAGGAGCCGGTCGATCTCGGCCTCGCGGTCCTCCGCGACAGTCGTCAGGTCGAGGTGAAGGCGGTTCTTGACGGTCTTGCGCTCCGTCGCGGGCACCGGCATGAAGCACATGCCGACCGGCGCGGTCTCGTCGGGCCCGATGACCACCTCCCGCTCGCGCTCGGACAGCACACGCCATCTCAGCGCGCGTGCCCAGAAGCGGGCGAGTCCGGGCAGATCGTGGGCGTCGACGACGATGTGATGCAGGCTCACTGGCATGGCGGCAGTATGCGCCCGATCCCGCCGGTCTCTCGCCGTGCGGGCGGAACTACTCGCCGACCCGGGCCTGCGGGAGCAGGCGCGCCGAACTGCCCTTCCCGCCCCAGTGGTTGAACGCCAGGTTCAGCACGATCGCCACCACGCACCCCGTGCTGATCCCGGAGTCGAGCACCACCAGCAGGTCGCTGGGGAACGCGTGGTAGAACTGCGGCGCCGCTATCGGGATCAGGCCGATACCGACTGCGGCGGCGACTATCAGCGCGTTCTCGCCCTTCTCCAGCGCGGCGGTCGCCAGCGTCTGGATGCCGCTCGCCGCGACCGAGCCGAAGAGCACGATGCCCGCGCCGCCCAGGACCGGCAGCGGGACGAGCGCGATCACCGAGGCCAGTACCGGGCACAGGCCCAGCAGTATGAGGATGGCGCCGCCCGCGGCGACGACGAAGCGGCTGCGGACCTTCGTCATGGCGACCAGGCCGATGTTCTGCGCGAACGCGCTGCACATGAAGCCGTTGAAGAACGGGCTGATGGCACTGCCCAGAGTGTCGGCCCGCAGTCCCCCCTCGATGACGCGCTCGTCGGCCGGCCGGTCCACGATCTTGCCGAGCGCCAGCATGTCGGCGGTCGATTCGGTCATGCAGACGAGCATCACGATGCACATGGAGATGATCGCCGCGATCTCGAACTGCGGGGCGCCGAAGTGGAACGGGGTCGGGAAGCCGACCAGTCCGGCGTCCTTGATCGCGCCGAAGTCGGTCATGTTCAGCGGGATCGCCACGAGGGTGCCGACGACCAGGCCGAGCAGGATCGCGATCTGCTGGAGGAAGCCGCGCAGCACCTTCCGCAGGACCAGCACGATCAGCAGGGTGAGGCCCGCCATCCCGATGTTCTTCATGGAGCCGTAGTCGTCGGCAGTGGCGTTCCCGCCCTGCGACCAGTTGAAGGCCACCGGGAGCAGCGAAACACCGATCAGGGTGATGACGGTGCCGGTGACGACGGGTGGGAAGAACCGCACCAGTTTGGAGAAGTACGGCGTGAGGACGAACCCGAGCACGCTGGCGACGATGATCGCGCCGAAGATGACGCTGATGCCCTCGGCACCGCGCTCCCGGCCGATGGCGACCATCGGTGTCACACCCGCGAACGAGACGCCGTTGACGAACGGCAGCCGCGCGCCGATCTTCCAGAAGCCGATGGTCTGGAGCAGCGTGGCTATGCCGGCGGTGAAGAGGCTGGCGCCCATGAGGAACGCGGTGTCGCGGGCGTTCAGACCCACGGCGGGCCCGACGATCATCGGCGGCGCCACCACGCCCGCGTACATGGCGGCCACATGCTGAAGGCCGCTGGTGAACATCTTGAAGGGGGGCAGGGT
>NZ_MDCR01000419.1 GCF_001723055.1 Streptomyces niveus
GCCTGGAGATGTCCGGCCGCCCCGAGGCGATGCGCGACATGGTCGACAACATGACGCACGGCGGCCGGACATCTCCAGGCCGACGTCGAAGCCCTCCTTCAGGCCGAGTAGCCGCTGCGCCTCGGCGATGCCGGTGCCGGGGTCCGACACGTCCAGCGCGAGGGTGGCGCCGACCTTGCGGGCGATCTCCAGGCGTTCGGGGCTGACGTCGGTGATGACGACGTTGCGCGCGCCCGCGTGGCGGGCGACGGCCGCCGCCATGATGCCGATCGGGCCCGCGCCGGTGATCAGCACGTCCTCGCCGACGAGGGGGAAGGTGAGCGCGGTGTGCACGGCGTTGCCGAACGGGTCGAAGACGGCGGCGATGTCGAGGTCCACGGGCGAACGGTGGACCCAGACGTTGGACGCGGGCAGCGCGACGTACTCGGCGAACGCGCCGTCGCGGCCGACGCCGAGTCCGACGGTGCTGCGGCACAGATGCCTGCGCCCGGCGAGACAGTTGCGGCACTTGCCGCAGACCAGATGTCCTTCGCCGCTCACGAGGTCGCCGACGGCGATGTCCTGGACGTCGGCGCCGACGGACGCGACCTCGCCGACGAACTCGTGGCCCAGTACACGCGGCGTCCGGACCGCCTGCTGCGCCCAGCCGTCCCACGCGCGAATGTGCAGGTCGGTGCCGCAGATGCCGGTGCGGAGCACCTTGATGAGGACGTCCGAAGGGCCGGCCTGCGGCTCGGGCACATCGGTGAGCCGGAGCCCCGGCTCGGCCGTCATTTTCACAAGTGCCTTCATCGGGGCGGCTCCAGATGTTGCGGGTGGTGCTGATCGTTGTCGGCACCAATCTGCCGCCACCGTGATCGTGCAGTCCATCGAGGTTTTCTTAAGCGGGTCGACAGCGGAGCTTCACGCAGAACGGAAATCGACGCGAAGAAGCACTGAAATCAGACACGCGGCCGAATATGAATTCGCCCACTTGTGCGGACCGAAGTGCGTGGTAAGAGGGGTGGGACGCCGCCGTTCCCCTTACGATCAGTGCCCACCGCGAGTCACGAGTGGGAGTGAGACAGCCGTGAGCAGTCCGTTCAAGGCCTCAGTGGTCAAGGCGGCGCAGGCCGGGGACGAGCGCGCCAGGGACCAGCTCGGCCACGAGGCGCTGCCCCTTGTCCACCAGCTCGTCGGCCACGCCCTGCACGGCCACCCCGAAGTGGGCGCGGTGGTACGGGAGACGGTGCGGCACGTCCTCGACGGACTCGACGAGCTGCGCCGCCCGGCCGACTTCCGCTCGTATCTGCTGACCACCGCGGTCGCCCGGATCCGGTTCCACGCGGACTACGTCTACGACCCGGCGCTCCCCCGCCCCGACTTCGACTTCGTGGATCTGATGATCAGCCGGCTCGGGCTGTCCGGTCAGCACCGGGAGGTCGCCGAGGCCACGCGCTGGGTCGACCGCGAGCACCATGTGCTGGTGCCGCTGTGGTGGCTGGAGACCACGGGGGAACTCACCCGGCAGGAGGTCGTCGCGGCCCTGGCCGTCAACTCCCAGCAGGTGGACGCGCGGATCGAGCGCATGGAGTACGAGTGGGAGACCGCCCGCGTGGTGGTCCGCGCGCTGTCGGCCGAGCCGCCGTGCGTCCTGCTGGAGCAACTCGTCGGCGGCGTGGGCGGCTGGGACGGCGTACCCTCCCCGCTCTGGCGCGAGCGTCTGGCCGGACACACCTATGACTGCACCGTCTGTTCCGCCTGCGCCACCGGGCTGGTGCCCGCCGGCGAACTCGTCGCCGGCCTCGCGCCGGTGCCGGTCGGCGCCCGGCCGGACCCGGCCATGGCCTCGTACAGCGGCAGCGGTGGCGGTGGCCGTGACCGCGCCAGGGACGCCCGGCGCCGTGAGCGGCGGACGAACCGGCGCCGCGCCCTCACCGTGACCGCCGCCGTCGCCGCGCTGCTCACCGCCGCCGGCATGGCCCATCAGGTCACGAACGAGAGCGACAAGGACGAGTCGCGCGCCTCGTCCGCCGTCGAACCGGAGGCGCTGGAGCCCAGGTCGGCGGCGAGCCGTACGGCGGAGTCGGCCTCCCCCTCCCCCTCGCGCAGCAGCGCGAGCCCGTCGCCCTCACCGACCCGCTCGCCGTCCAAGAAGGCGGCCGAGCCGAGTACATCCGCGCCGGCCCCGCGTCCCTCGACCGCCGATCCGGCCCCGAAGCCCGATCCGAAGCCGACGGCGGACGACCCGAAGCCGGACGGCGGCGGCGGCTTCGCCGACCAGGTCACGACGCTCGTCAACGCCGAGCGCGCCAAGGCCGGTTGCGGCCCGGTGAGCGCCAACTCGCAGCTCCAGACCGCCGCGCTGCGGCACTCCCAGGACATGGCGGCCAAGGACTACTTCGACCACAACAGCCCGGACGGCAAGGACCCGGGCGACCGCATCACGGCGGCGGGCTACCGGTGGACGACCTACGGCGAGAACATCGCCCGGGGCCAGCAGACGGCCGCCGAGGTGATGAAGGGCTGGATGAACAGCCCCGGCCACCGGGCGAACATACTCAACTGCGCGTTCAAGGAGATCGGCATCGGCGTCCACGACGCGTCGGGCGGACCCTGGTGGACCCAGGCGTTCGGCGCGCGCGGCTGACGGACGGGTGCCTCGGCCCCCGATGCCGTGCGCGAACGGCGGGGCTGAGAGAAGCCACGCACTTCGTCTCACTCGATCACCAGTCTGTGGCGTATCGAGCACGATCAGGACTATCTCAGTCGCCATTCGAACGTGTCCGCACAGATTCCGCCGCAACCGATCTCTCCGCCGACTTACGGGCAAGCCCGTACAGCGCTTGACATGGGAACCGCGCGACGTCAGCGCTCCATGTGATCCCGGCCACTCCGCATACGGTCAATTCCGGCCAGACATCGGTCCGTCGAACTGTTATTGACGAACCGTCATGGGCATATACGCTCCACTCGAACCACCCGCCGCCTTACACCGCCCCGCACCAACTGCTCACCGAACCCGCCCTGCGCCCACACATCCCCCAGGAGGCCGGTCATGACGTGCGTCGAGGAAGAGGTCTTGGCCCGGCAGCTACCGGCCGTACCGTTCTACTGTCCGGTGGAACCGGCCATGCATCCCGGCGTCGACGTCCTCAACGACCTGACGGTGGACTGGATGCTGCGGCAGAATCTCGATACCGACGAGCACCAGCGCAAGCGTCTCGCCGTGTGCGACTTCGGCGGACTCACCGCCTCGACGATGCCGTACGGCAGACTCGAACCCCTCACCCTGATGGCCAAGATCCACGCCGTGCTCTTCTCCCTCGACGACGGCGTCTGCGACGAGACCGACGCCACGGCGGATCTGCTGGCCCAGGAGACCTCGCGCATGCTGCGCGCCGTCGAGGCCCCGGCCGCGAACTCCCGCTCCGACTCCCCGCACACCGCCGCGCTGCGCGCCCTGCGGACGGAGCTGGAGCAGTACGCGTCCCCGCAGCAGGTACGCCGCTGGACGGACGCCATGCGGGTGTACACGTCGGGCCTGGTGTGGGAGGCGTCCTGGCGCCGCAGCGCCGAACTCCCCTCGCTCAACGACTACATCACCCTGTGGATGCGAGCCATAGGGATGGCGCCGACCACCGCGATGATCGAGGTGGTCGGCGGATTCTCCGTGACGGACGAGGAGTTGGCGGACCCGCGCGTCCAGGCGCTCACCGAGATCACCTGGACGCTGGTCAGTTGGGACAACGACCTCTACTCCCGCAACAAGGAACTGCTGCGCGCCGGCGATGACCTCAATCTGATCGACGTGCTCTGTCACGAGCTGGGCTGCGAGCCGCGCGAGGCACTGAACCACGCGGTCGCGATGCGCGACCGCGTGATGGTGCTGCACGGCCGGCTGAGCGAGCAGGTCCTCGCGGACGCGAGCCCTGAACTGCGGGCCTATCTGGAGGGGTTGGGGCAGTTCGTACGGGGTCATCTCGACTGGGCCTCGGTCTGTCCCCGCTACTCGGTGCCGTCGGGACCGGCGGCGCAGCCGGGCGGCTGGTGGAAGCGGTACCCCTCCGACGCGGGCCGGGAGCCGCTGCCGATCCCCACGATCTCGTGGTGGTGGGAGCAGCTGGCCACCCCGGCCTGACCGCGCCTGGGCGTCAGTAGCCTCGCCACCACCGCACCACGGCCTGCCACGCGCGGGCCGGTGCGGCGGGCCGGCGCTGCTGCGGGATCTGCCCGGCCGGGGGCGCCGTCGGCGGCTGCGCGCCCGCGGGTGCCGTCGGCACCGGCGGCGGTACGACGGCCGGGCCGGGCACGGCCTGCGCGGGCACCGGGCGGGGTGACTCCACCTGCCACTCGGTGCGCGGCGCGTGCCGCGGTGTCGCCGACGGCGGCCCCGCGACATCCTGCGGCGGGCGCGCGGCGAAGGTCACCGGCAGTTCCTGGAGATGCCGTGACATGAGCGACGCCGACCAGCGCAAGTCCTCTTCGGGGACGGCCAGTTGGATGTCGGGCAGCCGCAGGAGCAGCGCGTCGATGCCGGTGTCGGCGATCGCGCGCCCGATGTCCTGGCCGGGGCATTCGTGCGGGCCGCCGCTGAAGGCGAGATGGGCCCGGTTGCCCTGCATCGAGGCGTTGACGTCGGGCCGTACCACCGGGTCGACGTTGGCGGCGGCGATCCCGACGACCAGGGCGTCTCCCGCCTTGATGCGCTGCCCTCCGAGTTCGGTGTCGCCGACGGCCCACCGGCCGAAGATGGTGGTGAACGGCGGCTCGTCCCAGAGGGTCTGCTCGACCGCCTCGGGAAGCGTCATATGGCCGCCGCTGAGCTGGGCGCGGAAGCGCGGGTCGGTGAGGACCATGCGGAGCACGTTGGCGATGAGGTTGGCCGTGGTCTCGTACGCGGCGATCAGCACGAGCCGCAGGTGCTGGGCGACCTCGGCGTCCGTGAGTCCGGCCGGGTGCTCGACGAGCCAGCTCGCGAAGTCCTCCCGGGGCGCCGCCCGGCGCCGGGCCACCAGC
>NZ_MDCR01000042.1 GCF_001723055.1 Streptomyces niveus
ACTCTCACGCCTCGCCGACCCGGACACGCTGCACCACACACCCATCGGCGTCCTGCGCAGTGTCCGGCGACCCGTCTACGACACCCTCATGAACGAGCAACTCGACACCGCCGTCGAACAGCACGGCAAGGGCGACCTCTCACAACTCCTCGCCGGCAACGACACCTGGACGGTAGTCGGCTGACACCGCCGACCCGTCCGTTCATCGCGGGGCCCGGATCTCGTCCTCCACGAGACCCGGGCCCCGTTTTCCTTGCCGTCCGAGCGGCTGTCATGACCGTATTGCGATACGGACATGACAGCCCGGCCCGCGCGGCGCTACCTTCGTCGAACTGACGTGTGCGCGTGGGGTTCGGGAGGCAGGCCAGTGAAGTCGGACGGCGAGCAGCGCGCGGGATTGCTGTACGGGATCGGCGCCTACGGCATGTGGGGCCTGGTCCCGCTCTTCTGGCCCCTGCTGAAGCCTTCCGGCGCGGTCGAGATCCTCGCCCACCGGATGGTCTGGTCGCTGGCCGTCGTCGCGATCGCGCTGCTGGTGGTACGCCGCTGGGCGTGGATACGGGAGTTGCTGGCCCAGCCGCGCAAGCTCGGCCTGCTGGTGGTCGCCGCCACCGTGATCAGCGTCAACTGGGGCCTGTACATCTGGTCGGTCAACACCGGCCATGTCGTCGAGGCGTCCCTCGGATACTTCATCAACCCGCTCGTCACCATCGCCATCGGCGTCCTGCTCCTCAAGGAGCGGCTGCGGCCCGCCCAGTGGGCGGCGGTCGGCGTCGGTCTGGCCGCCGTACTGGTCCTGGCGATCGGGTACGGGCAGCCGCCCTGGATCTCGCTGACGCTGGCCTTCTCGTTCGCGACGTACGGCCTGGTGAAGAAGAAGGTCAACATCGGCGGGCTGGAGTCGCTGGCCGCCGAGACCGTGATCCTGTTCGTGCCCGCGCTCGGCTATCTGCTCTGGCTCGGGGCCTCCGGCGACGCGACGTTCGGGCCCGAGGGGGTGGGGCACGGCGCGCTGCTGGCGGCCACCGGTGTGGTGACCGCCGTGCCGCTGGTCTGCTTCGGGGCGGCGGCGATACGCGTACCGCTGTCGACGCTGGGGCTGTTGCAGTATCTGGCGCCGGTCTTCCAGTTCCTCCTCGGGATCCTGTATTTCCACGAGGCGATGCCGGCCGAGCGGTGGGCCGGCTTCGCGCTGGTGTGGACGGCGTTGACCATCCTGACGTGGGACGCGCTGCGGACTGCGCGGCGGAACAGGGCGACGGCGGAGGCGCTGCGGCGGGCGGGCGCGCAGGTCCAGGCCGAGGGGTCAGCCGCCCCTGCTCAGTCGGCGGACGGCGCGAAGGCCGTGGGGCGGGCCGGGACGGGGACCTCGTCCGGGGAGTGAGGACCGTGCGGCTTCGGGAGCCTCCGGGGCCGTAGCCCTGTCGCCACGACCAGCAGCCCCAGCACCACCATCACCACCGGCACCACAAGCGCCGCCCGGAACGCGCCCAACTCCCCGTCCGGGCCTGTCGTCGAGGCCAGTCCGTACACGGCCGTCACCGCCGAGATCCCGATCGCCGAACCGAACTGCGTCGAGGTGTACAGCAGCCCGCTCGCCAGCCCCTGCTCCTCGGGCGCGACACCGTCCGTCGCCGCGATCGACAGCGGCCCGTACGCCAGCGCGAACGCGACGCCCGTCAGGATCAGGGTGGGGGCCATCAGCCCGAACGACCAGTCCGCGCCGACCGGCAGGAACAGCGCGTACGCCACGGTCGCCGCCGCGAAGCCGCCCAGCGCCACCCGTGTGTTGCCGAACCGGTTGACCAGGACGGGTGTGAGGGTCGGGGCGAGGATCGCGTCGAGGCCCATCAGGGCCAGTGCGAGCGAGGTCTCCAGCGAGGACCAGCCGCGCAGCTCCTGGAGGTAGAGCGTCGCCATGAACTGGAAGCCGAAGAAGGACCCGAGGAACAGCATCGCGCCGAGATCCGCGCGGACCATCGACGCCTTGCGGAAGATCCCGAGGCGCACCAGCGGGGCGGGCGAGCGGCGTTCGACGGTGACGAAGACGTAGACCAGCAGCAGTCCGACGGCGAACGCCCCCACCGTCAGCGGCCAGCCGGCACCACCGTGCTCCAGCCGTACGACCCCGACGGCCAGCAGCAGCATCGCTCCCGCCGCCGCGGCGGCCCCCGGCAGGTCGAAGCCTCTCGGCGTCCTGTCGGGCGCGGCGGCGGCCTCGGTACGCGGCAGCAGCTTGAGCGCGGCGATCAGGATGACGCCCGCGAGCAGTACGGGGGCGAAGAACACCCAGCGCCAGCCGATCTGCGTCAGCAGACCGCCGATGACCATGCCGAGCGAGAAGCCGCCGGCCGCCGTACCGGCGAAGACGAGCAGGGCGCGGTTGCGCTGCGGGCCCTCCTCGTAGGAGGTGGTGATGATCGACATCGCCGCCGGGGTCATGAAGGCCGCCGACACACCCGTGACGAACCGGGCGACGAGCAGCATCCAGCCCTCGGTCGCGAAGCCGCCGAGTCCGGAGAAGAGCAGGAAGACCGTGAGCCAGACGAGGAACATCCGGCGCCGTCCGAGCAGATCGGCGGCGCGCCCGCCGAGCAGGGTGAATCCGGCGTAACCGAGGATGTACGAGCTGATCACCCAGGCCGCGGTGCCGGTCGACAGGCCGAGGTCGGCCCGGATCGTGGGGATGGCGACGGCGAGCATCGCGATGTCGATCCCCTCAAGGAAGATCGTCCCGCTGAGGACCAGCAGCAGTGCCCAGGCCCGTGCGGACATGGCCGGGATGGCGGGTGGCATGAGTGTCTCCTCGAAGGGCACGACGGAAGAAGGGATCGGTTACTCGTTAGAGGGTCGGTTCCCTCTTGTAACCAACCCGATCCTGCGGCACGATCAGATGCCATGGAAGAAGGCACTTTGAAGTCACCGAGGCACCCCACGGGTACCGCGCCCGCCCCGGCGCCGGCCGCCGCCGCCCGGTGCGACTACGGCGACGCGGACCCCTTCCAGTGGGACACCCGCGAGGACTGCGAGGTCCGGCAGATCCTCGACCGGATCGGCGACAAGTGGTCGCTGCTGGTCATCGCCCTGCTCGACGTGAGCACGCTGCGCTTCACCGAGCTGCGCCGGGAGATCGACGGCATCAGCCAGCGGATGCTGACGGTGACACTGCGCCAGCTGGAGCGCGACGGCCTGGTGAAGCGCACGGTCCACCCGGTGGTGCCGCCGCGCGTGGAGTACCAGCTGACGCCGATGGGGCGGACGCTGCACACGACGATCAACGCGCTCGTCGTCTGGACCGAGGAGCACCAGAACCAGATCGCGGCGGCGCGCGAGGAGTACGACAGGCGCGCGGCGACGGCGCCCTGACGGAGCCGGTCCCGGCGTGTTCGCCGCCCGAGCCGCCCCGGAAGCCCTATGAACGCTTCCATGACCCTGCACTGGAAACTCGTCATCGACACGACCGATCCGCACAGCCAGGCCGACTTCTGGGCCGAGGCACTGGGTTACGACGTCGAGGACAACAGCGCCCTGATCGAACGGCTGCTGGGCATCGGAGCCGTACCGATCGAGCAGACGGTGGATTCCCACGGCCGCCGAGCCTGGCTCGATCTCATCGCCGTCCGCCATCCGGACGACCCGTTCGACGCGGACACGGGTGTCGGCGCGGGCAGACGGATCCTCTTCCAGCGCGTACCGGGGACCAAGGCCGGCAAGAACCGCATCCACCTGGACGTCCACGTCGGGGAGGGCCGCCGGGCGGCCGAAGTGGCCAGGTTGGAGGGGTTGGGCGCGACGCTTCTGTACGAGGCGAACGTGCCCGGGGGTGTGTGGGTGACGATGTCGGACCCGGAGGGCAACGAGTTCTGCGTGCAGTGAACGAGCGTACGGCGGCACGCGGCACGGAACCCCCGAACAACCGTCCGGGTCCTGCGGTACGTTGCCGGGCATGCCCGAGCCCGGACCGAGCCCCGCGCCGATTCCCTGGCCGACCGACCCGATCAGGACCGAGCGGCTCGTGCTGCGCGAGGCCGGGGCCGGGGACCGGGGGAGGTTCGTCGAGTTGTTCGCCTCGCCCGAGGTGGGGGTGTACGTGGGTGGGGCCCGCCCGCGCGACGAGCTTGAGCGCGCCATGCCCGCGGTGCCCGGGCAGCGGTCTGGCCTGTTCGTGGTCGATCTCGACGGGGCGATGATCGGCATGGTCACGCTCGACCGGCGGGACGCGGAGCATCCGGGCGGTGGGAAGGCCGAGTTGGGCTATCTGTTCCTGCCGGATGCCTGGGGATACGGCTACGCGGCCGAGGCGTGCGCGGCGGCGCTCGGCTGGTTCGCCGGTGTGCTTCCCGGCGAGCCGGTGGTACTCAGCACCCGGACCGCCAACGAGCGCGCGCTGCGTCTCGCGGCGAAGCTGGGGTTCACCGAGGTGGAGCGGTTCGAGGCGTACGGCGCCGAGCAGTGGTCCGGCGTGTGGTCGCCCCCGGTCACGCCGCCCGGTTGAGCAGGCGTAGCGTCCACGCCCGCTGTTCGGGGGTGTCCGGGACGGCCAGGCCGCGGGCCTCTTCCAGGGCGTGCCACGCGAGGTCAGGGTCGGTCCCGCCGAGGATCAGGAGCGCGGCGGCAAGCAGGGACGCGCGGCCTATGCCCGCCCGGCAGTGGGTGACGACGTGCGCGCCGTCGGCGAGGCCGTCGGACAGCTCGCGCAGCGTCGACAGGACTGCGGCCAGGTCGGGGACGGTGCGGTCGGGGATCGGGACAGAGACAAAGCGCAGGCCGGCTGCCGTGGCCGCGCGTTCCTCGTCGGACAGGCCCAGTTCGTCGCGTTCGGGCCCGGTGAGCGCGCAGACCAGCACGTCGGTTCCCGCCTCGCGCAGGCCCCGCATCTCGTCGTCCAGCCAGTCGCCGCCCCGAGGTTTGGCCATGGTGCTCAGACGTCCGGGGCCGGGCAGGTCGATCGTGAACAACGTGGGTCGCATGTCAGCAGCATAAGTATCCGCAAGTCGAACACGCGTGTCCGATTCCCGCTCTTGACGCTGAGTCAAGCGTGCGTTGACCATCAGTCCGCATCACGCGCACCACTTTCCGTCAGTCCCCGTACGGAATCCGGAGCCCCCACATGAAGCTCTCCAAGCTCTCCGTTCGCTCACGTACCGTTCTCGTCGGCGCGCTCGCGATCGGCGGGATGCTCGCGTCCGTCGCTCCCGCCGCGAACGCGGCGCCGGTCGCGCGGGCCACGGCCACCGCACCCGCCACCGTCCTCGCCGCCCCCGACATATCCCTCGCCAACGTCAAGGCGCATCTGACGCAGTTCTCGTCCATAGCCGCCGCCAACGGCGGCAACCGCGCGCACGGCCGGCCCGGCTACCTGGCCTCCGTCAACTATGTGAAGGGCAAGCTGGACGCGGCCGGGTTCACCACCTCCGTGCAGCAGTTCAGCTCCGGCGGGAGCGTCGGCTACAACCTGATAGCCGACTGGCCCGGCGGTGACCCCAACCAGGTCGTGATGGCCGGGGCCCACCTCGACTCGGTGACCTCGGGCGCCGGGATCAACGACAACGGGTCCGGTTCCGCCGCCGTACTGGAGACCGCCCTGGCGGTGTCCAGAGCCGGGCTCCAGCCGACGAAGCATCTGCGGTTCGCCTGGTGGGGCGCGGAGGAGCTGGGGCTGGTCGGCTCCCGCTACTACACGAACAACCTGCCGTCCGCCGAGCGCGCGAAGCTCGACGGCTACCTCAACTTCGACATGATCGGCTCGTCGAACGCCGGCTACTTCGTCTACGACGACGACCCCGCCATCGAGCAGACCTTCAAGACCTACTTCGCCGGACTCGGCGTCCCCACGGAGATCGAGACCGAGGGCGACGGCCGCTCCGACCACGCGTCCTTCAAGAACATCGGCATCCCGGTCGGCGGACTGTTCACCGGCGCCGGGCGTACGAAGACCAGTGCCCAGGTCCAGAAGTGGGGCGGCACGGCCGGCCAGGCCTTCGACCGCTGCTACCACTCGTCGTGCGACACGACGGCGAGCATCAACGACACCGCG
The DNA here is from genome assembly GCF_001723055.1 of Streptomyces niveus. Classification (GTDB taxonomy): domain Bacteria; phylum Actinomycetota; class Actinomycetes; order Streptomycetales; family Streptomycetaceae; genus Streptomyces; species Streptomyces niveus. The sequence continues at coordinate 6,038 of NZ_MDCR01000042.1, forward strand.
CTGAACCGCAACAGCGACGCCATCGCCTACGCGATCTGGGAGCTGGCGAGCTAGGGCCTGTCGTTTGGATNNGCCATGCCGACCGACGACAACGCAGGGGGTACCTCCCGTGCCCCCCTGGGGGCTACGGGGGAGAGGCGCGGCACCAGCGCACGCGAGCCCGGCAAGATCCGAAAGACAGGCCCTGACCCGCCCGCTCCTCACGCACTGATGTCCTTCGCCGTGAAACGCGCCCAGGCCGCCGAGCCGAACACGGCCGCGTACACGCCCTGCAAGCCGAGATTCTTCAGCACGTCGTCCCAGTAGAACGGCTCGCGGAGCAGATCGGCGAAGGACAGCCAGTAGTGCGGGAAGAGATACGGGTGGATCCCGTGCAGCTGCGGGATCGTGTCCAGGATCTGCACCGTGATCACCAGCCCCACCGTCGTCGCCATGGCGGCGATCCCGCTGTTGGTGAGGGTGGAGACGAACAGGCCGAGCGCCGCCAGCCCGATCAGTGACGCGGCGACGATCAGGGCGATCAGCACCGCCCTGATCAGCCCGTCGCCGAAGGAGATGCTCGTGCCGGAGATCGTCGTGACGTCGCCGAGCGGGAACAGCAGTGCCCCCACGAGCAGCGCGGACACCGCGACCGCCAGCGTCGCGGCCAGGCAGAAGACCAGCGTCGCCGCGTACTTGGCCAGCAGCAGCCGCGTCCGGCCCGCCGGCGCCACCAGCAGATAGCGCAGGGTGCCCGCGTTCGCCTCGCCCGCGACCGCGTCGCCCGCGATGACGCCGACCGCCATCGGGAGGAAGACCGGCAGCGTCGCGGCGAGCGCGGCGAAGACCAGGAACAGCCCGTTGTTGGTGATCTGCGTGAGGAAGGCCGGGCCGCCGCCGCCCTCGGGCCCACCGCCGACCGAGCCGCCGTCGCTCGTCTCGATCTTGATGGCGATGCCGATCAGGACCGGTACGGCGGCCAGCACGCCCAGCAGCGCGAGGGTGCGCCAGCGGCGGAAGGTGGTGACCAGCTCGGATCGCAGCAGCCCGAGCGTCCACAGCGGCGATACGGAGCGGGCGCCGGCGGCCGGAACCGGAGCCGGAGCCGTAGCCACGTCCGTGCTCACGTTCTCAACCCGCGACATCGAATCCCTCCCCGGTCAGCGCCACGAACGCGTCCTCCAGCGAAGCCCGTTCGACCCCGAAGGCCCGTACGCGCACCCCCGCCCGTACCAGCGCCGAATTGAGGTCCGCCGGCTCGGCCGGCTCCCCCTCGTCGGACACCGGCAGCTCCCCGCTCACCCGGTCCCCGGCCACCGTCACATCGGTGACCCCCAGCTCCTTCAGCACCCGGGCGGCGTCCGCCGGATCGGGGGTCGTGACCGCCAGCCGCCCCCGGGTGCCCGCCGCCAGCTCGGCGACCGTGCCCTGGGTCAGCAGCCGTCCGCGCGCCATCACGGCCGCGTGCGTGCACACCTGCTCGATCTCGTCCAGCAGATGCGAGGAGAGGAAGACCGTCGTGCCCTCGTGCGCCAGCTCCCGTACGAGGGCCCGGATCTCGCGCATGCCCTGCGGGTCGAGGCCGTTCGTCGGCTCGTCGAGGACGAGGAGCTTTCGCGGCTGGAGCAGCGCGGCGGCGAGCGCGAGCCGCTGCTTCATGCCCAGCGAGTACGCCTTGGTCTTCTTGCCGCCGGCCGCCGTGAGCCCGACCCGCTCCAGCGCCCCGGCCACCCGGGCACGCCGGGTGCGGGGGTCGGCGGTGGGGTCGGCGGAGTCGTAGCGCAGGAGATTGTCGCGGCCGTTCAAGTACCCGTACAGCGCCGGGCCTTCGATCAGCGCGCCGACCTGCGGCAGTACGGCTCCGGCCGCGCGCGGCATGCCGCGGCCGAGGACCGAGGCGGTGCCCGCGGTCGGTTCTATGAGGCCCATCAGCATGCGGATGGTGGTGGTCTTCCCGGAGCCGTTGGGGCCGAGGAAGCCGAAGACGCTGCCGGCCGGTACGGCGAGGTCCAGGCGGTCGACCGCGAGCTGTCCGCCCCGGTAGCGCTTGGTGAGCCCGCGCGTCTCTATGACGACTGTCATCCCGCGGCCGTCCCTTCTCCCCGTTCCCGTGCGGACAGCGGTCCGCCCCGCCGTACGGAGCGTACGACGGGGCGGGCCGTCCGTGCGTGGTGCTGCGCGCATGCCTGGTGCCGCGCGCATGCGCCGCGCTTCGCGCTACTTCGCCGCGTTGGCCGCCTTCACCAGCGCGTCCTTGGTGACCGCGCCGACGTAGACCTTGCCGTCGTCCGTCATCAGGGCGTTGACCAGGCGCGTCTTGAAGACCGTGCCCGAGCCGAACTTCCCGTCGACCTTGTCACCCAGCGCGTCCATGAACTCCCGCCCCTGCGCGGGCATGTCCTTCGACGCGGCGGCCGGGCCCACGCCGCCGGTGTCGAGCCGGACGATCGTGGTCCAGCCCTCCCCGATGACGTTCGGCTCCGTCCCGAGGCCCTTGAGGTCCTTGGCGTCCTTGGGCGCCTTGTGGGCCTGGTCCTTGCCCGCGGCCTTCGACTCGTCGGCCTCCGTCACCTTCGCGCCCTTGGGGGGCGTGAAGTCGAAGGTGGACGCGGCCGGCTTCGAGAAGTCGACCTTGGTGAAGCCGACGTCGATCGCGGCCTTGCCACCGCTGCTCGGCAGCAGGGTGAACTTCAGGGGCGTACCGGTCCTGGAGTCGACCGCCACCTTGATGGAACCGATCGTCGAGCCCGTCTGCTTGGGCTTGATGACCAGCTGGTAGGCGTCACGGCCCGCGATCCGCGCCGTGCCGTCGACGGTCACCGAGGTGGTGTCGCCCGCGGCCTTCAGCGCTTCCTGCGCGAAGTCCTGGGGCGTGGCGGGCAGATCCTTCGGCGCGGCCTGGTCCTTGCCCTTCGCACCCTTCTCCGAGCCCTTGGCGGCGCCGGCCGGGGCCGTGGCGTGGTACGCCTCGTTCGAGGCGCTGTCGTACGCCCACACCTCGTCGCCGTTGTGGATCAGGCTGTACTCGGCGGCGCTGTCGAGGATCGACAGGCGCTGCTTGTCCGGTCCGTCGGCGGCGACGCGCAGGGTGTGCTCGCCGGAGGCCAGCTCCATCAGCCGTCCGGTCGGCTCGGCGGCGGAACCGCCGCCCTCGGCGCCCGCGGCGCCGCCCTTCGGCGCGAACGTCCCGGCGGCCGAGCCACCGAGACCTCCGAGCGACGGGATGCCGAGGTCCGTGGTGATCTTGACGGTGCCGGACAGCTGTTCGGTGTCGGACGCCGCGATCTTCTCGATCAGCTCCGCCGCGCTGATCTTCGGCAGATCCGGATCGCCCGTCGAGGCGAGCGCCGGGACGAGACCGATGGTGGCCGCCGTGATGCCCGCGACCGCGACCGGGACGACATAGCGCGCCGCTCTGCGACGGCCCGCCGGAACTCCCCCGGTCTCGCCGGTCTCGCCGGTGATCTGTGCGCTGTCGTTCGGTGCCATGTGTGCCCTACCTCCGTGGTCGGCGGCTTCCGTCCCTTTGCACTCGTCCACCCCTTGCCGCCATTCTCACTCGAATTGGTCCGGGGTGGTGTTGTCCATAAGACCAAATCGGCTAATCGGAAGCGTCACCCCGCAGAGGCAACTTCGCGTACTGCTCTGGGATGACGGCCGGCGCCGTCGGCTCCCCCATCCAGTAGGGGACGGCCCGGCCCAAGGAACACGCGGGGGTGTCAACGGGCGTACTCAGCCCGCGCGGTGGACCACCAGGTCGCACAGTTCGACCAGCGCGGACTTCGCGTAGCACTCGGGCAGCGGAGTGAGCGCCGTACGCGCCTCCTCGGCGTACCGGACGGTGTCCCGCCGTGCCTGCTCCAGCGCCGGGTGCGCGCGCAGCCCGCGCAGCGCCTCCGCGTGCCTGGCGTCGTCCGTCAGGTCGCCGTCCAGCAGCTCGACCAGCTCGATGTCCTCCGGGCGGCCGTGCGCCTCGGCCTGGGCGCGCAGCAGGAGCACCGGCAGCGTGGGGATGCCCTCGCGGAGGTCGGTGCCGGGGGTCTTGCCGGACTCGTGGGAGTCGCTGGCGATGTCCAGGACGTCGTCGGCGAGCTGGAAGGCGACCCCGAGCCGCTCGCCGTACTGGGTGAGGATGTCGGTGACCGTCTCGTCGGCGCCGGACGTCAGCGCGCCGAAGCGGCCGGACACGGCGAACAGCGCGCCGGTCTTGCCGGCGAGCACGTCGAGGTAGTGGCTGACGGGGTCGCGCCCGTCGCGCGGTCCGGCCGTCTCCAGGATCTGGCCCGTCACCAGCCGCTCGAACGCCTCGGCCTGGATCCGTACGGCCTCGGGCCCGAGGTCCGCCAGGATGTGCGACGCGCGCGCGAAGAGGAAGTCACCCGTGAGAACCGCGACGGAGTTGCCCCAGCGGCTGTTGGCGCTGTCCACACCCCGGCGTACGTCCGCCTCGTCCATCACGTCGTCGTGGTACAGCGTCGCCAGGTGCGTCAGCTCCACGACCACGGCCGCGGGGACGATCCCGGGGGCGTACGGGTCACCGAACTGGGCCGCCAGCATCACGACCAGCGGCCGGAACCGCTTGCCCCCGGCGCGCACCAGGTGCTGCGCCGCTTCCGTGATGAAAGGGACCTCGCTCTTGGTGGCTTCGAGGAGACCCGCCTCCACTGCCGACAATCCGCTCAGGACATCGGCTTCAAGAGCCGGGTCCCGCACGCTCAGCCCGAACGGCCCGACGACGGTCACGAGGGGTACTCCTGTCTGCTGACGATCACATGGATTGTCGATGTGTCGCTGCTGTCATTCAAGTCAGCGTATCCGGTCGGGTTTCGATCACCATGGGCGCCTTCCCGGCTCCGCCCGTATGTTCGTGATCAGTAAATACGACCAGAACTGACCCCGTTTGTCCGTGCCCCGCGCCCGTTCGGGCTACCGCCGGTAGTACGCCCCAACACCCCACCCCGCTCAGGCCCTTTCGGTCGTTGCGCGCTTTTTATCACTGCCGCCGCCGGGCAACACCGACGTAACGTGTCCAGCATCGATCCGGAAAGCGAGGCAGCACCGATGCCCGAGCAGAGCCCGCTCGAACTGGCCGAGGGCGATCCCTTCGGTCCGCACAACCTCCCCTACGGCGTCTTCACCACGGCCGGCGAGCCCGAGCGCCGTCGGCTCGGGGTGCGTGTCGGCGGCCATGTGCTCGACGCGGGGGCCGCCGCGCACGCGCTGGGCTCCCCGTACGCCGCGCTGCTGGACCGGCCGAGTCTCAACCCGCTGATGGCCGCCGGGCGCACGGCCTGGCGCGATGTACGCCGGGCCCTCACCGCCTGGGTGACGGTCCCCGCCCACCGGCCGGACATAGAGCCCCTGCTGCACCCGCTCGACTCCGTCACGCTGCACCTGCCGTACGAGGTCGCGGACTACGTCGACTTCTACGCCAGCGAGCACCACGCCACCAACGTCGGCCGGATCTTCCGCCCCGACGGGGACGCGCTGACACCCAACTGGAAACATCTGCCGATCGGTTACCACGGCAGGGCCGGCACGATCGTCGTCTCCGGCACGGACGTCACCCGCCCGTCCGGGCAGCGCAAGTCGCCCGCCGACCCGGCGCCCGTCTTCGGCCCCTCCGGCAAGCTCGACATCGAGGCGGAGGTCGCCTTCGTCGTCGGTACGCCCTCGCGGCAGGGCAGCCCGGTGGAGCTGGCCTCGTTCCGTGACCACGTCTTCGGTCTCTCCCTGCTCAACGACTGGTCGGCGCGGGACATCCAGGCCTGGGAGTACGTGCCGCTCGGCCCGTTCCTCGGCAAGTCCTTCGCCACGTCCGTTGCCGCCTGGGTGACCCCGCTGGAGGCCCTCGACGCGGCCCGCGTGGCGCCCCCGGCCCGTACCGACGATCTGCTCCCCTATCTGGACGACGCGCAGGACGAGGAGCCCGGCGGCTTCGACCTGCGGATCTCCGTCTCCCTGAACGGCCATGTGATCTCGGAGCCCCCGTTCTCCACCATGTACTGGACGGCGGCGCAGCAGCTGGCCCATATGACGGTCAACGGTGCCTCCCTCCGTACGGGCGACCTCTTCGCCTCGGGCACGGTCAGCGGCGCCCGGCGCGAGGAGCGCGGCTCCTTCCTCGAACTCACCTGGAACGGCACCGAGCCCCTCGAACTCCCCGACGGCAAGCGCACGTTCCTGGAGGACGGCGACGAGATCACCCTCACAGCCTGGGCCCCGGGCCCGGACGGCACCCGGGTGGGCCTCGGCGAGGTGGCGGGGCGGATCGTCGCCGGATGAGCGCGACGCGGCCCCGCTCGCCGCGCACGCCGCGGAACCCGTCTGCGGGCTCCTGAGGTCCGCCGAACGCCGCGGGGCCCCACCGGGTGTCGGTGGGGCCCCGCGGCGCTTGTGTGCCCGCGTACGGGCGTGCGACCTAGCGGACGAAGACGCCCGCCTGGCTTGCCAGGTCCAGGAAGTACTGGGGTGCGAGGCCCAGGACCAGGGTGACCGCGACTCCCACGCCGATCGTCGCCATCGTCAGCGGCGAGGGCACGGCGACCGTGGGGCCGTCCGCCTTCGGCTCGCTGAAGAACATCAGGACGATGACCCGGATGTAGAAGAACGCGGCGATCGCGGAGGAGATCACACCGACCACGACCAGCGCGCCGGCCCCGCCGTCCGCCGCCGCCTTGAAGACGGCGAACTTGCCGGAGAAGCCCGAGGTCAGCGGAATGCCGGCGAAGGCGAGCAGGAAGACCGCGAAGACCGCGGCCACCAGGGGTGAACGTCTGCCGAGCCCCGCCCACTTCGACAGGTGCGTCGCCTCGCCGCCCGCGTCGCGCACCAGCGTGACGACGGCGAACGCGCCGACCGTCACGAACGAGTACGCCGCCAGGTAGAAGAGGACGGACGAGATGCCGTCGTCCGACATGGCGATGACACCGGCCAGGATGAAGCCCGCGTGCGCGATCGACGAGTACGCCAGGAGGCGCTTGATGTCCGTCTGGGTGATGGCGACGACCGCGCCGAACAGCATGGTGAGGATCGCGACACCGAACATCACGGGCCGGAAGTCCCAGCGCAGGCCCGGCAGCACCACGTACAGCAGTCGCAGCAGGGCGCCGAACGCGGCGACCTTCGTCGCGGCCGCCATGAAACCGGTGACCGGCGTGGGCGCGCCCTGGTAGACGTCCGGGGTCCACATGTGGAACGGCACCGCGCCGACCTTGAAGAGCAGGCCCATGAGGATCATCGCGCCGCCGATGAGCAGCAGCGCGTCGTTGCCCATGGTGTCCGCGAGGACCGGGTCGACGGTGCCGACCGAGCCGTCGACGACGGCGGCGATGCGCGCGTACGACACCGAGCCCGCGTAGCCGTACAGCAGCGCGACGCCGAAGAGCAGGAACGCGGACGAGAAGGCCCCGAGCAGGAAGTACTTCACCGCGGCCTCCTGCGACATCAGCCGCTTGCGGCGGGCCAGCGCGCACAGGAGGTAGAGCGGGAGGGAGAAGACCTCCAGCGCGATGAAGAGCGTCAGCAGGTCGTTGGCGGCCGGGAAGACCAGCATGCCCGCCACCGCGAACATCATGATCGGGAACACCTCGGTGGTGGTGAACCCGGCCTTGACCGCCGCCTTCTCGCCCTCGCTGCCGGGCACCGAGGCGCCCTCGGCGGCGAAGGAGTCGATCCGGGCGCCGTGGCTCACCGGGTCGAGCCTGCGCTCGGCGAAGGTGAACACGGCGACGACCGACGTCAGGAGGATGACGCCCTGGAGGAACAGCGCGGGCCCGTCCACGGCGATCGCGCCCATGGCGGCGAGGTGCGCCTTGGTGCTGCCGTATCCGCCCGCCGCCAGGGCGACCACCGCGGCGAACGCGGCGGCCAGGGCGACGACCGAGAGGAAGAGCTGCGCGTAGTACCGACCCTTCCTCGGGACGAAGGCCTCAAGGAGGATGCCCACGACCGCGGCGCCCAGCACGATCAGTACGGGGGCCAGTTGCGCGTATTCGATCTTGGGGGCCTGGATCTTGTCGATCCCCTCGGCCGCCGTCGTTGTCCACAGGCTGTGGACAGCTGTCACGCTCACGGTGCTGCCTCCACCTCGGGCTTGGGGTCGGACTTATGGACGTCGCTCATGGTGTGCTCCACCGCCGGGTTCACGATGTCGGTCAGCGGCTTCGGGTAGACGCCCAGGAAGAGGAGGAGCGCGATCAGCGGGGTGACGACCGCCAGCTCACGCAGCTTCAGGTCCGGCATGTGGCGGACCGACTCGTTCACCGGGCCCGTCATCGTGCGCTGGTAGAGGACCAGGACGTAGAGCGCGGCGAGCACGATGCCGATGGTCGCGATGATGCCGATCACCGGATACCGGCTGAACGTGCCGACCAGGACCAGGAATTCACTCACGAACGGGGCGAGCCCCGGCAGCGAGAGGGTCGCCAGTCCGCCGATCAGGAACGTGCCGGCCAGGACCGGGGCGACCTTCTGCACTCCGCCGTAGTCCGAGATGAGCCGGGAACCGCGCCGCGAGATCAGGAAGCCCGCGACCAGCAGCAGCGCGGCCGTCGAGATGCCGTGGTTGATCATGTAGAGCGTCGCGCCCGACTGGCCCTGGCTGGTCATCGCGAAGATGCCCATGATGATGAAGCCGAAGTGCGAGATCGACGCGTAGGCGATCAGCCGCTTGATGTCGCGCTGGCCGACCGCGAGCAGCGCCCCGTAGACGATGCTGATCAGCGCCAGCACCAGCACCACCGGGGTGGCCCACTTGGACGCCTCCGGGAAGAGCTGGAGGCAGAAGCGCAGCATCGCGAACGTGCCGACCTTGTCGACCACCGCGGTGATCAGGACGGCGACGGGCGCGGTGGCCTCGCCCATGGCGTTGGGCAGCCAGGTGTGCACCGGCCACAGGGGCGCCTTGATGGCGAAGGCGAGGAAGAAGCCCAGGAAGAGCCACCTCTCCATGCCCGTCGACATGTCCAGCGTGCCGTCGGCCCTCGCCGCGGCGATCTCCGTCAGCGAGAAGGTGCCCGCCTGGACGAACAGTCCGATGACGGCGGCCAGCATGATCAGGCCGCCGGCCAGGTTGTAGAGGAGGAACTTCACGGCCGCGTACGACCGCTGGGTGGCTCCGGCCTCGTCGCCGCCCGCGTGGGCCCGGTCCCCGAAGCCGCCGATGAGGAAGTACACCGGGATGAGCATGGCTTCGAACAGGATGTAGAAGAGGAAGACGTCGGTGGCCTCGAAGGAGAGGATCACCATCGCCTCGACCATCAGGATCAGGGCGAAGAAGCCCTGCGTCGGCCGCCAGCGGGAGCTCTTCGTCTCCAGCGGGTCGGCGTCGTGCCAGCCCGCCGCGATGACGAAGGGGATCAGCAGGGCGGTGAGCGCCATGAGCGACACACCGATGCCGTCCACGCCCAGTTCGTACCTGACCCCGAAGTCGGAGATCCAGGCGTGGGACTCCGTCAACTGGTAACGGTCGCCGCCGGGTTCGAAGCGGACCAGCGCGATCGCCGCCAGTACGAGCGTGGCGAGCGAGAAGGTCAGCGCGATCCACTTGGCGGCGGTGCGCCGGGCGGCCGGAACGGCCGCCGTGACGATGGCGCCGATCGCCGGGACGGCCGCCGTCGCCGTCAGAAGGGGGAACGACATCTGATTACACCGCCCTCATCAGCAGGGTCGCGGCGATGAGCACTGCCGTACCTCCGAACATCGAGACCGCGTAGGAGCGGGCGTAGCCGTTCTGCAGCTTGCGCAGCCGGCCGGAGAGCCCGCCGAACGACGCCGCGGTGCCGTTGACGACACCGTCGACCAGGGTGTGGTCGACGTACACGAGCGAGCGGGTGAGGTGCTCGCCGCCGCGGACCAGGACCACATGGTTGAAGTCGTCCTGGAGAAGATCGCGGCGGGCGGCGCGGGTGACCAGCGAGCCGCGCGGCGCCGTGACGGGCACCGGCTTGCGGCCGTACTGGAGATACGCGACACCGACACCGATGAGCAGCACCACGACCGTGAGGGTGGTGACGGCCGCCGCGCTGATCGGCGGGTGACCGTGCTCGAACTGGGTGACCGGCTCAAGCCACTTCACGAACGACTCGTTGAGCGAGAAGAGACCGCCCGCGAAGACCGAGCCGAAGGCGAGGACGATCATCGGGATCGTCATCGACTTGGGCGACTCGTGCGGCTTGGGCTCATTGCCCTCCGCGTCGGGCTGCCAGCGCTTCTCACCGAAGAAGGTCATCAGCATCACGCGCGTCATGTAGTACGCGGTGAGGGCCGCGCCCAGGAGGGTGACGGCGCCGAGGATCCAGCCCTCGGTGCCTCCCTTGGCGAACGCCGCCTCGATGATCTTGTCCTTCGACCAGAAGCCGGAGAGACCCGGGAAGCCGATGATCGCGAGATAGCCGAGACCGAAGGTGACGAAGGTGACCGGCATGTACTTGCGCAGACCGCCGTACTTGCGCATGTCGACCTCGTCGTTCATGCCGTGCATGACCGAGCCGGCGCCGAGGAACAGCCCGGCCTTGAAGAAGCCGTGCGTCACCAGGTGCATGATCGCGAAGACGTAGCCGATGGGGCCGAGACCTGCGGCCAGGATCATGTAGCCGATCTGGGACATCGTCGAGCCCGCGAGGGCCTTCTTGATGTCGTCCTTCGCGCAACCGACGATCGCACCGAACAGGAGCGTGACGGCTCCGACGATCACGACGACGAGTTGGGCGTCCGGCGAGGCGTTGAAGATCGCGCCGGAGCGGGTGATCAGATACACGCCCGCCGTCACCATCGTCGCCGCGTGGATCAGGGCCGAGACCGGGGTCGGGCCCTCCATCGCGTCGCCGAGCCAGGACTGGAGCGGCACCTGCGCCGACTTGCCGCAGGCCGCGAGCAGCAGCATCAGGCCGATGCCGGTGATCGTGCCGCTGCTCGCCTGACCGGTGGACTCCAGGACGGGCCCGAAGGCGAACGTGCCGAAGGTGGTGAACATCAGCATGATCGCGATCGACAGGCCCATGTCGCCGACGCGGTTGACGAGGAAGGCCTTCTTGGCCGCGGTGGCCGCGCTGGGCTTGTGCTGCCAGAACCCGATGAGCAGGTACGACGCGAGGCCGACACCCTCCCAGCCGAAGTACAGCAGCAGGTAGTTGTCCGCGAGGACCAGCAGCAGCATCGCGGCGAGGAACAGGTTCAGATAGCCGAAGAAGCGGCGGCGCCGCTCGTCGTGCTCCATGTACCCGATGGAGTAGATGTGGATCAGGGTGCCGACGCCGGTGATGAGCAGTACGAACGTCATGGACAGCTGGTCGAGCTGGAAGGCGATGTCCGCCTGGAAGCTCTCGACCGGAATCCAGCTGAACAGGTGCTGGTGCAGGGCGCGGTCGTCGCCGCTCCTGCCCAGCATGTCCGCGAACAGCACCACGCCGATCACGAAGGAGGCGGCAGCCAGCAGCGTGCCGAGGATATGGCCCACCCGGTCGAGACGCCGCCCGCCGCACAGCAGAAGACCTGCTCCGAGCAGGGGCGCCGCGATGAGCAGCGCGATCAGATTCTCCACGATTCAGCGACCCCTCAGAGCTTCATCAGGCTGGCGTCGTCGACCGAGGCCGAGTGGCGCGAACGGAACACCGACACGATGATCGCGAGCCCGACGACGACTTCCGCGGCGGCGACGACCATCGTGAAGAAGGCGATGATCTGGCCGTCCAGATTGCCGTGCATCCGGGAGAAGGCGACGAACGCGAGGTTGCACGCGTTGAGCATCAGCTCGACGCACATGAAGACGACGATCGCATTGCGCCGGATCAGCACTCCCGCCGCGCCGATGGTGAACAACAGCGCTGCGAGATAGAGGTAGTTGACCGGATTCATTTGGTGACGCCCTCCTCACGGTCCTCGCGGTCCTCACGGCCGAGGCGGTCCGCGCGGCCCAGTCGCTCGCTCGACCGCTGCTCCAGCGCCTTCAGATCGGCGATGGCCTCACCGGAGACGTCCCGGATCTGACCGCGGTCCTTCAGCGTCTTGCTGACCGTCAGCTCCGAGGCGCTGCCGTCGGGCAGCAGACCGGCGATGTCCACCGCGTTGTGCCTGGCGTAGACACCGGGCGCGGGCAGCGGGGGCAGGTGCTTGCTCCGGACGCGCTTCTCGGACATCTCCCGCTGGGTCAGGGCCCGTTCGGTGCGCTCGCGGTGCGTGAGCACCATCGCGCCGATGGAGGCCGTGATCAGCAGGGCGCCGGTGATCTCGAAGGCGAACACGTACTTGGTGAAGATAAGGGCGGCGAGGCCCTCGACGTTGCCACCGGCGTTGGCGACGCCGAGTCCGGTGAAGGTCGTCAGCGACGCGTTGCCGATACCGGCGATCAGCAGGATGCCGAAGCCGAGGCCGCAGGCGGCGGCCCACCAGCGCTGGCCCTTGATGGTCTCGGTGAGCGAGTCGGCGGCGGTGACGCCGACGAGCATGACCACGAAGAGGAACAGCATCATGATCGCGCCGGTGTAGACGACGATCTGCACGATGCCCAGGAAGTACGCCCCGTTGGCCAGGTAGAAGACCGCCAGGACGATCATGGTCCCGGCGAGGCAGAGCGCGCTGTGCACGGCCCGCCTCATCAGGATGGTGCAGAGCGCGCCGATCACGGCGATCGTGCCGAGGATCCAGAACTGGACGGCTTCGCCGGTCGAGGTGAGGGAAGCGGCGAGCGTGTTCATCCGCCGATCACCTTCTTCGAGGCCGGTTCGTCCTCACCGAAGGTGGAGGCGCTCTCCTGCGGGACCTCACCCTTGGTGTACGCGACCTGCTTGACCGTGCCGGGGGCGGCCTCGGTCACCAGGCCCCGGTAGTAGTCCTGTTCGTCCGTGCCGGGGAAGATCGAGTGCGGCGACTCGACCATGCCCTCCTCCAGACCGGCGAGCAGCTGCTCCTTGGTGTAGATGAGGCTCTCGCGCGAACTGTCCGCCAGCTCGAACTCGTTGGTCATCGTGAGCGCCCGCGTGGGGCACGCCTCGATGCACAGGCCGCACAGGATGCAGCGCGCGTAGTTGATCTGGTAGACGCGACCGTACCGCTCGCCCGGGGAGTAGCGCTCCTCCTCGGTGTTGTCCGCGCCCTCGACATAGATCGCGTCCGCCGGGCAGGCCCAGGCGCACAGCTCGCAGCCGATGCACTTCTCCAGGCCGTCCGGATGGCGGTTCAGCTGGTGGCGGCCGTGGAAGCGCGGCGCCGTCACCTTCTCCGTCTCCGGATACTGCTCGGTCAGCCGCTTCTTGAACATGGCCTTGAAGGTCACGCCGAAGCCGGCGACCGGATTCAGCCGGCGCGCCCCGGGGTCGTCCCCCTTCGAACCTTTGGAAGCGTTGTCAGACACCGTCAGCCTCCTTTCCGTCACTCGCGTCACTCTCAGTATTGGCCCCGCCACTGACAACCAGTTCGCGCTCACCGCGTGAGCGTCGGCGCGGCACGGGCGGCAGGGTCTGCCCGGGCAGCGGGGGCACCGGGAATCCACCGGCCATCGGGTCGAACGGGGGCGGTGGTGGTTCGGCCGCGGCGGCGGCCTTCTCCTTCTTGTCCCGGAAGATGTCGGCGACGAAGGAGAGCAGCAGGATCGCGATGACGGCCCCGGCGACGTACAGGACGATGTCCTGGAAGTCGTAGTTCTCGTTGCGCAGGGCGCGCACGGTCGCCACCAGCATCAGCCAGACGACCGAGACCGGGATCAGCACCTTCCAGCCGAGCTTCATCAGCTGGTCGTAGCGCACGCGCGGCAGCGTGCCGCGCAGCCAGATGAAGAAGAACAGCAGCAGCTGGACCTTGATGATGAACCAGAGCATCGGCCACCAGCCGTGGTTCGCACCCTCCCAGAACGAGGAGATCGGGTACGGGGCCCGCCAGCCGCCCAGGAAGAGCGTGGCGGAGACGGCGGAGACGGTGACCATGTTGACGTACTCGGCCAGCATGAACAGCGCGAACTTGATCGACGAGTACTCGGTGTTGAAGCCGCCGACCAGGTCGCCCTCGGACTCGGGCATGTCGAACGGCGCGCGGTTGGTCTCGCCGACCATTGTGACGATGTAGATGATGAAGGAGACCGGCAGCAGGATGATGTACCACCGGTCGGCCTGCGCCTCGACGATCGCCGACGTCGACATCGTCCCGGAGTAGAGGAACACCGAGGCGAACGCGGCGCCCATCGCGATCTCGTACGAGATCATCTGCGCGCACGAGCGCAGACCGCCGAGCAGCGGGTACGTCGATCCGGACGACCAGCCGGCGAGGACGATGCCGTAGATGCCGACGGAGGCGACCGCGAGGATGTAGAGCATCGCGATCGGCAGGTCGGTCAGCTGCATCGTCGTACGGTGGCCGAAGATCGACACCTCGTTGCCCGCGGGGCCGAAGGGGATCACAGCGATCGCCATGAAGGCGGGCACCGCCGCGATGACCGGCGCCAGGACGTAGACGACCTTGTCGGCCCGCTTGACGACGACGTCTTCCTTCAGCATCAGCTTGATGCCGTCGGCGAGCGACTGGAGCATGCCCCAGGGGCCGTGCCGGTTGGGGCCGATGCGCAGCTGCATCCAGGCGACGACCTTGCGCTCCCAGACGATGGCGACCAGCACGGTCACCATCAGGAACGCGAAGCAGAAGACGGCCTTGAGGGCCACCAGCCACCACGGGTCGGTGCCGAACATCGAGAGGTCCTCGGCGGCGAGGACGCTCTGCGCGGGGGCCGCGCCGATTCGGTCGATGGCGGTCATGCGCGCACCTCCGGTGCGTCGGACTCCGGTGCGTCCGCCGGGGCCCCGGCCTCGGCGGCGCCGATCCGGACCAGCGTGCCCGGCCGGGATCCGGTGTCGGCGAGGACACCGCCGCCGGTCGAGTTCAGCGGCAGCCAGACGACCTTGTCGGGCATCTCGGTGACGCTGAGCGGCAGTTCGACCGTGCCGGCGGGCCCGGTGACGGCCAGGACGCCGCCGTCCTTGACGCCGGTCTCGGCCGCCGTGGCGGCGGAGAGCCGGGCGACGGCGGCATGGCGGGTGCCCGCCAGGGCCTCGTCGCCGTCCTGGAGCCGGCCCTGGTCGAGCAGCAGCCGGTGACCGGCGAGCACCGCCTCGCCCGCGCCCGGACGGGGCAGCGGACGGGAGGACTCGACGGGCGGTTCGGCGTGCGGGCCGTCCCAGTTGGAGAGCCGGTCCAGTTCGCGGCGTACGGAGTTCAGGTCGGGCAGCGCGAAGGGGATGTCCATGGCGTCGGCGAGCATGTGCAGCACCCGCGCGTCGTCCGTGGCCAGCCGACGCGTCATCTGATCGGGCTTGAGCGCCGCCTCGAACATCCGCGCCCTGCCTTCCCAGTTGAGGAAGGTGCCGGCCTTCTCGGCGACGGCGGCGACCGGGAAGACGACGTCGGCGTGGTCGGTGACCTCGCTGGGCCGCAGCTCCAGCGACACCAGGAAGCCGACGGCCGCGAGTGCTTCACGCGCGCGTGCCGGGTCCGGCAGGTCGGCGACCTCGACGCCCGCGACGACCAGCGCGCCGAGTTCGCCGGTCGCGGCGGCGTCGACGATCTGGCCGGTGTCGCGGCCGTGCCGGGACGGCAGTTCCCGTACGCGCCAGACCTCGGCGACCTCGTCACGGGCGCGCGGGTCCGTGGCGGGACGGCCGCCGGGCAGCAGGCCGGCCAGCGCGCCGGCCTCGACCGCACCGCGCTCACCGGCCCTGCGCGGCACCCAGACGAGCTTCGCGCCGGTCGCGGTGGCGGCCCTGGCGGCGGCGGTGAGCCCGCCGGGGACGGCGGCGAGCCGTTCGCCGACGACGATCACCGCGCCGCTCTCGCGCAGGGCGTCGGCGGCGCGGGTGCCCGCGCCTTCGAGGCCGGTCTGCGAGGCGAGCGCGTCGAGCCATTCGGTCTCGGTGCCGGGCGCGGCGGGCAGCAGCGTGCCGCCCGCCTTGGTGAGACCGGGCGTGGCGTGCGTGGCGACCGAGAAGCTGCGCTGCCCGTGCTTGCGGTGGGCCTTGCGCATCCTCAGGAAGACGCCGGGCGCCTCCTCCTCGGACTCGAACCCGACGAGCAGGACGGCCGGGGCCTTCTCCAGCGTCGTGTTCGTGATCCCCGTACCGTCCAGGTCGACGCCGTGTCCGGCGACGTGGGCGGCGAGGAAGTCGGCCTCCTCGGCGCTGTGTACGCGCGCGCGGAAGTCGATGTCGTTGGTGTCGAGCGCGACGCGGGTGAACTTGGCGTACGCGTAGGAGTCCTCGACCGTGAGCCGGCCGCCGGTCAGGACGGCGGCCCGGCCGCGCGCGGCGGCGAGCCCGTTCGCGGCGGCCTCAAGTGCCTCCGGCCAGCTCGCCGGTGCCAGCTCGCCGTCCTCGCCGCGTACGAGAGGAGTGGTGAGCCGGTCGGGCCGCTGCGCGTAACGGAAGCCGAACCGCCCCTTGTCGCAGATCCACTCCTCGTTGACCTCGGGGTCGTCGGCGGCCATGCGCCGCATGACCTTGCCGCGCCGGTGGTCGGTACGGGTGGCGCAGCCGCCCGCGCAGTGCTCGCACACGCTCGGCGAGGAGACCAGGTCGAACGGGCGGGAGCGGAAGCGGTACGCCACCGAGGTCAGCGCGCCGACCGGGCAGATCTGGATGGTGTTGCCGGAGAAGTACGACTCGAAGGGGTCGCCCACGCCGATGCCGACCTGCTGGAGCGCGCCGCGCTCCAGGAACTCGATCACCGGGTCGCCCGCGACCTGGTTGGAGAAGCGGGTGCAGCGCGCGCAGAGCACGCAGCGCTCGCGGTCGAGCAGCACCTGGGTGGAGATCGGTACGGGCTTCTCGAAGGTCCGCTTCTGGCCCTCGAACCGGGTGTCGGACTGGCCGGCGCTCATCGCCTGGTTCTGCAGCGGGCACTCGCCGCCCTTGTCGCAGACCGGGCAGTCCAGCGGGTGGTTGATGAGCAGCAGCTCCATCACACCGCGCTGCGCCTTCTCGGCGACCGGCGAGGTGATCTGCGACTTGACGACCATGCCGTCGGTGCAGGTGATGGTGCAGGAGGCCATCGGCTTGCGCTGGCCCTCGACCTCGACGATGCACTGCCGGCAGGCGCCGGCCGGGTCGAGGAGCGGGTGGTCGCAGAACCGGGGGATCTCGATGCCGAGGAGTTCGGCGGCGCGGATCACCAAGGTCCCCTTGGGGACCGAGATCTCGATGCCGTCGATCGTCAGCGAGACGAGATCTTCGGGCGGGACCGCCGCCTCGCCGCCGCCTGTGGGGGCGGAGGTGGTGACTGTCATGCGTTCACCTCCAGGTGCGCGTGCTGGTCGGCCCACAGGGTGGACTTCGCCGGGTCGAAGGGGCAGCCCTTGCCGGTGATGTGCTGCTCGTACTCCTCGCGGAAGTACTTGAGCGAGGAGAAGATCGGCGCTGCGGCGCCGTCTCCGAGGGCGCAGAACGACTTGCCGTTGATGTTGTCGGCGATGTCGTTCAGCTTGTCGAGGTCGGAGGGCACGCCCTTGCCGGCCTCGATGTCACGGAGCAACTGCACGAGCCAGTAGGTGCCTTCACGGCACGGAGTGCACTTGCCGCAGGACTCGTGGGCGTAGAACTCGGTCCAGCGGGTGACGGCCCGCACCACGCAGGTCGTCTCGTCGAAGCACTGGAGCGCCTTGGTGCCGAGCATGGATCCGGCGGCGCCGACGCCCTCGTAGTCGAGCGGCACGTCCAGGTGCTCGTCGGTGAACATCGGCGTGGAGGAGCCGCCCGGCGTCCAGAACTTGAGCCGGTGGCCCTTGCGCATGCCGCCGCCCATGTCGAGCAGCTGGCGCAGCGTGATGCCGAGCGGGGCCTCGTACTGGCCGGGGCTGGTGACATGGCCGCTGAGCGAGTAGAGCGTGAAGCCCGCGGACTTCTCGCTGCCCATCGACTTGAACCAGTCCTTGCCCCGGTTCAGGATCGCGGGAACCGAGGCGATGGATTCGACGTTGTTCACCACAGTGGGGCACGCGTAGAGACCCGCGACCGCCGGGAACGGCGGGCGGAGGCGGGGCTGTCCGCGCCGCCCCTCCAGCGAGTCCAGCAGCGCGGTCTCCTCGCCGCAGATGTACGCGCCGGCCCCCGCGTGCACGGTGATGTCGAGGTCGATCCCGCTGCCGAGGATGTCCTTGCCGAGGTAGCCCGCCTCGTACGCCTCGCGTACGGCCTCGTGCAGCCTGCGCAGTACGGGCACGACCTCGCCGCGCAGGTAGATGAAGGCGTGCTGCGAGCGGATCGCGTAGCAGGCGATGATCATTCCCTCGATGAGGGAGTGCGGGTTGGCGAAGAGAAGGGGGATGTCCTTGCAGGTGCCGGGCTCCGACTCGTCGGCGTTGACGACGAGGTAGTGCGGTTTGCCGTCGCCCTGCGGAATGAACTGCCACTTCATGCCGGTGGGGAAGCCCGCGCCGCCCCTGCCGCGCAGACCGGAGTCCTTCACGTACGCGATGAGGTCGTCGGGCGTCATGGCGAGCGCCTTGCGCAGGCCCTCGTACCCCTCGTGCCGCTTGTAGGTGTCCAGCGTCCACGCGTCGGGCTGGTCCCAGAACGCGGACAGGACCGGAGTCAGCAGCTTCTCCGGGCTCGTGTCGTTCAACTCGGGTGCTGTGGTCATCACTTCCCCTCCCCGTCTACCGGGCCCGTGGGGTTCGCGGGATCGGACGCCGCGGTCCGCTGCGGCGCGTCGTGCGAGCTGAGGTGCCCGGCACCGGGCTGGGGCGGGGTGTCCTGCGGGGCCGCGTCGCCGCGCGGGCGCGGTGTACGGGCCGGGACGGCCTCGCCCTTGGCGAGCTGGAGACCGATCAGCGAGGCGGGGCCCGCGCCACCGGTGGCGTCGACGGCGCCGGGGCGCTCGTCGGGGAAGCCCGCGAGGATGCGCGCGGTCTCCTTGTACGTGCACAGGGGCGCGCCGCGGGTCGGGGAGACCTGCTCGCCGGCCATCAGGTCGTCCACGAGCCGCTTCGCCGACTCGACGGTCTGGTTGTCGAAGAACTCCCAGTTGACCATCACCACCGGCGCGAAGTCGCAGGCCGCGTTGCACTCGATGTGCTCCAGCGTGACCTTGCCGTCCTCGGTGGTCTCGTTGTTGCCGACGCCCAGGTGCTCCTTGAGCCCGTCGAAGATGGCGTCGCCGCCCATCACCGCGCAGAGCGTGTTGGTGCAGACGCCGACCTGGTAGTCGCCGGAGGGCTTGCGCCGGTACATCGAGTAGAAGGTGGAGACCGCGGTCACCTCGGCGGTGGTCAGCCCCAGCATCTCGGCGCAGAAGCGGACGCCGGTACGGGTGACGTACCCGTCCTCGGACTGGGTGAGGTGCAGCAGCGGCAGCAGGGCCGAGCGGCTGTCGGGGTAGCGGGCGATCACCTCCTTGGCGTCCGTCTCCAGCCGGGCGCGTACATCGGCCGGGTAGTCGGGGGCGGGGAGTTGGGGCATCCCGAGGCTGACCTCGGAATTCGGTGTGGTGGTCACCGGTCGACGCCTCCCATCACGGGGTCGATGGACGCGACGGCGACGATGACGTCGGCGACCTGGCCGCCCTCACACATGGCCGCCATGGACTGGAGATTGGTGAACGACGGGTCGCGGAAGTGGACCCGGTAGGGACGCGTGCCCCCGTCGGAGACGACGTGCACGCCGAGTTCGCCCTTCGGCGACTCGACGGCGGCGTACGCCTGCCCCGGCGGGACCCGGAAGCCCTCCGTCACCAGCTTGAAGTGATGGATCAGAGCCTCCATGGACGTGCCCATGATGTTCTTGATGTGGTCGAGCGAGTTGCCGAGTCCGTCCGGGCCGAGCGCGAGCTGCGCGGGCCAGGCGATCTTCTTGTCGCCGACCATGACCGGGCCCGGCTCCAGCCGGTCCAGGCACTGCTCGACGATCCGCAGCGACTGGCGCATCTCCTCCAGCCGGATCAGGAAGCGCCCGTAGGCGTCGCAGGTCTCGGCGGTCGGGATGTCGAAGTCGTACGTCTCGTAGCCGCAGTACGGGTCGGTCTTGCGCAGGTCGTGCGGCAGACCGGCCGAGCGCAGGATCGGTCCGGTGGCGCCGAGCGCCATGCAGCCGGCCAGGTCGAGATAGCCGACGTCCTGCATACGGGCCTTGAAGATCGGGTTGCCGGTGGCGAGCTTGTCGTACTCCGGCAGGTTCTTGCGCAGGGTCTTCAGCAGCTCACGCAGATGGTCGACGGCGCCCGGGGGAAGGTCCTGGGCGAGGCCGCCGGGCCGGATGTACGCGTGGTTCATCCGCAGGCCGGTGATCAACTCGTAGGCATCGAGAATCAGTTCACGATCGCGGAAGCCGTAGATCATGATCGTGGTCGCGCCGAGTTCCATACCGCCGGTGGCGATGCAGACCAGGTGCGAGGAGAGCCGGTTCAGCTCCATCAGCAGGACGCGGATGATGTTCGCCCGGTCCGGGATGTCGTCCTCGATGCCCAGCAGCGTCTCCACGGCACGGCAGTACGCCGTCTCGTTGAAGAACGACGTCAGGTAGTCCATGCGCGTGACGAAGGTGGTGCCCTGCGTCCAGTTGCGGAATTCGAGGTTCTTCTCGATACCGGTGTGCAGATAGCCGATGCCGCAGCGGGCCTCGGTGACGGTCTCGCCCTCGATCTCCAGGATCAGCCTGAGCACACCGTGCGTCGACGGGTGCTGGGGACCCATGTTGACGATGATGCGCTCGTCGTCCGACTTGGCCGCGGTCTCGACGACCTCGTCCCAGTCACCGCCGGTGACGGTGTAGACGGTGCCCTCGGTGGTGGCACGGGGAGTGGCGTGGGGGGTGGTCATGAGTACGACCTCCGCTGGTCCGGAGACGGGATCTGGGCGCCCTTGTACTCGACGGCGATACCGCCGAGGGGGTAGTCCTTGCGCTGCGGGAAGCCCTGCCAGTCGTCCGGCATCATGATCCGGGTGAGGGCGGGGTGGCCGTCGAAGATCAGGCCGAAGAAGTCGTACGTCTCGCGCTCGTGCCAGTCGTTGGTCGGATAGACCTCGACCAGGGACGGCACGTGCGGGTCGCTGTCCGGTGCGGACACCTCAAGGCGGATCAGCCGGCCGTGCGTCAGTGAGCGCAGGTGGTAGACGGCGTGCAGCTCGCGGCCCTTGTCGCCCAGGAAGTGGACGCCGGACACACCCGTACACAGCTCGAAGCGCAGTGCCGGGTCGTCGCGCAGCGTCCTGGCCACCTGGACCAGATGCTCGCGGGCGATGTGGAAGGTGATCTCGCCCCGGTCGACGACCGTCTTCTCGATGGCGTCGGCGGGGAGCAGTCCCTGCTCCTCCAGCGCCCCTTCGAGTTCGTCGGCGATCTCGTCGAAGACACCGTCCCGGCCGCCGTACGGGCGGCTGGCGGCGCCCGGCAGGCTCACGGTCCTGATGAGACCGCCGTAGCCGCTGGTGTCACCGCCGCCGCTGTCGGTGCCGAACATGCCCTTGCGTACGCCGATGACCTCGGCGGCCTGGCCGCGGGCGGACGGCACACTGCTGCCCGCCTCGTCGGCCGGCTGGTCGTGCTGGTCGTCCGGGGAACTTCCGGATCGCTGCTCGTCGCTCACCGCAGCAGCCCCTTCATCTCGATCGTCGGGAGCGCCTTGAGCGCCGCCTCCTCCGCCTCGCGGGCGGCTTCCTCCGCGTTGACCCCGAGCTTGGAGGTCTGGATCTTCTCGTGGAGCTTGAGGATGGCGTCCATCAGCATTTCCGGCCGCGGCGGGCAGCCCGGCAGGTAGATGTCGACAGGGACGACGTGGTCGACGCCCTGGACGATCGCGTAGTTGTTGAACATCCCGCCGGACGACGCGCAAACCCCCATGGAGATGACCCACTTGGGATTCGGCATCTGGTCGTAGACCTGCCTCAGGACGGGCGCCATCTTCTGGCTCACCCGTCCCGCGACGATCATCAGGTCGGCCTGGCGCGGCGAGCCGCGGAAGACCTCCATGCCGAACCGGGCCAGGTCGTACCGGCCGGCGCCCGTCGTCATCATCTCGATGGCGCAGCAGGCGAGGCCGAAGGTCGCCGGGAAGACGGACGACTTGCGCACCCAGCCCGCGGCCTGCTCGACGGTGGTCAGCAGAAAACCGCTCGGCAGCTTCTCTTCGAGTCCCATTGGTTGCCCCTCCGCGCCTTTAGTCCCATTCCAGACCGCCGCGCCGCCACACATACGCGTAGGCGACGAAGACGGTGAGCACGAAGAGCAACATCTCCACGAGCCCGAAAAGCCCCAGCGCGTCGAAGGTGACGGCCCAGGGGTAAAGGAAGACGACCTCGATGTCGAAAATGATGAAGAGCATCGCCGTCAGGTAGTACTTGATGGGAAAGCGGCCACCTCCGGCCGGCGTGGGAGTGGGCTCGATGCCGCACTCGTACGCTTCGAGTTTTGCCCGGTTGTACCTTTTCGGGCCGATAAGCGTGGCCGCCACCACGGAGAAGATCGCAAACGCGGCACCGAGAGCGCCGAGCACGAGGATTGGCGCGTAGGCATTCACGCTCCTCGCTCCTTCCAGTCGTCCCTGACCGTTGGTCCTCAACCGAGCTTCTGTCTCGCCACCCCGCGAAGATCACGCGTATGTGAGGCAGTTCACAAGCCGGACTGCCCCGCATCTTATGCCTCCCGGTCTGTGACGTGCGACACGGGGTGCGACAACGAGTTTGTGATCTCCACCACCTGACGATCGATCATGCGTCACAGGGGCGTTGGATCAACGAACGGGCAGCGTCCGGTCGGTCACCTGAGGTAACAATGCGGAGAGTCACCGCTGGTCGGAGGCGTGCTGCCCCTATCAAGACAGCACGGAGAGCAGCAAATTGGAGATGGACGCGCGCGGGTGATAGAGGCGCGCGCCACCCGCCCGGGGGAGGTCGGGGGACAGAGGTGGACGGGGTGCGGACGGGGGCGGACGAGGACGGGAACGAACGCGGAACGAGTACGGATCGAGTTCGGGAGCGGGTGCCGGAAAGAGGGAGTACGAGGCACGAGGTCGGGCAGACGCGGACGGGAACGGACGAACACGGATCACGTGCACGCGTTCACGAGCGGCCGGCGGTTCCGCGTTCACCATTCTGTGACCTGTACCACTCCACTCAACCGTCCTAAAAGTGGGGCTTGGCCATCAGAGCGAACGGATGGTAGGTGCTGGGCAATTCGGGCGATTCACCGATTACTGGTGATCACAGCCATGATCACGAGTGACCGTTATGCCCGTTACGGCGTCAATAAAGGCCGCCAGTAAGCGGATTGGCCCATTCCGAACGTAACTGTGGCGCAACACACTTTGCTTGAAGGGAACCCGAATGCCCTGATAGCGATTGTCCTCATGTCCCACACCGCTCACATACCCAGCCACCGGAAGCCCCGCCGAGGCGCGTCGAAAACCGCCATCCGGTCCGGAGTTGCCGGTGGCGTACTCAGCACCATCGCGCTGGCCGGTGCCGCCGCTCCGGCCAACGCCGAGCCGGTCACCGAGACCATCGAGATGCCCACGCTCACCGCCGGTCTCGCCGGCAGCGTCGCCCAGTCGGCCGCCGCCACCCAGCAGGTCGCGGACAGCCTCGACCTGCGCGCCCAGGAGGACGCCGCGGCGACCCACGCCGCGAAGGTCGCCAAGAAGGCCAAGGCCGAGGCCCAGCGCAAGGCAGAGGCCAAGGAGAAGGCCGCGGCTGCCGCTCGCGCCAAGGCCGCCGAGGAGCGCGCCTCGCGCTCCGAGGAGCGCACGACGCTCGCCGCCTCCTCCGGCTCGTCCGCCCCGGCCTCCGACAGCAGCACGCAGGCCACCGGCTCGGCCGCCGCCGTCCTGGCCTTCGCGCGCGCCCAGGTCGGCGACGCGTACGTACTCGGCTCCACGGGCCCGAACTCGTGGGACTGCTCCAGCCTCGTCCAGGCCGCGTACCGCCAGGCCGGTATCGACCTGCCGCGCACCTCGCAGCCGCAGTCGACGGCCGGCACCCAGGTCTCCCTGGACAACCTCCAGGTCGGCGACATCCTCTACTGGGGCGGCGCGGGCAGCGCGTACCACGTGGGGATCTACTCCGGCGGCGGCAAGTTCATCGGCGCGCAGAACTCCGGTACGGGTGTCGTCGAGAAGACGCTGGACTGGGACCCGCCGAGCGGCGCCGTCCGTCTTCTCTGACCGACCGGCACGACCTGCGCCATCAGAACGACCATCACGACCGCACGACCGAAGGGCCGTCACTCCCCCGCCCCGGGGAGCGGCGGCCCTTCGGTCGTGCCGCGCGCCCCCGGACCGTGCTTCCAACGCACTCCCCCGGCGTGGTTGTTCGAGAGTGCGGCGGTGCCGTGGAGGGCATCGGAGAGACAGGGAATCTCTCCCCCCACACGCACCACGCAGGAGGCACCACCCATGACCGTCAACGGCGTCGACGTTTCGTCGTACCAGAGCTCCTCGTTCTCCACGCAGGGCCTGCACTTCGCCATCGTCAAAGCCACCGAGGGCACCTCGTACATCAACCCCCGTATGAACGACCAGGCCTCGCACGCGCGGGAGGCCGGACTCGTCGTCGGCTTCTACCACTTCCTGCGGCCCGGCAGCATGAAGGCGCAGGCGGAGTACTTCGCGGACAAGGCCGCCTCGCGGTCCGGCGACCCGCTGTTCGTCGACTGGGAGGACGCGGACGTCAGTTGCGCCTCCAAGGACGCCTTCCTGGCGGAGCTCAAGCGGCTGCGGGGCGCGGACCACCGCGTCGGGCTCTACTGCAACAGGGACTTCTGGCTCAACCGCGACACCACCAGCGAGGCGGGCGACGCCCTGTGGATCGCGGACTACGTGACGGCGGGCAAGCCCCGGATCAAGGCCGCGTGGAAGTTCCACCAGTACACGGACACCCCGCTCGACACGAACGTCGGCAGGTTCGCGGACGCCGCCGCCCTGCGGAAGTGGGCCGAGGGATGACCCGGCCCACCGCCGCTCACTCTTCTACGACTTGGGCGCGACCTTGCTCAGACCGTTGATGACCCGGTCCATCGCGTCGCCGCCCGTCGGGTCCGTCAGGTTCGCCAGCATCTTCAGCGTGAACTTCATCAGCAGCGGATGCGTCAGCCCCCGCTGCGTCGCGATCTTCATGACCTTCGGGTTGCCGATCAGCTTCACGAAGGCGCGGCCCAGCGTGTAGTAGCCGCCGTAGGTGTCCTTGAGGACCTGCGGATAGCGCTGGAGAGCCATCTCGCGCTGTCCCGGCGTCTGCCGGGACTGCGCCTGCACGATGACGTCCGCCGCGATCTGGCCGGACTCCATGGCGTACGCGATGCCCTCGCCGTTGAACGGGTTGACCAGCCCGCCCGCGTCACCGACCAGCAGCAGGCCCTTGGTGTAGTGCGGCTGCCGGTTGAACGCCATGGGCAGCGCGGCGCCGCGGATCGGCATCGTCATGTTGTCGGGGGTGTAGCCCCAGTCCTCCGGCATCGAGGCGCACCACGCCTTCAGCACCTCGCGCCAGTCCAGCTCCTTGAAGGCGGACGACGAATTGAGGATGCCCAGGCCGACGTTGGAGGTGCCGTCACCCATGCCGAAGATCCAGCCGTAGCCGGGCAGCAGCCGGTCCTGCGGACCGCGCCGGTCCCACAGCTCCAGCCAGGACTCCAGGTAGTCGTCGTCGTGGCGGGGCGAGGTGAAGTACGTACGGACGGCGACGCCCATCGGCCGGTCCTCGCGCCGGTGCAGACCCATCGCGAGCGACAGCCGCGTGGAGTTGCCGTCGGCGGCGACGACGAGCGGCGCGTGGAAGGTGACGGGCGTCTTCTCCTCGCCCATCTTGGCGTTGACGCCGGTGATGCGGCCGGTGCGCGGGTCGATGATCGGCGCGCCGACGTTGCAGCGCTCGTGCAGCCGCGCCCCGGCCTTCTGTGCCTGGCGGGCGAGTTGCTCGTCGAAGTCGTCGCGCTTGCGGACGAGTCCGTAGTCCGGGTAGCTGGCCAGGTCGGGCCAGTCGAGCTGGAGCCGTACACCGCCGCCGATGATCCGCAGGCCCTTGTTACGGAGCCAGCCGGCCTCCTCGGAGATGTCGATGCCCATCCCCACCAGCTGCTTGGTGGCGCGCGGGGTCAGACCGTCGCCGCACACCTTCTCGCGCGGGAACGCGGTCTTCTCCAGCAACAGGACGTCCAGGCCCGACTTGGCCAGGTGGTACGCCGTGGTGGAGCCGGCCGGGCCCGCCCCGACGACGATCACATCTGCGGTGTGTTCGGAGAGGGGCTCGGTCACAGCGGGATCTCCCGAAGACTCGTGGCACCCGGCTGGCGGGTCCCGTTCATGGCGTACCGACGGCTGTGGACATGTTCGGCACTGGACAGGTGCAGTCTATGGGTGCGTATTGATCGACGAGTTGAAGGGCCACCCACGTGAACGACATCACCCGACCGGTCCCCGTCGTACGGCTCCGCGTACCCACCGAGGACGACGCGCGCGCGTGGCACCGGATCTTCGACGACCCGGACGTCATGGAGTTCCACGGCGGGCCCGCGCCGCTCGCCGAGTACGAGGAGTTCACCGCCCGTCAGCGCGCGCACGCCGCCGAACGCGGCTTCTGCCTCTGGACGATGCTCGACGCCGAGGGCGAGGTGATCGGCTTCACCGGCGCGCAGCCGTGGCCGCACACGTCGTTCGGCCCGGTCGGCGAGATCGAGATCGGCTGGCGGCTCGGCCGCGCGTACTGGGGCAAGGGGTACGTCACGGCCGCCGCGCACGCGACGCTGGAGCGGGTACGGGCGGCGGGCGTCTCCACCGTCGTGGCGATGGTCGACGCCCGCAACGACCGCTCGGTGGCGGTCGCCCGGCGCCTCGGCATGGACCTGGAGGAGACGTTCATGACGCCGGTGGGCAAGCGGAAGGCGTACCGCTTCGGGCTCAGACTTCAGCCTTGACGCCACGGTGCAGCGCCACGACCCCGCCGGTGAGATTGCGCCACGCGACCTTCGACCAGCCGGCCTTCTGGAGGAGGGCGGCGAGACCGGGCTGGTCGGGCCAGGCGCGGATGGACTCGGCGAGGTACACGTACGCGTCGGGGTTGGAGGACACACCGCGCGCCACGGGCGGCAGCGCGCGCATCAGGTACTCCGTGTAGACGGTCCGGAAGGGCTCCCAGGTCGGCTGTGAGAACTCACAGATCACGACCTGCCCGCCGGGCTTGGTCACCCGGTACAGCTCGCGCAGCGCGCTGTCGGTGTCCTGGACGTTGCGCAGACCGAAGGAGATCGTGACGCGGTCGAAGACGTCGTCCCGGAAGGGGAGTTTCGTCGCGTCGCCGGCGGTCAGCGGCAGCCAGGGGTGGCGCTTCTTGCCCTCGCGGAGCATGCCGAGCGAGAAGTCGCACGGCACGACGTAGGCGCCGGTGGCGGCGAAGGGCATGGAGGAGGTGGCGGTGCCCGCGGCGAGGTCGAGGATCTTCTGCGCGGGCCGGGCACCCACGGCCCTGGCGACCTCCTTGCGCCAGAGCCGCGCCTGGCCCAGCGAGAGCACGTCGTTGGTGAGGTCGTACTTGGCCGCCACGTCGTCGAACATCGAGGCGACTTCGTGCGGCTGCTTTTCCAGGGAGGCTCGGGTCACCCCTCCATTGAATCAGCCCGCCTCCGGCACGGGCCCGGGGACCGACCGGAGAGACCGCAGAGACCGCCCCGCGCGTTACGCGCGGCGGTGGACCAGGCGGCCGTCGAGGATCGTGGCCACACAGCTCGCCGCGCCCGCCTGCGTCAGGGCGGTGTACGGGGCGGTGGCCGCCGGGACGTCGAAGACCGCGAAGTCCGCCTGGCGGCCCTCGAAGTCCAGTGGTGGCAGCGCGAACGACTCCTCGGGCGGCAGGGCCGCGAACACGTCCAGGGTCGGCGGGCCCGGTGGGGCGGTGGCGCGGGGTTCGATTCCCAGGCCCGAGCGGGCGACGGCGTCCGCCACCGTGGCGCGCCGCAGCCGGCCCGCGACGGCGACCGTGCCGTGGGCCAGCATCGCCCGTACCCCGCGCCGCGCGCTCGCGCCCCAGCGGGACTCGGTCATCTCCAGCGCGGCCAGCGCGGCGCCGGTGAGCGGGCGGGTTCCCAGTTCGTCGGCCTCGCGCGGGTCGGGGTGGTAGGCCCGCTCCAGCAGTTCGGGACCGTACGGATTGCGCAGCCCGGGGGTCAGGACGCCCGGCCACCGGCGGACGCGGGCGGCCGGGTGGGCCGCCGCCAGTTCCTCGTACGGGCCGACGGCCTCGATCGAGTCGCCCGCGACCAGGACGGCGCCGCCCGGCACGGGCGCGCGCCCGGCGCCGGGCAGCAGCAGGTCCGCCCGGTGGATCGTCAGTGCCACGCGGTCAGTTGGCGTCGAGCAGCTTGAGCTCGGGGTGCGCCGTGCCGCCCGCGATCGCCGTGGAGGAGATGTGCGAGACGACGCGCTCGTCGACCGGGTCGTTCGCGGGGTCGTCGTGCACGACGATGTGCTCGTACGTCGTCGTGCGCTGCGCCGGTACCCGGCCCGACTTGCGGATCAGGTCGATGATCTCCAGCCGGTTGGAGCGGTGCCTGGCGCCCGCCGAGGATACCACGTTCTCCTCCAGCATGATCGAGCCGAGGTCGTCCGCGCCGTAGTGCAGGGAGAGTTGGCCGACCTCCTTGCCCGTGGTCAGCCAGGAGCCCTGGATGTGCGCGACGTTGTCGAGGAAGAGCCGCGCGATGGCGATCAGCCGCAGGTACTCGAAGAGCGTGGCCTGCGTCTGCCCCTTCAGCTTGTTGTTCTCCGGCTGGTAGGTGTACGGGATGAACGCCCGGAAGCCGCCCGTCCGGTCCTGTACGTCGCGGATCATCCGCAGGTGCTCGATCCGCTCCGCGTTCGTCTCGCCGGTGCCCATGAGCATCGTGGACGTCGACTCGACGCCGAGCCCGTGCGCGGTCTCCATGATCTCCAGCCACCGCTCGCCGGACTCCTTGAGCGGCGCGATGGCCGTACGCGGCCGGGCCGGCAGCAGTTCGGCGCCGGCGCCCGCGAACGAGTCGAGGCCCGCCGCGTGGATCCGGCGGATCGCCTCCTCCACGGAGACGTCCGAGATCCGGGCCATGTGCTCGACCTCGGACGCGCCGAGGGAGTGGATGACCAGCTGCGGGAACGCGGCCTTGATGGCACCGAAGTGCTTCTCGTAGTACTCCACGCCGTAGTCGGGGTGGTGGCCGCCCTGGAACATGATCTGGGTGCCGCCGAGTTCGACGGTCTCCGCGCAGCGGCGCAGGATGTCGTCGAGGTCGCGGGTCCAGCCCTTGTCGGTGTCCTTGGGGGCCGCGTAGAAGGCGCAGAACTTGCACGCCGTCACGCAGACGTTCGTGTAGTTGATGTTCCGCTCGATGATGTACGTCGCGATGTGCTCCGTACCGGCGTACCGGCGGCGGCGTACGCGGTCGGCGGCGGAGCCGAGCGCGTGGAGGGGGGCCGATCGGTAGAGGTCGAGCGCCTCTTCGGGGGTGATCCGGCCACCCTCGGCAGCGCGGTCGAGGACAGACTGCTGGTCGGCCTTCTCGGTCACCGGGGCGTCACCTTTCGGCGGTGTATCAGGGGAGCTACGGACCGATCCAGCGTACGCCAGGGGTACGGGCCGACCGGCTGCGCCTCCGCTACCGCTTCGTCAGGGTGCCGGTCGGGTTGCCCGCCGCCTCCTCCTTGGAGACGAAGCGCAGATCCCCCTTGTCGGTGAGCGTGAACGTCAGCTCGGCGGCCTCGGTGGTCGTGCACATCCCCGCCCTGCCCTGCCGGTCCGGATCGGTCGACTCCTCGATCCGGATCTCCTTCGCGGTGGCGGACACGAGTGTGCCCACGCCGTAGCACTCGGCCTCCACACCGAGGAGCGAGAGGAAGCTGGTGGAGCGGAGCACCTTGTCGCCCTTGCCGCCCGCGGTGATCTCGACCTCGTAGTCGCCGTGCGGGAGTCCGCTGCGCTCGGTCGTCGGGCCCTTCCAGGTGCCGACGAACTCCTTGGGCACGTCCGCGACGGCCCCGGTCGCCCCGTCGCTGGGGGCCCCGTCGCCGGGGGCCGTGTCGCCGGGGGCCGTCGCGCTCGGGCCGGCCCCCGTCGGTTTGCCCTGGCCGGCCGAGTCGTGGGCGGAGTCGTTGGAGGAGCCGTTCGAGAACTGGTCGAGGAGCAGCGTGCCGCCGAGCGTGACGGCGGCCAGCGCGCCCGCCACGGCGAGGGCGACCGTGCAGCTGATCCTGCGGCGTCGGGGTCCGGCCCGGCCCGCGGTGACGGAGAGGGACATCCGGGGGTCGTCGGAATCCTGGATCCGCGGGGCGGCTCCGGGCACCGGGTGCGCCTGGGCGTCGGGGTACGTCGGCGGCCCGAACTCGCCCAGCGCGGGGCCCACGGCGGGCGGGGGCGTGTCCGGCTCCGGCGGCGTGGGCCAGTGCACCGGCTGCCCGGGAGCGCTCCGTACGGGCGCCGCCGATTCCAGGTCCAGCAGCTGTACGGCGGCCCGGCCGGCCTCGCGTACCAGGGCCTCCGGCAGCCAGCCCGCCTCCACCAGCGGGGCGGCGCCGCCGGGCGCGGGCGTGAGCCGGGCGGCGACCTCCGCCGGGGCGGGGCGCGCGGCCGGGTCCTTGGCCAGGCAGTGGGCCACCAGGTCCTTCAAGTCGCCGTCCAGCGCGTCCAGTTCGGGCTCCTCGTGGACGACCTTGTAGAGCAGCGCGGCGGAGGAGTCGCCGGGGAAGGGGCTCACCCCGGCGGTGGCGTACGCGAGCACCGCGCCGAGCGAGAAGACGTCGGCCGCGCCCGTGACGCCCTTGCCGAGTATCTGCTCGGGCGCCATGTAGCCGGGCGAGCCCACGGAGACGCCGGTGGAGGTCAGCGAGGCGGTGCCGTCGGTGGCGCGCGCGATGCCGAAGTCGATGAGCCGGGGCCCGTCGAGGGCCAGCAGGACGTTCGAGGGTTTGACGTCGCGGTGGACGAGGCCCAGCTCGTGGACCGCGCCCAGCGCCTCGGCGAGCCCGGCGCCCAGCGCCCGTACGGTCCGCTCGGGCAGGGGGCCGTGCGCGGCGACGGCCTGCGTCAGCGAGGGGCCGGCCACATAGCCGGTGGCGACCCATGGCGTGGCCGCCTCCGGGTCGGCGTCGAGCACCGGCGCCGTCCAGGCGCCGCCGACCCGGCGGGCCGCCGCCACCTCGCGGCGGAAGCGGGCCCGGAACTCCTCGTCCAGCGCGAGATGCGGATGGACGACCTTCACGGCGACCGTCCGGCCGCCCCCGGACCTGGCGAGATAGACCCGGCCCATGCCGCCGGCGCCGAGCTTGCCCAGCAGCCGGTACGCGCCGATGGTGCGAGGCCCGTCCGCGTCGAGCGGCTGCATACCCGTCCCCTCCCCGTTCCCGTCCCCCGTGTGCCGCTCCTACCTTCTCAGGAGGGGAGCAACTCGACGTGGGGGTCGGCGGGATAACCGGTCGTGGGTCCGGTCCGGCGGGCGAACTCCCGTACGCCCGCGAGCTGGTCGGGCCCGAAGCGGAAGTCGAGCGTCGTGAAGTAGCGCTCCAGCAGCTCCGCGTCGAAGCTCTCCCAGCGCGCCGCCTGCTCGGAGACCTTGGTGACCTCCTCCAGCGACACGTCACGGGAGGCGAGGAACGCCTGGTGCACCAGGCGTACGGTCTCCGGCTCACGCGCCAGATAGTCCTTGCGCGCCGCCCACACCGCGAAGACGAACGGCAGCCCCGTCCAGTCCTTCCACATCTGCCCGAGGTCATGGACCTGGAGCCCGAGGCGCGGCGCGTCGTGCAGCGAGGCGCGCAGGGCCGCGTCGCCGATCAGGACGGCGGCGTCCGCCTCCTGCATCATCAGACCGAGGTCGGGCGGACACGTGTAGTACTCGGGCGTGACCTTGAACTGCTCGGCGAGCAGCAGCTGCGCGAGCCGTACGGCGGTCCGCGAGGTCGAGCCGAGCGCCACCCGCGCCCCGTCGAGTTCGTCGAGCGGCACCTGCGAAACGATCAGGCAGGACATGACGGGGCCGTCGCAGCCGACCGCGAGATCGGGGAATGCGACGAGGTCCTCGGCATTGCGGAGGAATTCGACCACGGTCACGGGACCGATATCGAGATCACCGCGCACGAGGCGCTCGCTGAGCTTCTCCGGGGTGTCCTTCGTCAGCTCAAGATCGAAGAGCGCTCCGGTTCTGCCGAGGCCCCAGTAAAGGGGGAGGCAGTTCAGGAACTGGATGTGACCGACGCGCGGGCGTACGCGGAGCGGAGCGCTTCCGTCCGCCTCGGGGCGTGCTGTGCTTTCAAGGGAGCTGTCCACAGGGCGAGGCTAGACCCGTGAGGCCGGCCGGGCCGTCAGGGGGTGTCGGACGGGGCGGCGTGCGGGGCTCCCGGCGGGCCCGGGGCGGGCTCCGGGCGGGTCTCCTTCGCACGTCAGGACCCGCGCCGCGTCACCTCGCCGGGGGCCTCTTCAAACGTGGGGGTGAGGTGATCTTTGGGTGATCTTTCCCCCTACCGCTGCCCGTAAGACGCGTGCTAGGCTCGCCGCAAGTTGCAGTTTGGTTTCCCTTGCAGTACAGAGCCTGCGGAGCATGTGACCCGCAGGCTTTTGTAGTTTTCAGACTTGTTTGCAGGTTCTGGAGCAGGGCAACCCTTTGGCCCAAGGAGGGCTTATGGCTACCGGAACCGTCAAGTGGTTCAACGCTGAAAAGGGCTTCGGCTTCATCGCCCAGGACGGCGGCGGCCCGGATGTCTTCGTCCATTACTCCGCGATCAACGCGTCCGGGTTCCGCTCCCTCGAGGAGAACCAGGTCGTGAACTTCGACGTCACCCAGGGCCCGAAGGGCCCGCAGGCGGAGAACGTAACCCCGGCCTAGTTGCCCGGGTCGGTAGATCGCGCACGAAAATAGCAGTACCCAAGGAGCCCTCTCCCCGCATGTCCAGTGCGGGGAGCAGGGCTCCTGCCTTGTGACCCCTACGCCCCCACGACCGCCGCCGGGTCCCAGCCCGGCCGGGGCACCGACGCCAGCAGCCGCCGGGTGTACGGGTGGTCCGGTGCCGCCAACACCCCGTCCGTCGGGCCCTGTTCGACCACGATGCCGCGCCGCATGACCAGCACCTCGTCGGTGATGTGCCGCACCACGGCCAGGTCGTGGCTCACGAAGACCAGCGCGACGCCCGTGTCCCGGCGGATCTCACCGAGCAGTCGCAGGATCTGCGCCTGGATGGACACGTCCAGCGCGGCCACCGCCTCGTCCAGCACCAGCACCTTCGGGTCGACGGCCAGCGCCCGCGCGATGGCGAGCCGCTGCCGCTGACCGCCGGACATCCCGTGCGGACGCGCCCCGGACTCGCGGGCGCCGAGCCCCACCCGGTCGAGCAGCCCGTCGGCCAGTGAGTCGTCGCGCCCGTGCAACCGCAGTGCGGTGGTGAGGCACTGACGGGACGTCAGCCGGGGATCGAGTGAGACGTACGGGTCCTGGAAGACCATCTGGATCTCCCTGGCCCTGGCCAGCCGGGCCGACGCGCCGCGTGGGGTGCGGGTCTCCCGGAGGCGGCCCGCGACCCGTACGGCGCCGGCGTCGGGCCGTACGAGACCCACCAGCATCCGCGCCACGGTCGTCTTGCCCGACCCGGACTCCCCCACGATGCCGAGCGAGCCGCCCGCGGGGACGGTGAAGGACACCGCGTCGGCCGCGGTGAGCCGGCCGCCGCCGGGCATCGGGTACTCCTTGTGGAGTCCGTCGACGGCGAGGGCGTGCTCCTGTCCGGCATCCGTCATCGGACGCTCCCTTCCGTGACCGTGACCGTGTCCGTATCCGTGGCCGTCGCCGTGGCCGCGCCTGTGACCGGCAGCCTGCGGCAGGCCGCCGTACCGCCGCCGTCCAGCGCGACCGGCTCCGGCCGCCACGTCTCGCACGCGGCCTCCGCCCACGGGCAGCGCGCCGCGAACTCGCAGCCGGTGAAGGCGTCGGCGAGCGAGGGTGGCCGGCCGGGGATGGGGCGG
The DNA here is from genome assembly GCF_001723055.1 of Streptomyces niveus. Taxonomy (GTDB): domain Bacteria; phylum Actinomycetota; class Actinomycetes; order Streptomycetales; family Streptomycetaceae; genus Streptomyces; species Streptomyces niveus. The sequence continues at coordinate 39,945 of NZ_MDCR01000042.1, forward strand.
ATCTCGCGCGTCTCCGTGTCCAGCGTCGGGGAGCAGTCGAGCAGCCCCCGCGTGTACGGGTGCCTGGGCCGGGCGAACAGGTCGTCGGCGGACCCTTCCTCGACGACCCGGCCCGCGTACATGACGTACACGCGATCGCAGTAGGCGGCGGCCAGTTGGAGGTCGTGGGTGATGAACAGCATCCCCGGCGTCCGGTCACCGCCGGAGGTCCGCAGGGACCTCAGCAGCGCCAGGATCTCCGCCTGCGTCGTCACGTCCAGGGCGCTGGTCGCCTCGTCGGCGAGCAGCAGGCGCGGTTCGGCGGCGAGCGCGCCCGCGATGACGACGCGCTGGAGCATGCCGCCGGACAGTTCGTGCGGGCGCTGCCGTACGCGCCGTTCCGGGTCGGACAGGCCGACGGCGGCGAGGAGTTCGACCGCGCGGGCTCGCGCCGCCCGCTGGTCGAGCCCCGCCCCGCGCAGCCGCTCGGTGAGGAAGTCCCCGACGCGCCGCACCGGGTTGAGGGCGGAGCGCGGGTCCTGGTGGACCATCGCGACCGTACGCGAGCGGTGGGCGCGCAGGGCATCGCCGGTGAGGGACAGGACGTCCGTCCCGTCGACGGTGATCCGGCCGGTGGCCGTGGCGTCGCCCGGCAGCAGACGCAGGGCGGCGTTGGCGGTGGTGGACTTGCCGGAGCCCGATTCGCCGACCAGGCCCACGACTTCGCCGCTCGCCACCCGCAGGGTGACGTCGGTGAGCACGGGCCGGGCGGTGCCCGGGAGCCGGACGGTCAGGTGCTCGATGTCGAGGAGCATGCGGTTACCTCCCGCTGCCGAGTCGGTCGGCGGCCCGCACCCCGACGACGTTGAAGGACACCACGACGAGGGCGATGGCCACGCCCGGCACGAGCGCCGGGAGCAACGCGCCCTGTACGACGGCGGCCTGGCCCTCCTGGACCATCAACCCCCAGTCGGAGCTGGGCGGCTGGGCACCGAAGCCGAGGTAGGACAGGGTCGCCAGCGACATCAGGGCCTCGCCGAAGAGGACGACGAGATAGCCGACGACGGAGCGCCCCAGATTGGGCACGAGGTGCAGCGCGCAGATCCGCGCGCCGCCCATGCCCTGGACCCGGTAGGCGTCGATGTACGGCTTGCGGCACTCCGCGAGCGCCACGGACCGGGTGTACTTGGCGACGGTGGGCGTGTAGGCGAGGCCCAGCGCCAGTACGGACGTGGTCATCCCGGCGCCGAAGACGGCGATGATCAGGACGGTGAACAGCAGCCCGGGGAACGCGTACATGACGTCCGTGATCCGCGAGACGAGGGTGTCCACCCAGCCGCCGCGCCAGGCGGCGAGTGTGCCGAGGGTGACGCCGAGCAGCGCCGCGAGGCCCAGCAGCAGGACCGGCGCGATCAGGCTCGTACGCGCCCCGTACAGCACCCGCGAGAGCAGGTCCTGGCCCGAGGAGTCGGTGCCGAGCAGATGGTCGCCGGAGGTGCCGACCAGTGACGCGGAGAGGTCGATGGCGTCGGGGGCGTACGGCGCGACGAACGGCGCCAGGACGGCGGCCAGGACGACGAGGACGAGGAACCCGCCCGCGACGCGCACGCCGAGCGGCTGGCGGGAGCGCGGTCCGCCGACGGGGGCGAGGGTCGGCGCCGTCATGCCGCACGCTCCTTCACTCGGGGGTCCAGCAGCGGATGGAGGAGGTCGACGAGGGTGGTGACCACGATGTAGCCGGTGACCATCAGCAGCAGGACGGCCTGGGCGACCGGGAAGTCGTGGGTGTTGATGGCGCCGACGAGCAGTGAGCCGATGCCGCTGATGCCGAAGGCCGTCTCCACGACGACGGTGCCGGCGAGCATGCCCGCCATGACGAGGCCGCACATGGTGACGATGGGGCCGAGCGCGTTGCGCAGCACGTGTCTGCGGACGATCTCGCGTTCGGGCAGGCCCGACGCGCGCGCCACCTCCACGTGGTCCGCGGCGCCCGCGTCGACCATCGCCTGGCGGGTGACCCGGCTGATCAGCGCGAGCGCGCCGAGTGCCAGGGAGACGGCGGGCAGCGTCAGATGGTGCAGCGTCCCGCCGACGCCCTCGCCGCCCCCGGTGACGGGGAACCAGCCGAGCTGGACACCGAAGAGCGCGACGAGCGCGATGGCGGAGACGAACGACGGGACGGACGCGGCCAGCGTCGTACCGCCGACGACCGTCGAGTCGACCCAGCTGCCGCGCCGGACGGCGGCGAGCACACCGGCGCCGACGCCGATGACGACGAAGAGGACGGTCGCGTACGCCACCAGCGCGAGGGTGGTGGGCAGGCGGGCGGCCAGCAGGTCGGCCACCTGGTCGCTGTACTTGAAGGACCGGCCGAGGTCGAGATGGACGCCGTCCCAGAGCCAGCGGCCGTACTGCTCGGCCAGCGGCTCGTCCAAGTGGTACTGCTGACGGACCAGTTCGAGCTTCTCCGGGGTCAGCTTGTCCCGGCCGCCGGCCAGGAAGACGGCCGGGTCGCCGGGGGCCGCGTACACGGCGGCGAAGATGACGAACGACGCGGCGAAGAGGGTGGCGAGGAGGCCCGCGAGGCGCCTGGATATTCGGGCGAGCATGTCGGTCAGCCCTTCCCGGTGCCGGACGCGCTCTCGGCGCTCTTGGTGCCGAGCTGGGCGGCCCACGGGTAGTAGAGGTACGCCATGGAGGCGGGCGGCCCGGTCAGCCTGTCGTTCAGGACCAGCACGGACGGCACCTGGGCGACGGAGATCCAGACGGCCTGGTCGGTGAACTTCCGCTGCACCTCCACGGCGAGCCCGGCGCGTTCGGCGTCGTCGAGCGTGCCGAGGGCCTTCTTCACCTGCGCGTCGTACGCGGCGTCCTTGAAGCCGACCCAGTTGTTGGAGGAGTCGGAGAGTCCGTTGTCGTAGAAGCCGATCGGGTCGGACTTGGAGATGTACCAGTCGCCGACGAGGACGTCGATCTCGGAGCGGATCTGCGGGTCGCTGTAGAACTGCTCGAACTGGGCCGTCGGTACGGTCTTGATCCGGCCCTTGAGGCCGATGCGCTGGAGCGCGGAGCGGGTCGCGTTGGCGACGACCGTACGGCCCTGGCTGGCGTCGGTGCCGATGACGATCGGCGCGGCCTTGTCGACGCCCGACTCGTCCACGAGCTTCTTCGCGCGGGTCAGATCGTCGGCGGACGGGCTGTCGGGGGCGTTGGTGATCTCCTTCTGCGCGGCCTCGAAGACGGGCTTCTCATACCCCCAGGCCCCGGCGCCGACGGGCGTCGCCCAGGGCTCGACCAGGCCGCCGTAACCGGACTTGGCGATGCCGACGCGGTCGATCGCGAGGGAGAGCGCCTGGCGGACGGCGGCGTTCTTCAGGCCGCCGCGTTCGGTCGGGATGAGCACGAGCGAGGCGGTGGAGGGGCCGTAGTGCTGGTCGACGCCCTTCTTGCCGCGCAGGGCGGACGCGGTGTTGGGCGACTCGGTGTAGGCGCCGTCGGCGGCCCCGGTGGTCACGGCGTTGACGAGCGCGCTGTCGGAGGCCCAGCGGAAGACGACCTTGTCGGTGAGGGCCTTCTTGCCCCAGTAGTCGTCGTAGCTGTGGATGACGATCGAGTCGCCGGAGCTCCAACGGCTGAGCTCGTACGGCCCCGAGCAGGCGTCGGGCTGGCCCGGCGTACCGAAGTCCTCACCGGACTTCTCGACCTGTTCCTGGTTCCAGACGAGGCCGGCGTCACCGGCGAGCGCCTTGGTGAAGAGGGCGTCGGGCTGCTTGAAGGTGACGGTGATCTCGCGGTCGCCGGTCTTCTTCATGGCGGCGACGTTGGTGAACTCGTCGCTCTGCTCCATGTCCGGGTCGGCGTGCCGCTTCAGGCTGTACAGCACGTCGTCGGCGGTGAGGTCCGTGCCGTCGTGGAAGGTGACGCCGTCGCGGACGGTGAGGACGAGCGTCCGGTCGTCGGGGGTGGTGGCCTTCTCGGCGAGCAGCGGTTTCACGGACATGTCCGGCTGGAGCTGGTAGAGCCGTTCGCAGACGTTGGTGAGGACGACGCGGCCCGCGCTGGTGCCCTGGGTGTCGAGGTCGAGGGAGTCGGGCTCGTCCTCCAGCAGCCAGTTGGCCGTGGTGAGGCCGCCCTTGGCGGCGGGGGTGGTCGCGAGGAGCTTGAGGGAGGCGGCGTCGGCGCTCCCGCCGCCGGTGGACGTCTGGTCGGCGCCGCTGCAGCCGGCGGCGGTCAGCAGGGCGGCGACGGCCAGGGCGGCCGTGGCGGTGGTGCGGGTGCTTCTCATCGCTGGGCTCCTGTGGTGGCCATCGCGGGGTCCTCGGTGGTCTCGCGTTCGGGGTGGTGGTCGTTCCCGGGGTCGTACGGGCGGTCGCCATAGGGGCCGTCGTACACGTTCCAGGGCATGTGCTGGTACTCCCTGTCGCAGGGCGTACCTGCGGTGACGTGGTAGTCACCGCTGGTCAGGTCGACGCAGGACGAGACGAGGGTGGTCCAGTGCTTGATCGTCGGCCGCCTCGGATCGGGGTGCGTGCACAGCGATTCGGGGAGCCCGAGATGGTCGGACATCGCCTCCTTGATCAGCCGGCGGGACTCCTCGGGCCCGCCGGAACCGCGCAGCCGGCGCAGCCCTTCCTCGGCGCGCGGGACGCGGACGAGGGAGTCGGACGACATGGGGCGGTAGTTGGCGGCGAGGGCGGCGGGGACACCGGCCTGGTAGTGGTTGCCGTGCACGAGCAGGCCGTCCGTGGGGTAGAGCCAGCCGTGCCCGGCGGGTGTCGTCTCCAGGTCGATGGCGAAGCCCTCGCGGCAGGTGAGCAGCGCGTTGCTGGCGATGTGGGCGCGGGTGCGGCACAGGACGTCGAGGGCGTCGGTGATGGTGGGCTGGTCGAGCACCGAGCGGCGTACGACGGTCTGGAGCAGTCCCACCGTGTCGTCGAACCTGCCGCCGAGGCCGTTCGCGTTGAGCGCGATCCCGGCCGAGTTGGCGCCCTGGCGGCCGACCTGGCCTGCCTCGACCTGCATGATCAGGGTGGGTTTGGGCGGCTGGACGATCCGCAGCATGACGACGGTGTCGGCGACGCCCGCGCGCCAGTCCCAGTTCTGGCCGGCGTAGACGTGTCCGTCACCGCTGGCGGCGCCGTACGCGGCGAAGGACGTGCAGCCGTCGGCGGGCTCCTCGTCGTCGGCGTCGGCGGGGGCGCCGTTCTCGCTCATCGAGGCGAACGACTTGTCGTAGATGACCTCGCCGCGGGCGTTGAGCGCGAGGACGTCGAGCAGGCTCACGCCCGCGCCGTCGGCGATGCCGCGCATCTCCTCGACCAGGCCGGGCGCGTAGGCGTCGACGGGGGCGAGCCAGCGCTCGGCGCGTGCGGTGACCCGGTCCCAGGTGAGACCGGCGGACTGCCCGAAGGCTTCCCCGTAGTAGCCGAGCGCGGCGTGCAGTTGGGGGCGTACGGCCTCGCCGTACTGCCGGCCGCGCTCGCGCGGTGAGCCGGAGATCTCGATGACCGGAAGGGAGCGGGGTGCCATTGTTCTCCTCGCGACGGAACGTGATTCCCGTGATCCTGTAACGTTGATTTCAGGGATCGTTCCTCTTGGAATGCGTTGTCCAGGAGAGTAATGCCGGAGACAGGGAAGTCAATGGGTGTAATGAAGATTCCAGAGTCCGGACAGCCGGCGGGCCCGGAATCGGGGCCGCCGGGTGCGGGCGTGACCCGGCTGCGGGCCGCCGTGCGCGATCAGTGGGAGGAGCTGTCCGCGTCCGAGCGGGCGGTCGCCCAGTATCTGGCGAGCGCCCCGGTCGAGCAGCTGCTCTTCGCCGGCGCCCAGGAGCTGGGCGCGGCGAGCGGCACGAGCAACGCGACCGTCGTCCGGGCCCTCCAGCGCCTCGGGTACGCGGGACTGCCCGCCCTCAAGCGCGAGCTGGCCGCCGACTTCACGGCGACGGTCGCCCCCGAGGTACGGCTCAAGCAGCGCATCGACCATGTCGGCCAGGACCTCGATACCATCTGGCGCGACGTCTTCGCCGAGGCCCGGGACCGCGTCGACCACGGCAGCCGCCTCACGGAACCGGCCGCGTTGCACCGCGCGGTGGCCGCGCTCGCCCCGGCGCGCGAGGTCTTCTGCTACGGGGTGGCCGCCTCCGAACTGGCCGCCAGGCACCTGGCGTTGGCCCTGGGCCGGATCGGCCGCCGGGCCCGCTTCGTCGGTGAGACCGGCTTCGCCCTGGCGGACGCGCTGCTGGCGGTGGGCCAGGGGGACGCGGTCGTGATCTTCCAGCCGGGCCGCGAACTGCCGGAGCTGACGGTGCTGGTGGAGCGGGCCAGGGCGGTCGGCGCCAAGGTGGTGCTGGTGACCGACGAGCTGGGCGAGACGTTCGCGAGCCGCGTGGAGTCGGTCCTCACGGCGCCGCACACCCCGACCGGCATCACGGCGGAGTCCCTGACGGGGCTGGTGGTGGCGGACGTCCTGCTGCTGGCGCTCACGGCCCTGGACGAGACACGCGCGGTCGAGTCGTCCCATCAACTGACGGCGCTGCGGGAGCAGTTGCTGGCCCCGAGGCGCAAGCCCTGAACCGGGCCCGCTAGCGGTACAGCCCCTCGATCGGCCCGCTAGCGGTACAGCTCCTCGATCTCTGCCGCGAAGTCCTCGACGACGGCCGCCCGCCGGACCTTCAGCGACGGTGTCAGCTGCCCGCTCGCCTCGGTGAAGGAGCCGGGCAGCACCCGGAAGCGGCGGATCGACTCGGCCCTGGACACCAGCCGGTTGGCCTCGTCGACCGCCCGTTGCAGCGCGGCGAGCAGGTCCTCGTCCGTGACCAGCTCCTCGCGCGTCAGGTGCTCCTTCTTCCGCATCTGGCACCAGTGCGCGAGGCCGTCCGGCTCCAGGGTGAGCAGAGCCGTGACGTACGGGCGGTTGTCGCCGAGTACCAGGCACTGGCCGATCAGCGGGTGGGCGCGCAGCCAGTCCTCCAGCGGGGCCGGGGCGACGTTCTTGCCGGCCGAGGTGATGAGGATGTCCTTCTTGCGGCCGGTGATGGTGAGATAGCCGTCGTCGTCCAGCGCGCCCAGGTCCCCGGTCGCGAACCAGCCCTCGTCCAGGGCCGGTACGGGCTCGCCGCGCGCCAAGTCCCAGTAACCGACGAAGACCTGCCCGCCGCGCAGCAGCACCTCGCCGTCGTCGGCGATCCGTACGGACGTGCCGGGCAGCGGCCAGCCGACCGTGCCGAGACGGGGTTTGAGCGGAGGCGTCACCGTGGCGGCGGCCGTGGTCTCCGTCAGGCCGTACCCCTCGAAGATCGTGATCCCCGCGCCCGCGTAGAAGGCGGCGAGGGAGCCCCCGAGCGGGGAGCCGCCGCAGATGGCCTGCACCACCCTGCCGCCGAGCGCGGCCCGTATCCGCCGGTAGACCAGCGGGTCGTAGAGCGCGCGGGCGGCTCTGAGGGGCAGCGCGGGGCCGGGGCCCGTACCGGCCGCGGCGGCCTCGACGGCCTGCCCGTACCGCCGGGCGATCCTCGCGGCCCGGTCGAAGGACGCGGCGCGGCCCATCTTCTCGGCGGTGGCGCGGCCGGTGTTGAAGACCTTCTCCAGGACGTACGGAACGGCGAGCAGGAACGTCGGCCGGAAGCCCGCGAGATCGGCTATCAGGTCGTCGGTACGCAGCGAGGGGGCGTGCCCGAGCCGCACCCGGGCGCGCAGACAGCCGACGGCGACCATGCGTCCGAAGATGTGGGAGAGCGGCAGGAAGAGCAGCGTGGAGGCGGGCTCCCTGCTCACCGACTTGAAGACGGGGTGGAGCAGCTCGATGCAGTTGTCCACCTCCGCGAAGAAGTTGGCGTGCGTGAGGACGCAGCCCTTGGGGCTTCCCGTGGTGCCCGAGGTGTAGACGAGGGTCGCGAGGGAGGCGGGCGAGAGCGCGGCGCGGCGCGCGTCGAGTTCCTCGTCGGGGACCTCGGCGCCGGCCGCGCGCAGCGCGTCGACGGCGCCGGTGTCGAAGGTCCAGAGGTGGGCGAGGTCCGGCAGTTGCCTGCGCTCGTGGCTGACCAGCCTGGCCTGTTCCGCGCTCTCGACCGCGCACGCGACGGCGCCCGAGTCCTGGAGGATCCAGCGGGTCTGGAAGGCCGAGGAGGTCGGATACACGGGGACGGTGACCAGGCCGGCGGCCCAGGCCGCGAAGTCCAGCAGCGTCCACTCGTACGTCGTACGGGCCATGATGGCGAGCCGGTCGCCGGGCCGCAGCCCCTCCGCGATCAGCCCCTTGGCGACGGCTCGTACCTCGTCGGCGAAGGCGGCGGCGGTGACGTCGCGCCACCGGCCGTCGGGGTCTTTACGGCTGAGGACGGCCTCGTCAGGGGCGTCCTGCGCGTTGTCGAAGGGGATGTCGGCGAGGGAGCCGTCCGGGGCGGGCGGCACGAGGGCCGGTACGGAGACCTGTCGTACGACTCCGTCCACCCAGAGCTTCTCGGGCTCGACGTGGGAGAGCGGCGGCAAGGACACACCGGCCTCGGCGGGAACGTCTGTGGACACGCGCTGTTCCCTCATCTCTGCGCGGAGCGTGGGGCTCCGATCCGGCGAGTAAATCGGGACCCGGTCGCGAAATCAAGACAGCGACACCGCACGGGTGCGGAGCGTCATCACTGACTTGAGGCCCGCGCGGAACCGGTCATGGGCGGGGCCACAGCAGTTTGCCGAGGATGCCGGAGAGCTGTCGGCGCTCGGTGGCGCTGAGGGCCTGGAAGGTCCCGTCGAGGAAGTCGGGTACGGCGTCTTCGGCGCGGGCGAGGAGCCGCCGCCCGGACTCGGTGATGGTGACGGCGTACGCGCGGCGGTCGGCGGGGTCTCGTTCGCGCCGTACGTGGCCCGCCTGTTCGAGGCCGTCACAGACGCCGACCATCACGGTGCGGTCGATACGCAGTTCGTCGCTCAGTACGCGCTGCGAGCAGGGGCCGACCTCGGCGACCATCTTCAGCACCAGATGCTGGCCGACGCCGAGCCCGAGCGCGCCGACACGGGCATCCGCGGCCCGGGCAACGGCAGTTGAGGCCCGGCACAGGGCGATGTCGAGGCGCTCCGCGGCGAGCCGGGGGAAGTAGTCGTCGCTCGCGCGGTCCGTGTTCGTGGACGGCATGGGGTCTCCCTCTTGGCTGACGCCACCTTACCGCAATCATCTGGCTCCAGATTGTTTGACCACCATCTATTGCAATCGTATGCTCGCCAATCATCTGCCCACCAATCATTGGCGCTGCTGCTGAGCGCTGCCCTCGACACCCTCACCCGACTGCGAGGAGGCTCCCGTGACCCTGGACCTGACCCCCGACCAACTGCTGTCCACCACCCGCGCGGTGCGCAAGCGCCTCGACCTGGACCGCCCGGTCCCACGGTCACTGATCGAAGAGTGCGTCGATCTGGCGACGCAGGCACCGACGGGGCGCAACCGGCAACGCTGGCATTTCATCGTTGTCACCGACCCCGACCGGCGCCGTCTCGTCGGGGACATCTTCCGGCGCGCCCTGGCGACCGGAGGCGGACAGCCTCCGACCGAGCGGGATCTGCCGCGCATGTTCGCCCACCCCGGCTCCATGGAACGGATCTCGGACGGTCTGCGCCACCTGCACGACAACATCCACCGCGTGCCCGCCTTCGTCGTCCCCGCCATCGAGGGCCGCACGGAAGGCGCTTCCGTGCTCGACCAGTCCATGACCTGGGGGTCCATCCTCCCGGCGGTGTGGAGCTTCATGCTCGCCGCGCGCGCCCGCGGGCTGGGCACGGTGTGGACTTCGGCACAGGGCCCGCTGGAGAGGGAGCTCGCCGACGCGCTCCAAGTGCCCTACGACGAGGTGATGCTCGCCGCCTTCATCCCGTTGGCGTTCACCCTCGGCACCGAGTTCAAGCCGGCCCGCCGGATTCCCCGGGAGCAGGTCCTGCACTGGGAGCGGTGGTAGCGGAGAACCGAGCGCCGGACCGGCCCAACGGGCGTCACCGTGACCAGCGTTCGCCCTCCAGCAGCCTCCCCAGTCCCGTCCAGGCGAAGTTCATCAGCGTGGAGGCGGCCTCCTTGGCGGAGACGCCGGGCGTCTCGTTCGCCCACCCGGCCAGCGCCTCGGCAGCGCCGACGAGCGCCTGCGCGACCCCGACGACATCCCGGTCGTCCAGATCCGGCGAGGCGGGCGACGCGCGGCCCGCGTCCCCCAGCAGACCGGTCACCAGGGCGACCAACTCCCCCCGCATCGCGCCCACTTCGGCGGCGAACGACTCCCCGTGCGTCCGCGCCTGCCGGTGCAGCACCGACCAGGCGTCGGGGTTGTCCGCCGTGTGCGCGAAGAACGCCGTGAGCCCGGCCCACAGTTGCTCGTCCGGCGCGAGGTCCGGCTCGACGACACCCGCGCGTACGGCCGCCAGGAGCGCGCCGGCCTCGCGGCGGATGCACGCGGTGAACAGATCCTCCTTGGAGTTCAGATACAGATACACCAACGGCTTGGACACACCGGCCAGTTCGGCGATCTCGTCCATCGAAGCCGCGCGGTACCCCCGCTGCCCGAAGGTAGCCACGGCGGCATCCATCATCTGCCGCTCACGCACCTCACGCGGCATCCGCTTGCTCTTCCCCACACCTGCGGAACCCACCTGGCCCGACCTCCCACCCCACGTACCCCCGAACTCACGCAAGCCTACGGTCAGACCGGACACGCCGAGGCCGGGCAGCGCCGAAGGCTGTTGGGGTTCGCGGTGTTCACGGACCGAGGGGCGTGGGCGTTGGCTACGCTGGGTGGCTCATCGCGCCGCTGTGCTCTGACGTCGGTGGCGCGTTCTGCCCAGGGGGATGTCTTCATGTCCGTGGACGCGGTCCAGCTCGCCCAGGACCTCACGCCGTACGCCGGCACGGTCGTCCTCCGGTATCCCGGTCGCCGCGCCGATACGCCGATCCGTCCGGTCCAGCACCGGGTACGGAGGGAGACTCAACGACGCGGGCAGGGTGAGCGAATGGAGGTCACGGAGGACCGCTCCCAACTCACCGTACGTCGGCTTACGGTCGCTCTCCTCGATCAAGTGCCAGAACGTCACCGGGTGACCATCGACGATCACGGGTTGCTCCACGTCATCCAGCGCCCGCGTCGCAGGGAAGCCCTCACGCGCCAGCCAGCGGGATACAGCGACCTCACCTCGGGCGGACTCCAGATACTCGGTCGACCGAGCGATCCGCACCACCACCGGGTGCGCCTCCAGACGGAACAGAGCATTCTCCCCAAGGCGTCAGCCGGGCCCCCTTACCGTCGAGCCCCGCCTGTCGGCACGCCGCAGCCACCACCCTCGTAGCGACCGCCGACGTGAAGCCTTCTCCCGCGCTCCGCTCAGTACCAGACGGCATGCCCCCACCAACTCCCTCAGATCCGCCGACCTGCCAGGCGACCAGCGCTCACAGCGTCACGACAACATCCATGATGGTGGAACAGTCCGGTGGACAAACGACGCCGCCCGCACCCCCGACAGAACGGGAGGCGGGCGGCGTCCGAGCGTGGCGTCTACGCGGCGACCGGAACAGCCGTCTTGCGGTCGCTGGGCTCCGGCTCCGGGTCGTCGATCGGGGACGCCGAGGCCGAGTTGTACTTGTCGTGGTCCAGGATCTTCTCCCGCGCCGCCACGATGACCGGGACCAGGGCCTGGCCCGCGACGTTCGTCGCCGTGCGGATCATGTCCAGGATCGGGTCGATCGCGATCAGCAGGCCGACGCCCTCAAGCGGCAGGCCCAGCGTGGAGAGGGTCAGGGTCAGCATGACCGTCGCGCCGGTGAGGCCGGCCGTGGCCGCCGAGCCGACCACCGAGACGAAGGCGATCAGCAGGTAGTCCTGGATGCCGAGCTGGACGTTGAAGATCTCCGCGATGAAGATCGCCGCCAGCGCCGGGTAGATCGCGGCGCAGCCGTCCATCTTGGTGGTGGCGCCGAACGGGACGGCGAAGCTGGTGTACTCCTTCGGCACGCCGAGACGCTCGGTGACCCGCACGGTGACGGGCATCGTGCCGACCGAGGAGCGGGAGACGAAGGCCAGCTGGATCGCGGGCCAGGCGCCCTTGAAGAACTGGATCGGGCTGACCTTGGCGACCGTCGCCAGCAGCAGCGGGTAGACGCCGAAGAGCACCAGGGCGCAGCCGATGTACACGTCGGCGGTGAACGTCGCGTAGTCGCCGATCAGGTCCCAGCCGTAGTCCGCGATGGCGTAGCCGATGAGGCCGACGGTGCCGAGCGGGGCGAGGCGGATGACCCACCACAGGGCCTTCTGGAGCAGTTCGAGCACGGACTCGCTGAGCGCGAGGATCGGCGCGGCGCGGTCGCCGAGCTTGAGCGCGGCGATGCCGGCGACGGCGGCCAGGAAGACGATCTGGAGGACGTTCAGCTCGGTGAACGGGGTGATGACGTCCGTCGGCACGATGCCGGTCAGGAAGTCGATCCAGGAGCCCGAGCCCTCCGGCTTCGAGCCGTCCTTGGGGGTGAGGCCGGTGCCGGAGCCGGGGTTGGTGATCAGGCCGATCACGATGCCGATGACGACGGCGATGAGCGAGGTGATCAGGAACCAGAGCAGCGTGCGCGAGGCCAGCCTGGCGGCGTTGTTGACCTTACGGAGATTGGTGATCGACACCAGGATCGCGAAGAAGACCAGCGGGGCGACGGCCAGCTTCAGCAGCTGGACGAAGATGCTGCCGATCTTGTCGAGGGTGGTGTACAGCCAGCTGATGTCCTGGCTGCGGGCGAGCCAGCCGAGCAGCACGCCGAGGACGAGACCGGCGACTATCTGGGCCCAGAACGGGACCTTGGGCAGGGAGAAACCTGGGCCTGAACCGGCCGGCTTGTCGGCCTGGGCGGCCTTGCCGGTGGTGGCGGGCTCGGAATTCGCGGACACGGACACACTCCAGTTGGGCGTACGGGGATAAGGGGACGAGAGGAAGGGGGTGGAACTGGGGGGTGCGGCGCCCGTGCTTCAGAAGTGGCGCCGCCGCATGGTGCCGAGTCGGATCAGTGCGAGCGGCAACAGACCGCGGACATGCAGCGGCAGAGATCGACATGCAGGCGCGCCACGAGCGGGAGGCTCACGGCGTGATGGCGCACTGCTGTCTTCATGCTCGATACATTAACACCGGGACTTTGGGGAACTCAAAGGTCTGCTTTGAGGTATCGGTGCGCGGAGCGCCACCAACTGCCCCTGTACGCACGGATGCCCCAGCGCATGAGCGGCTGGGGCATCCGTGTTCGGCGTACGGGTGTGACGAAGCTTACGCGGCGCTTATGGCGCTCGTACGGGACAGAACGGACCCTACTGGGTCGCGCCGTCCTCCTGCGCGCGGTTGGCCTCAAGCCTGGCCTTCGCGGAGTCGACCTTGTTCACGAGCTGCGTGGACATCTCGTCGCGCTGCTTGCGCAGCAGGATGAAGCTGAGCGGCGCGGAGACGACCAGCGCGAGCAGCAGCACCCAGACGAAGTTCGAGTCGCCGAGGCCCTTGGGCAGCACGCCGAACTGGACCAGGAGGGCGACAACGACGAAGCAGCCGACGAAGATGCCCAGGCGCATCGCGGTGTAGCGGATCGTGGCGCTCGTTCTGGCGGCGGTCACGGCGGCCCTCTCTCCTCGTGCTCCTCATGGCGACGTACCCGACCAGTGAAGCACGCCCCCCGGCGTCCCAAATAGGCGGGTTGGCTCAGCGCAGCGACAGCAGCATGGTGATGTCGTCGCGGTCGTCGCCGGGCGCCACCCGTATCGCGTCCGGCACCCGGCCGACCTCCTTGTAACCGCACGCCTCGTAGAACCGCTCCAGCCCCAGACCGCCCCGGCAGGTGAGCCGGATCGCCTCGATGCCGTCGATGCCGCGGGCGGCGTCGGCCGCCGCGTCCATCAGGTCGCGGCCGTAGCCCTTGCCCTGGTGCCTCGGGTGGACCATCACCGTGTAGAGCCAGAGCCAGTGCCGCATCAGCCGGTGGGTGTTGAGCGCGAGGAACGCCGTGGCGGCCACGGCTCCGTCCTCGTCGTACCCGACGAGCAGCCGGGTCCGCCCCTCGGCCATCGACGCGAGGTGCTTGACCAGCTCGGCCCGTACGTCGTCCCGGTTGACCGGCGGTACGAAGCCGACGGCGCCGCCCGCGTCGGAGACGTCCGCCCAGAGCGTGACGACGCCGTCGCGCAGGGCCGGGTCGACGGGCGGGTCCAGGGTGAATACGAGCGGGGGCGGCGTAAGCGGCATTCGCCAACCGTAACCATTACGCGCATCTGCGCTCAACCCCGTTCCAGAACGCGAGAAGCCCCAGCTCGACGAGCTGGGGCCGCTCAACGGGAACACGCCGGGACGTCAGAGCCGCATCGGCTGCGGCGTCTCACGCCGCTCCGCGTCGGGGCCCGGGTACTCGCGGATGATCTCGTAGCGCGTGTTGCGCTCGACCGGCCGGAAGCCGGCGTCGCGGATCAGGTCGAGCAGATCCTCACGGCCGAGCTTGTTCGGCGTGCCGTAGTTGTCGGCGTCGTGCGTGATCTTGTACTCGACGACCGAGCCGTCCATGTCGTCCGCGCCGTGCTGGAGCGCGAGTTGGGCGGTCTGCACGCCGTGCATCACCCAGAAGACCTTCACGTGCGGGACGTTGTCGAACAGCAGCCGGGAGACGGCGAAGGTCTTCAGCGCCTCGGCGCCGGTGGCCATCGTCGTACGCGCCTGGAGGCGGTTACGGACCTTGCCGTCCTGCATGTCCACGAAGTCGTGCTGGTAGCGCAGCGGGATGAAGACCTGGAACCCGCCGGTCTCGTCCTGGAGTTCACGCAGCCGCAGGACGTGGTCGACCCGGTGCCTGGGCTCCTCGATGTGGCCGTACAGCATCGTGCACGGGGTCTTGAGACCCTTCTCGTGCGCGAGGCGGTGGATGCGCGACCAGTCCTCCCAGTGCGTGCGGTGGTCGACGATGTGCTGCCGGACCTCCCAGTCGAAGATCTCGGCGCCGCCGCCCGTCAGCGATTCGAGCCCGGCCTCGATCAGCTCGTCGAGGATCTCACTGGCCGTCAGCCCGGAGATGGTCTCGAAGTGGTGGATCTCGGTGGCGGTGAACGCCTTGAGCGAGACCTCGGGCAGCGCTTCCTTCAGCGCCTTCAGCGAGCGCGGGTAGTAGCGCCAAGGCAGCGTCGGGTGGAGCCCGTTGACGATGTGCAGCTCGGTCAGGCTCTCGCCGCGCATCGCGTTCGCGAGGCGCACGGCCTCCTCGATGCGCATCGTGTACGCGTCCTTCTCGCCCGGCTTGCGCTGGAACGAGCAGTAGGCGCACGACGCCGTGCAGACGTTCGTCATGTTGAGGTGACGGTTGACGTTGAAGTGGACGACGTCACCGTTCTTGCGCGTCCGCACCTCGTGCGCGAGACCGCCCAGCCAGGCCAGGTCGTCCGACTCGTAGAGGGCGATGCCGTCCTCACGGGTCAGCCGCTCACCGGCCCTGACCTTCTCCTCCAGCTCGCGCTTGAGCCCCACATCCATGACAGATGCAGTCATGCGGCGCCTCCCACTGTGTGTGTCATATGTCCGCCGAACGCCCGGTTACCAGACTCCACCAACCGTACGCCTACGTTTCGTCGGGAAGTTCGCCGACCCGGTTCTCCCACTTGGTGGAGAGCACGATCGTCGTACGGGTCCGCGAGACGCCCTTCGTACTGCCGAGGCGGCGGATGGTCTTCTCCAGACCGTCGACGTCGCCGGCGCGGACCTTGAGCATGTACGAGTCGTCGCCCGCGATGAACCAGCAGTCCTCGATCTCGCTCAGTCCGCGCAGCCGGTGCGCGACGTCCTCGTGGTCGGCCGCGTCCGAGAGCGAGATGCCGATCAGCGCGGTGACGCCGAGGCCGAGCGACGCGGAGTCGACGGTGGCGCGATAGCCGATGATGACGCCCGCCGCCTCCAGGCGGTTGATGCGGTCGGTGACGCTGGGCCCGGAGAGCCCGACGAGCCGGCCGAGCTCCGCGTACGAGGCTCTGCCGTTCTCCCTGAGGGCCTGGATGAGCTGCCTATCCACGGCGTCCATATGCCTGAAGCCTTCCATTGTTCAGCAATCTCGCAAGTTGATGTATGCAATCTAAGGCAGTGCGGCGATACAGCGGTGTATGTACGGGGTACGGGCTCGCTAGGGTGCTTCCGGTGTCGCGTCCGGTAGTGCGTCCGGCGTTGCTTCCGGTCCCGTACGGGAGCCCCCCAGCTGCCCCTCCCAGCGGCGGTACAGCCGGTGCGGCACCCCCGCCGCGTCCAGTGCCCGCCCGGCGACGAAGTCCACCAGATCCTGGATGTGCGTCGCCCCCGCGTAGAAGCCCGGGGACGCGGGCAGCACCACGGCGCCCGCCTCGTCCAGGGTCACCAGATGCTTGAGGGTCCCGCCGCCCAACGGGGTCTCCCGGACGGCGACCACCAGCGTGCGGCGCTCCTTGAGCGTGACGCTCGCCGCGCGTTGCAGCAGGTCCTTCGACAGCCCGAGCGCCACACCCGCCACACAGGCCGTCGAGGCGGGGACGATCAGCATCCCCTTCACCGCGTACGACCCCGAGGACGGCCCGGCCGCCAGATCACCGGCGGCCCAGTGCCGTACGTCCGACACGTCGGGGGCGAAGGTCTCCGGCTTGCCGTCGGCGCCCCGCGCCAGCCACGTCCGCAGATCCTCCCGCCAGTGCGCGTCCCGGTAGGAGATCCCCGTCTCATCGAGCAGCGTGAGGCGTGAGGCGCGGCTGACGATCAGGTCCACGCTCTCGCCGGCGGCCAGCAGTCCGCGCAGCACGGCCGCCGCGTACGGGGTCCCCGACGCGCCGGAGACTCCGACGACCCACGGGCGCCGGGGCCCCGCCGTGGGCCGCTCGACATGGCGCTGGTCCGCTGGGTCCGATCCGGGTTTCACGCGTCCGACCCTATCCGGCGTCCGGAAGCAGGAACCGGGGACGGTGCCTCGCGCGTTCCAGGGGTGGGAGCGCGACGACCCTTGGGGGGCGACATGCCGGATTCTTCCATCGACAGGAACGCTGTGGGCCGTATCAAGGCCGCGGCGGCGCTGATGCTGGGCTGGCTGGCGCTGCTCTGGGCGCTGGAGGCCGTGGACTCCACGACGGGCGCGCTGGACACGTACGGGCTGAGTCCGCGTGATCTGGGCGAGCTGCGCGACGTCATCCCGATGGCCTTCCTCCACCACGGTTTCGACCATCTCATGGCCAACTCGGTGCCGTTGCTCGTGCTCGGCTTCCTCGCGGCGCTCAGCGGCATAGGCCGCTTCCTGCGCGTGGTCCTGACGATCATGGTGGTCGGCGGCCTGGGCGTCTGGCTCACGGCGGCGGACAACTCGGTCACGGCGGGGGCGTCCGGTGTGGTCTTCGGGCTGCTCGGCTATCTGCTGGTGCGCGGCTTCGTCAATCGCAGCATGGTCGACATCGTGGTGGGCGTGCTGGTCCTGGTGATGTACGGATCGGCGCTGTGGGGCGTCCTGCCGACGAATCCGACGGTGAGCTGGCAGGGCCATCTCTTCGGACTGATAGGCGGCGTGGTGGCGGCGTTCATGTTCCGCCGCCCGAAGCGCGAGATCGCGGCGGGCGCGGTCGGGTACTGAACCGCGCCCACCCACTCCACTGTCACGTCAGGGCGTCAGTCCCCGTACGAGCAGGTCGAGCAGCGCGCAGATGAAGAGCGCGATCCCGATGAAGCCGTTCACGGTGAAGAAGGCCCGGTTCAGCCGGGACAGGTCGTTCGGCTTCACGACCTGGTGCTCGTAGAGGAACGCGGCGGCGACGATCAGCAGCCCGACCCAGAAGAACAGACCGGCGTCGGTGGCCAGCGCGTACCAGACCAGCAGGGCCGTGGTGACGGCGTGCGCGACGCGCGCGCCGTACAGCGCGGCCGGGATGCCGAAGCGCGCCGGGACGGACTTCACGCCGTGCGCGCGGTCCGCCTCGACGTCCTGGCTGCCGAAGATCAGGTCGAAGCCGCCGATCCAGACGCCCACGGCCAGACCGAGGATGACCGCGTCCCACGACCACGCGCCGGTGACGGCGATCCAGGCACCGACCGGGCCCATCGCCTGGGCGAGGCCGAGGATGGCGTGCGGGAAGTTCGTGAAGCGCTTCCCGTACGGATAGACGACCATCGGGACCACGGCGACGGGAGCCAGCACCAGACAGAGCGGATTGAGCAGGGCCGCGGCGCCCAGGAACACCACGAGGGCCACCAGCGCGCCCGTCCACGCGGAGCGCACCGACACCGCGCCGGTCACCAACTCGCGGTTCGCGGTGCGGGGGTTACGGGCGTCGATCTCGCGGTCGATGATCCGGTTGCAGGCCATCGCGAAGGTCCGCAGGCCCACCATGGCGACCGTGACGAGCAGCAGCCGGCCCCAGTGGATGGTCTTGTCGAGCTGGAACATGGCGGTCAGCGCGGCGATGTACGCGAACGGCAGCGCGAAGACCGAGTGCTCGATCATCACCAGCCGCAGAAACGCCCGCGTCCTGCTGCCCGACGACGCGGGGCCCGGCCCCGGCGACCGTCCCTGTCGTCCCTGCCCGACCAGTCCGTCGGCTCCCTCGGCTGCACTGGTCACAGGCCGTACTCCCTCCAGCGCTTCGTCACCCGGTCTGCGGTCTCCGGGTCGGACTCGACCATCTCCGGCCAGCCACCGTCCCGCGTGTACCCCTCCGCGGGGAGTTTGCGCGTCGCGTCGATACCGGCTTTGCCGCCCCAGAACTGCTGGTACGAGGAGTGGTCGAGATGGTCGACCGGGCCCTCCACGACCGTCAGGTCCCGCGCGTAGTCGGTGTTGCCCAGCGCCCGCCAGGACACCTCGTGCAGATTGTGGACGTCGCAGTCGGCGTCCACGACGACGATCAGTTTGGTGAGCGACATCATGTGGGCGCCCCAGATGGCGTGCATCACCTTCTGCGCGTGCTTCGGGTACTTCTTGTCGATCGAGACGATCGCGCAGTTGTGGAAGCCGCCCGACTCCGGCAGGTGGTAGTCCACGATGTCGGGCACGATGATCTTGAGCAGCGGCAGGAAGAACCGTTCCGTCGCACGCCCGAGCGGCCCGTCCTCCGTCGGCGGCCGGCCGACCACGATCGACTGGAGCAGCGGCCGCTCGCGCATCGTCACGCAGTCGATGGTCAGCGCGGGGAACGGCTCCTGCGGCGTGTAGAAACCGGTGTGGTCGCCGAACGGCCCCTCCGGCAGCATCTCCCCCGGCTCCAGCCAGCCCTCGATGACGACCTCGGCGTTGGCCGGCACCTGGAGCGGCACCGTACGGCAGTCGACCATCTCGACCCGCTTGCCCTGGACGAAACCGGCGAACAGGTACTCGTCGATGTCACCGGGCAGCGGGGCGGTGGAGGCGTACGTCACGGCGGGCGGACAGCCGAAGGCGATCGCGACGGGCAGCCGTTCACCGCGCCTGGCGGCGACCTGGTAGTGGTTGGCGCTGTCCTTGTGGATCTGCCAGTGCATGCCGATGGTGCGCTTGTCGTGGCGCTGGAGCCGGTAGAGCCCGAGGTTACGGACACCGGTCTCCGGGTGCTTGGTGTGTGTCAGACCGAGGTTGAAGAAGGAGCCGCCGTCCTCGGGCCAGGTGAACAGCGCGGGCAGCCGGTCCAGATCGACGTCGTCGCCGGTGAGGACGACCTCCTGCACGGGCGCGAGGCCGGGCTTCACCTTCTTCGGCGGCACGTGCGTCATCGTGCCGAGCTTCCCGAAGGCCTCGCGTACTCCCACGAATCCCTGTGGCAGTTCGGGCTTGAGCAGCCCGCCGATCTTGTCGCTGATGTCCGTGTACGCCTTGAGCCCCAGCGCCTTGAGGAGCCTGCGGTCCGTCCCGTACACGTTCATCGCCAGGGGCATGTCGGAGCCCTTGACGTTCTCGAAAAGGAGCGCGGGCCCGCCGGCCTTGTTCACCCGGTCGACGATCTCGCCGACTTCCAGGTAGGGATCGACCTCGGCCTTGACGCGTTTGAGGTCGCCGTCGCGTTCCAGCGCCCGGAGCAGAGAGCGAAGATCGTCGTAAGCCATGCCGACCAGTATCTGCTACTCGCTACCCTGGACCTGTAACCGGGGCCACCGCCCCGTACTCGATCTCCACGCACAGGGGGACCGCCCATGCTTCGGGTGCTGATGATTCTGGTGCCGCTGGCTCTCAGCATCTATGCCTTCATCGACTGCATCACCACCGACGAGAAGGACGTGCGCCATATCCCCAAGCCCGTCTGGGCCATCCTGGTGCTGCTCTTCCCGCTGGTGGGCTCGATCGCGTGGCTGATCGTGGGCAGGAAGCCCACGGCCGGCATCGGTTCGGCGGGTGGCCGCCGGGGCGGCTGGGTCGCGCCGGACGACAACCCCGACTTCCTCAAGTCCCTTGAGAAGGACGGCAAGAAGGACGGTTCGGCGGACGGTTCGGCGGACGACGCGAAGAAGGCGGAGCCGCCGGCCGCGGACACGGGTAAGGGCGCGGGTACGGACGCCCTGGCCGAACTGGAGCGGCGCGAGGCCGAGCTGCGCCGCCGGGAGGCCGAGATCGAGCGCCGCGAGAAGGGCGGCAGCGCCGACGACGCCCCGCCGGCGGTCTGACCGGCACCACGACACAGCGGCGCGCCCCCGGCCAGGATCAGGCCGGGGGCGCGCCGCTTCTCGTTCTGCCGCGTCACACGCCCGCGTACGAGTGCTTTCCGGTGACGAAGATGTTGACGCCGTAGTAGTTGAACAGCCAGCAGCCGAAGGCGACCAGCGCCAGCGTCGCCGCCTTGCGGCCCTTCCAGCCCGCCGTGGCGCGCGCGTGCAGGTAACAGGCGTAGGCGACCCAGGTGATGAAGGACCAGACCTCCTTGGGGTCCCAGCCCCAGTAGCGGCCCCAGGCGTCGCCGGCCCAGATCGCGCCCGCGATGATCGTGAAGGTCCAGAGCGGGAAGACGGCGGCGTTCACGCGGTACGAGAACTTGTCGAGCGTGGCGGCGGCGGGCAGCCGCTCCATGATGGAGGCCCACGCGCGGCCGACGGTGGCGCCCCGGGCGACCTTGGACTCGTACACGTCACGCAGCAGGTAGAAGAGCGTGCCCACGGCGCCGAGGTAGAAGACCGCGCCGCAGAAGATCGCGGTGGAGACGTGGATCCAGAGCCAGTACGAGTGCAGGGCCGGGACCAGTTGGTCGCTGTCGGTGTAGAGCACGGTCGTCGCGATGCCCAGGTTGAGCAGGACCGTGGTGACGAGCGGCAGTCCGATCCAGCGGACGTTCTTCTTCGTGAGGAGGAAGGCGAGATACGTGCCGACCGCCACCGTGGAGAAGGTGGTGGAGAACTCGTACATGTTGCCCCACGGCGCGCGCTGCACCGCCATCGCGCGGCTGATGACACCCGCCGCCTCCAGCAGGAAGCCGAGCGCGGTCATGGAGACGGCGATACGTCCGTACAGGTCGCCCTTGAACGTGCCGCCGGCGGCGCCGGGGCCGTCGGGCACGTCGCGGCGCCCGGCCGCCGAGCGCGTGATGACCTTGGGCCGCTCCAGGACGGCGGTGCCGCCGCCGTTCTCCTTCTCCGCCGTGCGCACCTCGACCGTGGCCTTGGCCTTGGCCGCCGTACCGGCGCCGGTCAGCGCGGCGGCGGTACGGCCGACCTTGCTGCGGCTGCCCAGGACCCATTCGACGATATGGGCGAAGAAGGCCAGGGTGTAGATGGCCATGGACGAATAGACCAGCACATTGGCGGTGTTCGCCAAGTTCTCGTTGGTGGTGGCGGCGAGGATCACTTCTCAGCCCCTTCGACAGGCTCTCCGGTAGGTGTGGCGGGGGTTGTCTCTTGCGCTTCTTCGGGCGCGGGTACGGGTGTGGCCGCGGGTGCTGTCGGCGCCTCGGCGTTGAGCGTCAGTGCCAGATCGCCCAGCTCCTCGGGGAGCTTCGCCGACTCGCTGCGCCCGAGTCCGGCCATCTCCAGGACGGTGACGCCGTCGGCGCCCCGTACCGTACGGACCCAGATCCGGCGCCGCTGGATGAAGAGCGAGCCCACGAGGCCGAGGACGGCGCCGATCGCACCGGTGAGGGCGAGCCCGTTGCCGGGCTGCTGCGAGACCTGGAAGGTCGCCCACTCCTTGATGTCCTTCTCGAAGGTCACCGAACCGGCGCCGCCCGGCAGCTTCATCGTCTCGCCGGGCAGCAGCCGCTGCGCGAGCTTGTTGCCGTCGGCGTCCTTGAACTGCTTCATCTTGCTGGTGTCCAGCTGGTACACGTTCTGCGGCAGACCGGAGTCGACGCCGAGGCTGCCCTGGTAGGCGGTGAGCGCCAGCACGGGATAGTCCAGCTCGGGGAACTGGGAGAACATGTTGCCGTTGCCCTTGCCCGCGAACGTCGGCACGAAGAAGGCGTTGAAGCCGAGCTGCTGCTTCTTGCCGTTCTTGTCGCGGTAGCCGTCCATCACCTTGATCGCGCCGGTCGACGTGATGTTGTTGTCGATCGGCAGGAGCGGGGTCGCGCCCTTGAAGACGACCTTGCCCTTGCCGTCGCGGACGGTGAGGACGGGGGCGTACCCGTGACCGATCAGATAGACCTTCGAACCGTTGACCTCAAGGGGTTCGTTGACCTCGATGACCGACTTGCGCTCGGTGGCGCCCCCGTCCGTCGTGTACGAGACGTGGGCCTCGAACTCGCGGGCGGTGCCGACCTGCGGTCCGTTGCGCTCGAAGGTGCCGATGAACTTGTCGAGGGTGAAGCTGAACGGCTCCAGGTCGTCGGTGTCGTACATCGAGCCGGACTTGAAGTCGTCGTACTGCGTGAGGGTGTTGGAGAAGCCGTCGCCCTCCAGGATCAGCTTCCCGCCCTCGGACTTGAACAACTGCCCGGTGGCGAAGGCCACCAGCATCACGATCAGCGCGATGTGGAAGAGCAGATTGCCGGCCTCGCGGAGGTAGCCCTTCTCGGCGGCGACCGCGTCGCCGACGGTGTGCGCGCGGAAGCGCCGCCGCTTGAGCAGGGAGAGCGCGGCCTCGCGGACCTCTTCCGGCTCGGCCGTCGTACGCCAGGTCGTGTACGCGGGAAGCCTGTCGAGCCGCTTGGGGGCGCCCGGCGGACGGCCTCGCAGCTGCCCGACGAACTGCCAGGTGCGCGGGACGATGCAGCCGATGAGGGAGATGAAGAGCAGCAGATAGATCGCCGAGAACCACACCGAGCTGTAGACGTCGAACAGCTGGAGCTTGTCGTAGATCGGCGTGACCGTCTCGTGCTTCTCCTGGAACGTCTGGACCTTCAGCTCGTCCACGCTGTTCTGCGGGATGAGCGAGCCGGGGATGGCGGCGAGCGACAGCAGGAACAGCAGGATCAGCGCGACGCGCATCGAGGTGAGCTGACGCCAGAACCAGCGGATCCAGCCGAGCGGGCCGAGGGTGGGCCCGCCGATCACCGACTCCTCGCGGGGGGCGGTGGACAGCTGCGACCCGGCGGCGCCGAGTTCTTGGGCCTCCCGCGCCTCGGACGTGTTCTCCGGGTCCGTCTGCGGGTCCGTCTCCGGGTCCGTGCCGGCGGCCGCTGTCGTGATGTCTGTCTTGCTCATGGAACTAGATCCCCACCGTGAAGCCGTTGGTCCACGTCTGCATGTCTTGCATGATGCTGTCCCACACACCGGTCACCAGCAGCACCCCGGTCGCGATCATCATCACGCCGCCGGTCCGCATCACCCACACGTAGTGGCGCTTGACCCAGCCGAACAGTCCCAGTGCCTTGCGGAACGCGACGGCGGCGAGCACGAAGGGCACCCCGAGTCCGACGCAGTACGCGACGGTCAGTATGGCCCCCCGCCCCGCGGTCGCCTGGTCGAGGGCCAGCACGTTCACCGAGGTGAGCGTCGGGCCGATGCACGGTGTCCAGCCGACGCCGAACATCGCGCCCAGCAGCGGGGCCCCGGCGAGGCCCGACACCGGCTTCTTGTGGATACGGAACTCGCGCTGCGTGAGCCAGGGCAGCAGGCCCATGAAGAACACGCCCATCGCGATCATGAGCACCCCGAGGATCCGGGAGATGACCACCCGGTTGTCCTGGAGGGTGTTGCCGAAGTAGCCGAAGAGCGCGCCGCCGGAGACGAAGACCGCGGTGAAGCCTGTGATGAACAGCACCGCGCCGGTGACCATCCGCCCGCGCCGGGCATCGCCCAGGTCGGTGCCGCTGATGCCGGTGACGTACGAGAGGTAGCCGGGCACGAGCGGCAGCACGCACGGCGAGAAGAACGAGACCAGACCACCCAGCAGGGCGATCGGCAGCGCGATCATCAGCGCCCCGTCGAAGACGGTCTCGTTCATGCCGGGTACGGCGGCGGTCGCGGCGGCGAGAACCTCCACGGGATCACTTCTCCGCGATCAGCGGGTCGATCATCTCGCGCAGCTTCTTGTCGTCGAGCGCCTTGAGCGAGCGGGCCGCGATCTTCCCGTCCCGGTCGAGCACGATCGTGGAGGGGATGGCCTGCGGGTTGAGGCTGCCCTTCGGGAAACCGTTGACGATGAGCTTGCTCGTCGGGTCGTAGATGCTCGGGTACGTGACGCCGTAGTCCTTCTCGAAGGCTATGGCCGCGCCCTTGTTGGCGTCGCGGGCGTTCAGCCCGACGAAGGCGACGTCCTGCCCCTTGGCCTCGGTCTCCTTGGCGACCTTCGCGAAGTACGGCGCCTCGGCGCGGCAGGGCCCGCACCACGAGCCCCAGACGTTCAGCACGACGATCTTGCCCTTGAGGTCGGCCACGTCGAGCTGCTTGCCGTCGAGCGTCTCACCGGCGATCTTGTTGACCGCCTTGCGCTCGCCCTTGGCGACGGTCTGCACCCCGCCGGTGTTCGTCACGAAGTTGGTGTCACCGCCGCCGCCGGACGTGGCGCCACCCCCGCAGGCCGCGAGGGTGAGCATGGCCGCCGACGCGGCGACGGCCGGAAGGACGGCGCGTGGGCGTCGGTTCGAGCGGCTTGGGAGGGCTCGGCCAAGGTTCATGTGAAAAGTTTCGCATGGGCCATTCAGGGATCTTCTTCGCCCCCCTCGCTCCTGTCTGCCCTCCCGTGGAGCCGCTGCTCAGGCGGCCTTGAAGAAGGTGTTCCAGCCGCCGGCCGGGGACTGACCGACCTCCAGCGTACGGAGTTTGGCGAGCACCGCCGGATCCTGGACGTCGAGCCAGTCCGTGAACTGCCGGAAGGAGACGAGCCGTACGTCCTTCTTGTCCGCCATCCCCTTGAGCGCCTCTTCGACCGCATCCATATATATGCCGCCGTTCCACTCCTCGAAATGATTCCCTATGAAGAAGGGGGCGCGATTCGACTCGTACGCCCGCCGGAATCCGGAGAGATACGCCTCGGTGGCCTGCTTGCGCCAGCCCGGGTAATTCGATGGCACGCCCTTCGTCGAATTCTTCGACTGATTGGCGAGCATGTTGTAGTCCATCGAAAGCACTTCAAAGGAATGGCCGGGGAACGGCACGGCCTGCAACGGCAGATCCCATACGTCCTGCCGCTTGTCCGGCCACATCTGCCGGCCGCCGGGCGAGCTGGCGTCGTAGCGCCAGCCCATCTTGCGCGCCATGGGCAGCAGCTTGTCCTGGCCGAGCAGGCACGGCGTACGGCCGCCGACCAGCTCCTTGCGGTAGTCGAACGGCAGTGGATCGAGGTCCTTCCAGCCGCTGTTCGTCTTCCACTCGGTGACGAAGCGGATCGCCTGCTCGGTCTCGTCGCGCCACTGCTTCGTCGACCAGTTGCCGACGGAACCGGACCCGGCGCAGAAGTGCCCGTTGAAGTGGGTGCCTATCTCGTGGCCTTCGAGCCAGGCCTGGCGTATGTACTTCAGCGTGTCCTTGATGTGCGCGTCGGTGAGATAGCCGATGTCGGAGGCGCCGACGGCGTTGCCCGGCGGGCGGTAGAGCGTCTTCTTCGACTCCGGCAGCACATAGATGCCGGAGAGGAAGAACGTCATCGCCGCGCCGTGGTCCTTGGCGAGGTCGAGGAAGCGCGGGAAGAGGCCGTTGCCCACCTCGCCCGCGCCGTCCCACGAGAAGATCACGAACTGCGGCGGGGTCTCGCCGGGCTCCAGCGGTACGGGCTTGGGCGGCTGGTGCGGCTGCTTTCCGGTGTCGGCCGTCGAACCGTCACCGATCAGCCGCACATTCTTCTCACTCGGCTTACCACTCGGCTTGCCGCCGCCCTCACCCGCACCGGTGTCACCACCCGTATTGCCGGAGGCACCCGTGTGAGTACCGCAGCCCGCGATTCCCATTGCGGCCGCTGCCCCAATTCCGGCTCCGAGCAAGCTCCTTCGGCTCATGTCGCGCATATCGGTCCCATCCCCGCTCGCATGTGTAACGTCCGCCGGTCATGCGGACGACAACACGTTAGATGGCACAGGGAACTCACAGGTTCCAGGGAATGGGTAAAGCATTGCCCCGCAACGGCGGATGTGACATTTCCCGCCGAACAGTGGGCGATTGGCCGACTACGCTCCGAAGGCTTTCGAAGCGCCCTTCACCGGTTTGGCACCGGCGAGCAGATGCGCGGGTACGAGATCACGGGCCGGTTCCGTATAGGCGACGGAAACCAGTTTCTCGCCCTCGTATGTGAACGTCGTCAAAGACGCGAGCGTGCACTGCCTGCGCCGCGGGTCGTGCCAGAGCCTGCGGCGCTCGAAGTGGCTGCGCACGATCCAGATCGGCAGCTGGTGGCTGACGCACACCGCCTCGTGCCCGCGGGCCGCGTCGCGCGCGTCGGCCAGGGCCGCCTCCATGCGGGCGACCTGGTCGACGTACGCCTCGCCCCAGGAGGGCCGGAACGGGTTGGTGAGATAGCGCCAGTTGGCGGGCGAGCGCAGCGCGCCGTCGCCGACGCCGAAGGTCTTGCCCTCGAAGACGTTCGCCGCCTCGATGAGACGGTCGTCGGTGTGCAGGGTCAGAGCGTGGGACTTCGCGACGGGGATCGCGGTCTCCTGCGCGCGCTCCAGCGGGGAGGCGACGACGTGGGTGATGTCGTGGTCGGCCAGGTGCTCGGCGACGCGGTCGGCCATCTTCCGGCCGAGTTCGGAGAGGTGGTAGCCGTCGCGGCGCCCGTAGAGGACTCCGTCGGGGTTGTGCACTTCCCCGTGCCGTACGACGTGGACGACGGTGGTCTCGGCACTCATGCGCGCACACCCTCCCCGGTCGCTTCCGCCGCCGCGCGGGCGGCGGCCGGGAGGGCGGCGGCGACGCGCTCGATCGCGCGGTCGTCGTGGGCGGTGGAGACGAACCAGGACTCGAAGGCGGACGGCGGCAGATAGACGCCGTCGGCGAGCATGGAGTGGAAGAACGCGGTGAAGCGGAACGCTTCCTGCCGCTTGGCGTCCTCGTAGTCGCGCACCTCGTCGGAGGTGAAGAAGACGGAGAACATGTTGCCGGCCGTCTGCACCCGGTGCGCGACACCCTCCTTACCGAGGGCGTCGCCGACCAGCCCGCGGATCTCGGCCGACACGGCGTCGACCTTCGCGTACGCCGCGTCGTCGAGCAGCCGCAGCTGCGCGAGCCCGGCGGCGGTGGCGACGGGGTTACCGGAGAGCGTGCCGGCCTGGTAGACGGGTCCGGCGGGCGCGAGGTGCGCCATGACGTCGGCGCGACCGCCGAAGGCCGCGGCGGGGAAGCCGCCGCCCATGACCTTGCCGAAGGTCATCAGGTCGGGCGCGACGCCGTCGATGCCGTACCAGCCGGCCTTCGACGTACGGAATCCGGTCATCACCTCGTCGGAGATGTACAGCGCGCCGTTCGCCGCGCACAGCTCCTTGAGCCCGGCGTTGAACCCCTCACGCGGCGGCACGACGCCCATGTTGCCGGGCGACGCCTCGGTGATCACGCAGGCGATCTCGCCGGAGTGCGCGGCGAAGGCGTCCCGTACGGCCTGAAGGTCGTTGTACGGCAGTACGACGGTGTCCCCGGCCTGCGCGCCGGTCACCCCGGGCGTGTCGGGCAGCCCGAACGTGGCGACACCGGACCCGGCGGCGGCCAGCAGCGCGTCGACGTGCCCGTGGTAGCACCCGGCGAACTTCACGATCTTCGCGCGCCCGGTGAACCCGCGGGCCAGCCGGATCGCGGACATGGTGGCCTCGGTGCCTGACGACACGAGCCGCACCTGCTCGACGGGCGCGACGCGGCCGACGATCTCCTCGGCCAGCGCGACCTCGCCCTCACCGGGCGTCCCGAAGGACGTCCCGCGGGCGACGGCGGCCTGGACGGCCTCGATGACCTCGGGCCGCGAGTGCCCGAGGATCATGGGCCCCCAGGAACACACGAGGTCGACGTACTCGCGCCCGTCGGCGTCGGTGAGGTACGGACCGTCACCGGACACCATGAACCGGGGCGTACCGCCCACGGCGCGGAAGGCACGGACGGGAGAATTCACGCCGCCGGGCGTCACGACCGACGCACGGTCGAAAAGCGCCTGCGAAACGGGGGCTTCGTATGAATACGACACTTTGGTCCTGATCTGCGATTCGGGGTCGGGTGGCCGGGGACGAAGGATCTCGGCCACCGATGAGCGGGGCGCGCGGTCTCCTCGTATTACATAAGGGCGTCAACGCCCCCGCGTCTGCGAAACTGGGGCGTCATAGGGGAAGCTCACGCAATCCATGGTGTCAGAGCCTTCGAAGTATCCGCCGACAGGTGTTTCACCGGTCGTTCGTGGGGGAGGTCACTGTCACGATGATCGGGTTGCGCGGCCGGGGCTGCGAGTGGTCGGGTGGAGATATGCATCGCGGTGGCGGACTGGGCGAGGGGACCGATGACCTCGGGCCCGACCCTGCCCGGCGGGGGAAACACCGGCGCCGCGAGCGAGAGGCCCGCGCACAGCCTCCCCCCAGCCGAAACGACAGCCGGCCTCCGGGCGGCGGGAGCGGTCGCGTGGGGGTGACGTACAAGTACTTCGGTGCCCCGGACGGCGCGACGGCGGCCCGCGTCCCCATCTCGATGCGCCCGGAGGAACTGGGCGGCGACGAGCTGGGCATGGGCGGCATGTTCACCAAGATCAAGCCCGAGACGATAGCCGCGATGGTCCTCACGGGCATCCAGGGCATGCCCCTCAACAAGGTCCCGCCACTCGAACTGGTCGTGCTGCACCCGGACTACGCGGTGGTCAAACTCCCGATGACGGTGGTGGACCCGCTGCGCGGCATCGGCGAGGAATCGGTGGGAGCGGCGGCCTTCATCTGGTCGACGGTCCCGGACCGGGGCGGCCCGCGGGACGCGTTCAACGTGTACCAACTACTCCACGAGTGGCAGGACTTCAGCCACCGGCTGCACGAGGCGGGGCATCAGCCGTACTGCTTGGTGTGGCCGTGAGCCGCTGAGGTTCGGTGCTCTACGAGCAGCATTGCCGGACCCCGCCTTCTTCGTGCCGAAGGCGGGGTGTCAGGCGGCCAGGGGCCCAAGCGACGCCCGAAACCTCGACGCTCGCTCACCAGCGGCGGAGCAGCACTACCGCTCCGCATAACGCACGAACTGCCAGCCCAGTACGGCCAGGGCAAATGTCTGCGCGAGGGAGAAGATCGCGAGTAGAGGCTGGACGGCGGAAGAGCACCAGAATGCGGTCATACACACCATCGGCAAGGCCAAGTACGTGAACAGATCCACAGCGGTCTGTAGTCGCTTGCGTGTGGTACGGCCCGGATCGCCGCGGTGGTAGATCTCCCAACCGAACACGACGCCGTGGGCGCCGCTCAGCTCGGTCAGCCGTGGTCCCAGCCGGTCGCGGATGTAGCGGCCGACCGCCGTGATCTTCTGGTCGTTGACCAGGTAGGTCCAGCCCAGGACCAAGCAGATCGCGGGGACGGCGAGCAGTAGTTGAGCCTGCCTACTCTGGACGGTGATCGCCAGGACCGCGGTGGACGCGGCGAGCGTGAAGTAGATCAAGTTGTCACGGAATCCTATGCGGGTTCTCTGCTCCTCCTTGATTCGGTCGTACTCGGCCAGCAGCAGTCTGCTCTCGGTGACGTCTTCTGTGGCGGCCACGGCCATTCCTAAGCTCGGGTCCCAGCGGGGCTGATGAGTGGGCAGGCAGGGCTCCGGCACTCCGGGCCTTGCCTGCCCTGAAGGCGCGGAAGACTCAGTCGTCAGCCCGGAAGGACGGCAGATTGTTCGGATCGTTTCGTTCGATCCATCCCTTTCCGTCCGCCGCGATGCCTTCCAGGAGTCGGAAGGTGTGGATGAAACCAGCCGAATTCAGGTTGATTTCGGCAATCTCCTGGGCGTTCTCATCCGGCGCCAGTTGATGGGTGTCGGCGTCTTTGACACGAATGTTCCTGGCCGGCCCGTTGGTGAGGATGAGCTCCAAGTCATAGCCGACATGGGCGCGTTCCGTGACCTGTACAGAGGACAACGCGTCGAACCGGTAGTTGCTTCGCTGCTCGTCCCCACGTTTTGCATCGGTGAAATCGAACTCCGAGCTGATCTCACGAACGCCATCCTGTGTGACCAGGAAGAGACGGAAGCTGTAGCGCGAGTACCGCCAAGGACCGCCCTTCACACGCCCTCGCTTGTAGGGGCGTGCGGGCGTCATCAGGATGGTATGGGTGATCAGGTCGCGCCAAGTGAGCTGGTAGTGGCGGAGTGCTTCGTCGACGAACAGCGTCTTGTCGCAGGTGAGCCAGGTCTCCATTTCCAGCTCACTGGGTCGCGTGCTGTCCAGGAACGACTTCCAGTTCTGGTACGCGACCTGCCGCGCGGTCAGCTGCTCTTGATATTCCTGGGTTTCCTCGGCCAGTCGACGCTCTTCACCCCAGGCCTCCAGCCACGAGGACGCAGCCGCGTGTCCGGACCAGGCCGCACCGGCTACGGCCAGCATGGCCACCACCATCTGCCACGGGCCGACACCTGAAGCCACTGTTCCCTGCAGGGTCAGGGTCGTGATAGCGAGAGTGATGAGAGCGGCCACGCACAGCGCCTTCGCCACCGCCGACGTCTGGTTCTGGTCTCGGTGATCGAACAGCGTGCCTTTGTTTTGGCGGTCTCGGGCATCCTCAGCGAGATAGCGGATCAGCCAGTTGACCCGGTCCACACTGATTCGGCTCTCTCGGTAGAGAAGTGCGATCTCGGCGACGAGGGCGTTGCGGATCTGGACGGTATAACCGAACCATTCGTGCGGCGCGAATCCGTGGGGTACACGGGTACCGAAGTAGTGGTCGAATGAATGACGGACTCGGTTGGTGAACCCGTCCCCGGTAGAGGCGGGATCGCGCGTGTGCGGGATGTGGGACTCACGATTCTTGGCCTTCAGCCAATGTTCCTGGTACCACCATCCGCGGCCGAAGTAAGCCGCCGTCAGGCCGGCACCGAGCGCCACCAGTAACTCGATGACTGCCGCAGCCGGATCCGCGACCAGCGCCAAGGTCCAGAGGAATGCGGTGACGACGACGAACAGGCCGACTCGGAGCGGGAGGAATGCCCGGGCGGCAGCAGCGGTGCTCGGACGGGGTGCCAGGGCCCGGGGCCCGATGGGGTCGGGTTCGAAATAGGCCCAGACCCGTTGGACCCGGTCGTTGCCGAAGCGAACTGCCTCGGCCCGCTCGCGGTTCTCGGCCCACAGGCTGTCCTTCAGCCCTCCGGTGAGTACGAGGTCGAGGTGGTGGAGGATCGCGTCACGCTTGCTAGGTGACAGGGCAAGCAACCGCTCCAGTACACGTCCCGTTTCGCCGTCCGTGGTGCTGAGCATCGCCAGCAGTTCGAAAGCGACACGCAGAGCGTCTTTCCACTCTCCCTCGGCGTAGGTCCCTGTGAGCCCGGAGGCATGGTGCAGCCGCTGGAGTTCTTCGGTGCTGAGGTCGTGGTAGGCGCGTGCACTGAGCATGGAGAGCACCCAGTGGAATCGGACCTCTGCGCCGTCGTGTCCGTGGGCGATCGCATCACTGATCATGTCGCGAGCACGGCTGGGGACACCATCCTCCAGGTACCGCACACCGACCTTGTACTTTTCCTGAGGTGATGCATCCGCATGAATGTTGACGGTGGAGTTGTGTACGGTCTCGGCCTGGATTCCGACGGTGGAGTACGCGGCCGAATTGTGCGTGAAACCGCTGCCGTCGTTCATGACAAGTCACCCGCCGCAACAACCAGTGGTGCCAGCGTGGCCACCAGCTCGGGAAACTCTGCGACCAGACCGCGTAACCTCTTGAGTGCCATGGTCGCCGTCTTGGACGATTCCGGAGTGTTCTCCCTTGCCGCCCGGTGGGCAAAGCCCAGCTCGGCCAGTGCCTCTCGGTAGGTGTCGTCGTCGAGAACGCCCTTGGCGTGGTGACGCTTCAGGTGCTCACGGAAACCGTCCAATTCGGCGACCAGGTCCGCCGGACTGGTCACCTTCGGGTCCACGTTCATGTAGACACTGCTCCCCTTGACCGAGCCGGCCATGATGCCAACGGTGCTGTTATGGGCGGTGTTGCTGACGTGCTCTTCAGGTGTGTCGGCCGCATGGGCCCTGCCTGCCCGGGACATTGCGATCTGCTCCTGTTCTCCGACCAGTTCCACGGCCAGCCGTGTGGCGAATGCCGCCGCGTTCGCCGCGGCCCTTGGTTGCCAGTTACGGTCCTTCGCGCTGCTCTTCGTACCGTCCGCCCGGTCGCTGATTCCCCGGACGATGGCCACCGGCGCCCCGTTGAGGTGACCGGCCTGTGCCACGCCGGCGGCCTCCATCTCGATCGCGAGTGCGTCGTTGTAGTGCTGCCGGATCCACTGCGCCTCGGCCGAGATCTTCGAGTTCTGTACGACCTCGCCGGCGGCGATCGCGCCGAAGCGCACCTGCGGCGCGCGCCCATGACCGGGCATGTCGTCGGCCCAGTCGTTCATGCGAGCCAGATGCGAGCCGAGCTGGCTGATACCGTGCGCCGCCTCCCACACCCGGGGACGGGCCTTGAGCCCGTCGTCCTCACTGGTCCCGCCGTGGTAGGCGTACACATGGGTCGCCATCACCACGTCGCCCAGCCTGGCGCTCTCCCACAAGGCACCGGCGACACCGACGAACAACACGGCCACCGGCGAGAACTCCTGTATCGCGCGCTCAGCGATCACTGCGGCGGAATGGTTCCCCTTGTTCGTCAGACCGAGTGCGACACGACATGCGGTGCCCTGCACGGTTCCTACCTCGAACCGCGTCCCACGCTCATGACGATGCACCCGTGGAGCGGCCAGTTTCCGACGTACGGCCTGGTACTCAAGATTGAGGGCGGTGAGAATCACCACCAGGTCTTTCGACATCTATTCCCCTTCTTCTCTTGTGTCCTGTTCCGTGGGGGGGGGCCACCGGTCGGATCAGTGGTGGGTACAACACCGTCTTCGGCCCTGCCCGGTACAGCCGCGCGGGCCGCCCTCCCGTGGTTCTACGCCCCGAGCCGGCGGGGATGATGAATCCCTTTACGGCCTGGACTTTCCGGTAGAAATTACGGGTGTCGAGTTCGGTGCCCCAAACCGCCTCGTAAACCTGCTGCAATTCGGTAATGGTGAAGACGTCTCCACAGAACGCCGTGGCCAGAGAAGTGAATTCGAGTTTGGTACGAGCGCGCTCGATTCCGTCCGTCACGATCCGGCGGTGATCGAAGGCCAGTTCCACCTCACCGGACAGGGCGGCTTCCGCGGGAACCCACGCGGCATCCGTGGCATCCGTTCCCGCAACCGGTTCGGGGAGTCCCGGCGCGATCGCCAAGTGGGCCACAGAAACGACTCGTCCCCGTGGATCACGGCCGGCGTCCCCATAAACGGCCAACTGCTCAAGATGCACCCGTCCGGCAGCCAGCGCGGTTTCCTCACTCAACTCACGATGGGCGGCGTCCAGGATCTCCTCACCAGCGTGATTGAGGAATCCGCCGGGCAGAGCCGACATCCCCTGGAAAGGATCTTCGCCCCGCTCCACGAGCAGGACACACATTCGCCCCTCACGCAGCGTCAGGATCACAAGATCGACCGTCAGAAGCACGGGAGGGGGTGACCACACATCAACTTGCATGCTGTTTAAGGTACTTCAGATTCTGTCACTTCGACAAGAATGGCAGAGTGGTGGCCGCTGATGCTGCATCTCGAAGGCGCTCCGAGCGGTCGCGTGGAAGCGGTAGTCGGCCGCACATCCATGGCACGTGAGCCTGGGAAACGGCGCTGATCCGTGAGAACTACGGAGACGAGTTCACTCAGGTCAGTGCCCCTGCCGGTCCCAATCACCGCACGGGTGGGCGGGCTTCAGCCGTAGGTTGCACGAGGCGCGGGGGCATCAGGCGCATTGCCGGGTGTGGCCGTGAGTCGTAGCGGCATGGTGCGCCGAGGCATGCTCCCCTGAACGTCAGTCGCCCTCGACAGCATCTTGGCGCAGTGCATCGGCGACGGCCCGGCCGGTCTCACGAGCCGTGAGGTACGGGCGTACGTCGTGCGCACGAGCACCGTTGTGGACCCGAACATCTCGGACGCCGTCTCCGAACAACGGTGCCAACTCCTTGGCCAGAGCGACCACATCACCCACATCAGCGACGTTGGTCCAGCGCTCGACCGGGGTCGGGCGGCGGGCGAGAACCGTCGGTGGGCCTGGGCAACATGCGGTCGAAGACGAGGTTGCGGACGGCCAACGGGGAGCCCAGTGTCACCAGTGTCAGATCCGGGCAGTCGGGGAGGGCGTGCAGCGTCTCGTACGCGGCGACCGTCCCGAGCGAGTGGGCCACGGTCACCTGGGTCCGGGGAGTGACACACCGGGCGATCCGCTCCTGGACGGCCGTCCGGACGGAAGGCTCGGTGAAGTAGCGGCGTACCTGCCGGACGCTGGAGATCATCATGCGTTCGCTGAGCCCGGCGAAGAACGACGAGTGGCTGAGCGTGTTCAGGGCTAGCTGCACCAGAAGAGGCATACGCAGTCGGGCCTGGGCGGCCGGGCCCGGGACGCGCGTCTTGGCGTTGGCCGCGGATTCCCACCACTGGAGCAGCAGTTCACGCTCCAGACCGTCCTGTACGTCTGAGGCGTCCAACTCCGGTTCGCCGAGCCCGCGATGACCCTCCGGGCGGAAGAGGTCGCCCGAGGGCGTGGAGACGTTATCGCGCGCCACCAGCGGGCCGGTCGCGTTCGGCCACGGAGCCGTGTCCGGCGAAGTAGACGACCACCACGTCATCACTGGTCAGAGCGGTGTCCTCGGACCAGTGCGAGAGCTTCTGGCGGATCTGCTCGGCCCCGTCGTACTCGCCGAGCCCCGGCAGCACCAACTCGTACCCGAAGGAGGCGAAGAGGGCGGCGGTCGCGCGGACGTCCGAGGAGACGCAGGGCAGTTGTTCTTCCTCGGGCAGGTGGCGGTACCGACCGCTCCCGAGCGCTATGAAGTACCGCCGACTCACTCAACCGCCCCACTGCTCGGTGTCACCGAATCTGCGACGACTGTAGCGAGAAGACGGCGCCCGCGCGGGTCAACAACCCGGTGCCGTAAGCCGGTCAGCTCTTGGAGCTGACCTTGCCCTTGCGCAGCGTCAGGGTGCGGTCCGAGCCGGCCGCCAGGGTTTGGCTGTGGGTCACCACGATGACGCACTTGTTCTGGTCGTGGGCCAGGCGGCGGAAGATGTCGATGATGCCGTCCGCCGTGTCCTCGTCGAGGTTTCCCGTCGGCTCGTCGGCGAAGAGGATGTCGACGTCGCAGGCCAGTGCGCGGGCGATGGCGACGCGTTGCTGCTGGCCGCCGGAGAGTCTGAGTACGTTGCGGTGGGCCATGTCCGTGTCGAGGCCGACCTGGGCGAGGAGTTCCAGGGCGCGGGTCCTGCGGCGGCCGGTGGGGGGTTTGGTGCCGGTGATTTCCATGGCCGTGGTGACGTTGCGCAGCGCCGACATGTACGTGAGCAGGTTGTACTGCTGGAAGACCGTGGCCGCGTGCTTGTTGCGGTAGCGGCCCAGGCCGAGTCGGGTGAGGTCCTGGCCGTCGAAGCGGATCGTGCCCCCGGTGGGGGTGTCCAGGCCGCTCGCCAGGCTGAGGAGGGTGGTCTTGCCGCTGCCTGAGGGGCCCAGGATCGTGTAGAACGTGCCCCGTTCGAAGGACAGGTCGATCTGGCGGAGCACAGTCGTGCGGCGGCGCCGGCCCTGGTAGGTGTGGCTGAGCGCGGACAGTTGGAGTACGGGGGTCTCGGTCACGGCGGTCACTTGCCCTTCGTGAGGATGGTGCGGGGGTTGAGGCGCAGGGCGGAGGCGGCCGGAATCGCCGTGGCCAGCAGGCCGATGCCCAGGCCGATGCCGGCGACGGTCGCGAGGTCCGCCGGGTCCAGCCGTACGGTGATCTTGTCGATCGGGTCGGCGCCCTCGACCGGCTCGTCGTCCGGGTCGATGCCCTCCTGAACTCCCGTGGAGCCGGGGGGCGGTGGCTGCCAGGCGTTGATCTTCCGCTGGGCGGCGGCGGCCTCGTCGCGGAGCAGCGTGTCGCCCGCCAGCTGGGTGAGGCTCTGGGCGAAGAGGGAGCTGAGGCCGATGGCGAGGGCGGCGATCACGACCGTCTCCACGGCCTGTTGGGCGACGAGCTTCCACTTCTTCTCGCCCAGTGCCAGGAGGACACCGAACTCCGTACGGCGTTGCTTGACCGCGAGGGTCGCGAGCAGGCCCAAGACGAGGGCCCCGGCGCCGCCGACCAGCCACATCGCCGCGGTCGCGGACGAGGTGATGCTCTCCAGGGGGCCGGTCATCTGCTTGACGGCCTTGTCGTTCATGCCGAGTTTGAATCCCGTCAGCGCGTCGCCGGCCGCTTTA
Organism: Streptomyces niveus; assembly: GCF_001723055.1. GTDB lineage: Bacteria > Actinomycetota > Actinomycetes > Streptomycetales > Streptomycetaceae > Streptomyces > Streptomyces niveus. The sequence goes on from NZ_MDCR01000042.1 coordinate 76,629, forward strand.
CGGGCGTGGGCCTGGAACGCGTCGAGCGTGGCGGGGTCCTTGAGCTGGAAGGTGGCGCCCTGCAACTGCGTAGGGCCCTCCTGGCCACCGGAGTTGAGCCTGCCCAGCGCGTCGGCCGGGACGATCATCCGGTCGCCGGGGAACTGCATGTATTCGGGATCCGGTTCGTCGGAGGGGTCGCGGTAGATGCCCTTGAGGGTGAACTCGGCCTTCCTCGTACCCTTCGGATCGTTCTCGGCGAGCGTGATCCTGTCGCCGACCTTGAAGTTGTTCTTCTTCGCCAGGCGTTCCTCGACGAGGAGGCTGTCGCGGCCCTTGTCGGCGGCGGTGATCGGCTCGCCGGACAGCAACTTCCAGGAGCCGTCGTCGAATTCGGGCATGAGGGTGGAGTCGAGGACGCCGAGGGCCAGGGTGTAGTTGGGCGGCGCGTCGGGGAACAGCGGCTGGTCGCTGACGATCTCGGGGCCGCCGAGCAGTCTGGTGCCGTCGAAGGACTTGTAGTTGTACTTCTCCACCAGCTCGGACGCGCCGATCCTGTCCACGGCGTCCGAGCTGATCATCGGGGCCTGGAGGGAGGGCGACGCGCCCTGGTCGGCGTCGAGGTCCATCGCGAGGGTGACTTCGGCGCCGAGCTCGCGTTGGGCGGCGTCCGTGGCCTGGGCGGTGGCGGACTTGATGAGGACACCGCCGAGCACCATGGCGGAGATGACGAGGAAGGTGCCGAGCATGATCAGGGTCCTGCCCTTGCGGGACCAGAGGCTCAGGGCCGCGCGTTTGGTGAAGTTCATGGCGGTGGGTCTCTTCTACTCGGTGTGGGTGAGGATGGAGCGGGGGTGCAGGCGCAGGATCCCGACGCCGGGGACGACCGTGGCCACCAGCGAGATGCCGAGTCCGATCCCGGCGACCCTGCCGAGATCGGCCGCCTCCATCCGCATCTCCGGCAGGGACGCGGTGTGCTCCTCGCGGGCCAGCAGCGTCTCGCCCGCCTCCGCGGCGAAGGACTGGGCGCCCAGGGCCGCGAGCGCGAGCGCGGGCAGCAGGAGGGCGGTCACCTCGACGGTGTGCTGGGCGACGAGCTTCCACTTCTTCTCGCCGAGCGCCAGCAGCATCCCCAGCTCGTCGCGCCGCTCCTTGATCGTCAGCAGCACGATCAGCCCGAGGATCACCGCGCCGGACAGCGCGATCAGCCAGAGCAGGGAGCCCGCGAACGCGCCGACCCGCCGCAGCGGCAGCACCTGGTCCCGGAACGCCTTGTCGTTGACGTCGAACCGGAAGCCGTCGCCGCCCAGCACCCGGGCGGCCTCGGCGTGCAGGCGCTCGGCCCGCTCCGGGGAGCCGATCTTGAAGACGGCCGTAGTGGGCTTCGTACCGAAACCCAGCGCGGACACGGCCGGGGCGGGGGCGTACACCTGGTTGGCGACCAGCTCGCTGGGGGCCACCCACTGGGACGGGTCCGGGCGCGGGTCCTCGTAGAGGCCGATGATCTCGAACGTCTCCGTGCGCCGGCCGTCCGACGAGCGCAGCCCGACGGTGTCGCCGGCCTTCAACTCGTTCTTGTCGGCGAGGCGTTGCTCAAGGAGTACGACCCTGCGCCCGGCGTCCTTCTCGGTGAGTGCGCGTCCGGCGACGATCCGGCTGCGGCCCGAGGCGAAGTCGAGCAGCATCTCCGAATCCCGGATGCCGTTCAGCATCAGCCCGTCCTGGCCTTCGTCCTCCGTCGCGTCACCCTCCGTCGCGTCGTCCGGCTTCGGTACGTCGGAGGTCAGCGGCGTGAGGCCCGACGGCTTCGCCGCCCCGCGCAGCAGCGGGTTGTACCGCTCCACCAGCGGGGACGAGCCCAGCGCGGCGGCCGTGGCCAGGGTCAGTCTGTCGCCGCGTACGGTGACGTCGACCCCGATACGGCGCTGCGCCTCCGCCTCCTGTCTGCTCGTCGCGCCCTGGAGCAGGAACCCGCCGAGCAGCAGCGTGCAGATGACCAGGAAGATCCCCAGCAGGAGGGCGGTCTTGGCTCTTCTGGCCACCAGGCTGAGGGCCGCACGCTTGACGAAGTTCATGGCGAGAAGAACAGCAAGGCGGGCCGCGCAGCGGGATAAGCCCCGTTACCGCGGCATAAGAAGAGGCCGCGGGGACGGCCCGTGGGATGTTTATGCCGCTGCGAACCGGCGCGTGCTTTGCTGCGGTTCATGAGAGTTCTGGTAGCCGAGGACCACCGCATACTGGCGCGGACCGTCGCGACCGGGCTGCGCAGGCAGTCGATGGCGGTCGACCTCGCCGCGTCCGGCGACGAGGCCGAGCGGATGTGCCTGCTCACCGACTACGACGTCCTGATCCTCGACCGCGACCTGCCGGTGCTGAGCGGCGACGAGGTCTGCCGCAGGCTCCGCGAACTGGTCGACCCGCCGCGCATCCTGATGCTGACGGCGGCCGGCGGGATCGAGGACAGGGTCTACGGGCTGGAGCACCTGGGCGCCGACGACTATCTCGCCAAGCCCTTCGACTTCGCCGAACTCGTGGCGCGTGTACGGGCGTTGAGCCGCCGCGCGCCCAAGCCGCCGCCGCTCGTCATCCGGCACGGGGGCATCTGTCTGGACCGGGACCGGCGCGAGGTGCGGGTCGACGGCAGAGAGGTCGACCTGACGCCCAAGGAGTTCGCCGTACTCCAGAGGCTGATCGAGGCGGGCGGCGACGCGGTCCCCCACGGGGAGCTGGTGCGTTCCGTCTGGGACGAGCACCTGGACCCGCGCACCAGCGCGGTACGCGCCACCATCAGCCGGCTGCGCGGCAAACTCGGCGCCCCGGACGCCGTCGTCGCGGACACCGGTGAGGGGTACCGCCTGTGGCGCTGACCCGGGCTCTCGTGCCCGCCCTCGCGCACCCGGTAACGGCCCTGCGTGGACTGCCTTTCCGCGTCAGGCTGGCGGGCGCCTTCGCCGGTCTCTTCCTGCTGTCCGGGGTGGCGCTGCTGGCTTTCGTGGTGGTGCTGGCCCGCTACGGCACCACGCAGCAGGTGCGGGACAGCGAGATCACTCGCGGGGCCGGGGCCGGGACCGGGGCCGGGACCGGCGGGTGGACCGGCGTGGGCCCGTACGGTACGTCCAGCCCGGCCTCCCCCACCGACCCGACGGGCGGCCCGACCGGAGGCCCGGCCGGCGGCCCGACGGGCTCGGCGTTCCCCTCGCCGTACGCCGCCGGCGACAGCATCGCCGTCCGCCTGGTCGACCGGACCGTCAGCGCCGTCCAGGAAGCGGCGCTGGACCAGATGCTTCTCTGGTCCGGGATCGGTCTGCTCCTGATCGCCCTGCTCGCCGCCGTCATGGGCTGGTGGCTCGCCAGCCGCGCCCTGCGTCCGGTCGTCGCCGTGACGGACGCCGCCCGCCGGATCAGCGAGCAGAATCTGCACGAACGGCTCGCCCTCACCGGCCCCGACGACGAACTCCACCGGCTCGCCGACACCTTCGACACCATGCTCGACCGCCTGGAGAAGTCCTTCGAGAGCCAGCGCCGCTTCGTCGCCAACGCCTCGCACGAACTGCGCACCCCGCTGGCCGCTCAGCGCGCGAGCCTCGAAGTCGGACTGGCCGACCCGCTCCCCGCCGGTCTGGCCGACGTACGCGACGACCTCCTCACGGTCAATCGCGACGCGGAGAAGCTGGTCACCTCCCTGCTCCTGCTCGCCCGCAGCGACAGCGGCATGGTGACGACCGAACGGGTCGAACTGACAGAGGTGGCGGGGCAGTTGGTCGGCGGAACACAGCCGTTGGCGAGGGAGCGGGGCGTGTCCATCACGCTGAGCGCCGACCGGCCGCTGCCGGTGGAGGGCGACCCGGTGCTGCTACGGCACCTGTTGACGAACCTGCTGCACAACGCCGTCCAGTACAACCGGCCCGGCGGAGCCGTGTCGCTGAGCCTCGCCGACCGTACGCTGACGGTCACGAACACCGGCAAGCCCGTGCGGCCGGACCAGGTCGCCGATCTCTTCGAACCCTTCCGCCGCCTCGGCGAGGACCGTACCGGCGCCACCGGCCACGGACTCGGCCTCTCCATCGCCAGGTCCATCACCACGGCGCACGGCGGGCGCATCGCCGCCCGGCCGGGTGACGACGGAGGGCTCACCGTCTCCGTCACCTTCGGCGACGCCTGAACCGGACCTCGGACCGGTACAGGCGCCGCGCCTCGGGTACTCGGCTCAGGTGCTCAGCCGGTGATCTTGAAGGTGGCCGACGAGTCGTTCTGGATCGCGACCTGCCCCGGGAGCAGATTCTGCACCGTGTTCCCGGTGAAGGCCCCCGTGCCGGTGACTCCCGCCGGGATCCAGATCCCCTGCTTCGCCGGCCGGTCGATCGTGTTGTTCGTCAGGGTCACCTTGACGCGCGACTTGTCGATCTGGAGCCCCGCGCGGAGGGCTCCGCGCATGACGTTGTCGCTCATGGTGACGTTCGTGTACGCGTCGGGGAACTGTGAGGTGGCGGCCGGGGAGCCGATGTGGACCCCGTGCCGGGTGCCGTTCCAACCGCCGCCGCCGAGCAGGACGTTCCCGCTGACCGTGGCCGACTCCAGGGGGTGGCCCGAGTCACCGAACACGCTGATCTCCAGGGCGCTGTTCGAGGACACGCTGTTCACCAGGTTGTTCTTCACCTCGACGTTGCGCCCGCCGGCGATTCGGATGCCGTTGGCCCACCAGGGCGCGATCGCGGTGTTGTTCAGAATCTTCGCGCCGCTGACCTGGCCGTTGTTCCCGTTGGCACCGGCGTCCGCGTACGTGGCGTAGGAATCGTCACCGGTGTTGCGGGCGAAGTTGTTCCGGACGGTGATGTTGAGGCCGAGCTTGTCCGGATGCGGGGTGTTGCCGTTGTTGATGTTGTAGCCGTCGCCGTAGCTGTCCGCGGTCCGGCTGTTCTGGAGTACGCCGTTGCTCCCCGACAGCCAGTTGGCGTCGATGTGCCGCGTCCAGAGCCGGTCGACCAGCCAGCCTCCGGCGCCGCTGGCGTTGATTCCGTAGTCCGAACCGCCGGTGCCACCGATGCCCCGCCAGATCGCGTTCGCGTCGATCTGGAGATCCGTCAGCGTGGTGCCCGAGCCCACCAGGATCTGCGAACGCCAGGAGTTGGCCGGCAGCGGAACCTTGCGATAGATGGTGGAATGCCACATACCGGCGCCCTGCACCTTCACACCGGTGAAGTCCAGCGGCTTGGACACCAGGCTGTTGGTCAGATACTTGCCCGGCGGGATCCACACCGACTTCTTCTCGGCCCGGGCGGTATTCACCGTGTTCTGGATGGCGACCGTCGAATCCTTCACAAACTTCGGGTCAGCGCCGTTGCTCACGACGGAGATCGAGTTCGCGGGCTGAGTCAGCGCGGGAGCGACATTCTCCAGATCCACGGAATCGATGTCGTAAACGGCCGCCGTGTTGCCGGCGTCCTTCTGGAGTTTGATGGTGCTGCCGGCGGCGATGGGGGCGCCGGTGACCCAGACGGGGAATTCGTTGTAGAAGCGGTAGGCCTGTCCGCCGGCGTTGGGATCGTCGGGGTTGGTGGTCGCGCCGCGGTAGTTCCAGGCCTGGCGGGAGTCGAGCGTGATGGCCTGGCGGAAGACGTTGTTCACGTACAGATTGAGCGTGGCGGTGATGCCGCCACCGCCCGGCGCGTCGGGAATCGAGGCGCGGACGACCAGCGTGTTGGCGTTCTTGCCGGTGCTGTTCGGGAGCGTCACCGAGTCGCCGTTGCTCTTCAGCTCGACCAGCGCGTAGCCCGACGCCTCGGTCTCCAGGGTGGCCTTGGTCGGCGCGGTCGCGCCGGGGCTGATGGATCGTACGGTGGCACCGCCGCCGCGCTGCCCGGCCTCGGCTTCGAGCGTGACGAAGGGTGTGGTGGCACCGGCGGCGGCTGCGACGGCGTTCGCGTCCGCGCGTGCGGCGACGGCCTCGGCGCGAATCTCTTCTTGGGGAGGGACGGACAGCGCGCAGACGGCGAGCAGCGCGCTGCCACAGAGGACGGAGAAGCCTCTTCGGAACACAGGTCACCCCTTGGCGAATTCATGGCAAGTACCGCCATGGTCCGACGGCGACCCGCGATTGCGCAATAGGCGTGCCAACTCCGGGAAATTCTCTGTCAATTAAATTAATTTCCACGAGTCCGATTCGGTGAGGTTTTTCCATTACCCAATTCGCGGCATGGAGACCATTCCGGACGCCCGGCTTCACCGCGCGGACCCGCTACATACCCTCAAGCTCCTTCGAGTGCCTTGAGGGCGATGTTGAGTTCGAGGACGTTGACGCGTGGTTCGCCGATGAAGCCGAGGATGCGGTTGTCGGTGTGCTGGTCGACGAGGTTCTGGACCTTCGCGACGGGGAGGTTGTTGAGTTTGGCGATGCGGTGGGTCTGGATGTGGGCGTACTGGGGGGAGATGGCGGGGTCGAGGCCGGAGCCGGAGGAGGTGACGGCGTCGGGGGGTACGTCGGAGGGTTTGACGTGGTAGCCGTCGACGGAGTTGTCCTTGATGACGGCGGCCTTGGCGTCCTTGACCCATTGGATCAGTTCCTCGTTGTCGCCTGCCCTGTTGGTGGCGCCGGAGAGGAGGAGTTTGTACTGGGTGTTGACGGTGTTGGTGCCGAGTCCGTTGGAGGGGCGGGGCTGGAACCACTTGAGGTCGGGCTCGGGGGTCTCCTGCCCCTTCTTCAGGGGGAGGTCGTAGCGCTGGCCGATGAGGGAGGAGCCCACGCTCTTGCCGTGGGAGGTGATCTCGGAGCCGTTGGCCTGGTGAGGGAAGAGGGCCTGTCCGATGCCCATGACGGTGAGGGGATAGAGCACGCCGCAGACGAGGGTCAGGACGAGGAGGGTGCGCAGTGCGGCGCCGAGGAGGCGGGTGGTGCCGCGGAGGGTGGTGTTCATGGGGTTCAGCCGATCCCGGGGATGAGGGAGATGAGGAGGTCGATGGCTTTGATGCCGGCGAAGGGGGCGATGAGGCCGCCGAGGCCGTAGACGCCGAGGTTGCGGCGGAGCATCCGGTCGGCGCTCATGGGCCGGTAGCGCACTCCGCGCAGGGCGAGGGGCACGAGGGCGATGATGATCAGGGCGTTGAAGACGACGGCGGACAGGATCGCGGACTCGGGTGAGGACAGGCGCATGATGTTGAGCGTGTCCAGGCCCGGATAGACGACGGCGAACATGGCGGGGATGATCGCGAAGTACTTCGCGACGTCGTTGGCGATGGAGAACGTCGTCAGCGCACCGCGGGTGATGAGGAGTTGCTTCCCGATCTCGACGATCTCGATGAGTTTCGTCGGGTTGGAGTCCAGGTCGACCATGTTCCCGGCCTCTTTCGCGGCCGAGGTGCCGGTGTTCATCGCCACACCCACATCGGCCTGGGCCAGCGCGGGGGCGTCGTTGGTGCCGTCGCCGGTCATCGCGACGAGTTTCCCGCCCGCCTGCTCCCGCCGGATCAACGCCATCTTGTCCTCGGGGGTGGCCTCGGCGAGGAAGTCGTCGACCCCGGCCTCCTGCGCGATGGCACGCGCCGTCAGCGGGTTGTCACCCGTGATCATCACCGTCTTGATGCCCATCCGGCGCAGTTCCCCGAACCGCTCCCGCATCCCCTCCTTCACCACATCCTTCAGATGGATCACACCCAGAACCCGCGCCCCGCGCTCATCCTCCACAGCGACCAGCAGGGGAGTGCCGCCTGCCTGAGAGATCTCACTGGCGGTCGTGTCGGCGTCGGCGGCCACCTGACCACCGCGTTCGGTGACCCAGTTGCTGACCGAACCGGTCGCGCCCTTACGGATCTTGCGCGCGTCCACATCCACACCCGACATCCGGGTCTGCGCCGTGAAGACGATCCACTCGGCGTGCGCCAGCTCGCCCTGGTGGCGCTCCCGCAGGCCGTACTTCTCCTTGGCGAGTACGACGATGGACCGGCCCTCTGGTGTCTCGTCGGCGAGCGACGAAAGCTGCGCGGCATCCGCCAGTTCGGCCTCCATGACCCCCTTCACCGGTACGAACTCGGCCGCCTGCCGGTTGCCGAGGGTGATGGTGCCGGTCTTGTCCAGCAGCAGCGTCGACACGTCTCCCGCCGCCTCCACCGCACGCCCCGACATCGCGAGAACGTTGCGCTGGACGAGGCGGTCCATGCCCGCGATGCCGATCGCGGACAGGAGCGCGCCGATGGTGGTGGGGATCAGACACACCAGGAGCGCGGTCAGGACGATCATGGACTGCTGGGCGCCGGCGTAGATCGCGAACGGCTGGAGAGTGACGACGGCCAGCAGGAACACGATCGTGAGCGACGCGAGAAGAATGTTCAGCGCGATCTCGTTGGGGGTCTTCTGCCGCGCCGCGCCCTCGACCAGCGCGATCATGCGGTCGATGAACGTCTCACCCGGCTTCGTCGTGATCTTGACGACGATCCGGTCCGACAGCACCTTCGTCCCGCCGGTCACCGCGCTGCGATCCCCGCCCGACTCCCGGATCACCGGGGCCGATTCACCGGTGATCGCCGACTCGTCCACCGAGGCGACACCCTCAACCACATCACCGTCACCCGGGATGACATCCCCCGCCTCGCACACCACAAGGTCACCGATACGCAGCGCCGTTCCCGCCACCCGCTCCTCCGCGGACCCGGTCAGGCGCCGTGCGACCGAGTCGGTCTTCGCCTTGCGCAGGGTGTCGGCCTGGGCCTTGCCGCGACCCTCGGCCACCGCTTCCGCGAGGTTCGCGAAGATGGTCGTCAGCCACAGCCATCCGGCGATCGCCCACCCGAACCACTCACCCGGCTTCGTGATCGCCAGCACCGTGGTGAACACCGACCCGATCTCGACCACGAACATCACCGGCGACTTCACCATCACCCGCGGATCAAGCTTCCTGATCGCATCGGGAAGTGACTTGACCAGCTGCTTCGGGTCGAACAGACCGCCCCCGACACGCCCGTCGGGCTGGTGGCGGGTGGGCACATCGCTGTGCGGGGCCAGGGTCGGGGTCTCGGGGGACTTCGAGCCGCTGGACTTGGCGGCCTTGTCGAGGTTGGTGGGTCTGGTCATGACGCGAGTCCTTCGGCGAGCGGTCCCAGCGCGAGTGCGGGGAAGTAGGTCAGACCGGCGACGATCATGATCGTGCCGACGAGGAGCCCGCTGAACAGCGGCTTGTCCGTACGCAACGTGCCCGCGGTCGCCGGTACCGGCTTCTGCTCGGCGAGCGACCCGGCCAGTGCCAGCACGAACACCATCGGCAGGAAACGCCCCAGCAGCATCGCGACACCGATCGAGGTGTTGAACCACTGCGTGTCCGCGTTCAGCCCGGCGAACGCCGAACCGTTGTTGTTCGCACCCGACGTATACGCGTACAGAATCTCCGAGAAACCATGCGCCCCACTGTTCGTCAGCGAATTGACGGGAGTGGGCAAAGCCATTGCGACGGCGGTGAAGCACAACACCAGAGCGGGGGTGATGAGGATGTAGCACGCGGCGAACTTGATCTGCCGGGTGCCGATCTTCTTCCCCAGATATTCGGGGGTCCGGCCGACCATCAGCCCCGCCAGGAACACCGCGATCACCGCCATGACGAGAATCCCGTACAGCCCCGACCCGACCCCGCCGGGCGCGATCTCGCCCAACTGCATACCCAGCATTGCGATTCCGCCGCCGAAACCCGTGTACGACGACAGGAACGAGTTCACCGCACCCGTCGACGTCAACGTCGTCGCCACCGAGAAAATGGAGGAGGCGCCGATCCCGAAACGGGTCTCCTTGCCCTCCAGCGCACCGCCGGCGATGTCGTACGCCGGCGCCCCGTGGTGGAATTCGGTCCACATCATCAGGCCGGTGAACACCACCCAGATCACGGTCATCGTCGCCAGGATCGCGTACCCCTGCCGCACACTTCCCACCATCCGCCCGAACGTCCGCGTCAACGACAGCGGAATCAGCAGGATCAGGAAGATCTCCAGCAGGTTCGACAGCCCGTTGGGGTTCTCGAAGGGGTGCGCGGAGTTGGCGTTGAAGTAACCGCCGCCGTTGGTCCCCAGCTCCTTGATGGCCTCCTGCGACGCCACCGCCCCGCCGTTCCACTGCTGCGAGCCGCCCATGAACCGGCCCACCTCATGGATCCCGGCGAAGTTCTGAATCGCTCCGCACGCCACCAGCAGCACCGCCCCGACCAGGGCGATCGGCAGCAGAATCCGCACCGTGCCGCGCACCAGGTCGGCCCAGAAGTTGCCCAGTTCACCGGTACGCGTACGGGCGAAGCCCCGCACGAGGGCCACCGCGACCGCCATGCCCACCGCGGCCGACAGGAAGTTCTGCACCGCCAGACCACCGGTCTGCACGACATGGCCCATGGCCTGCTCGCCGTAGTACGACTGCCAGTTGGTGTTCGACACGAACGACGCCGCGGTGTTGAACGCCTGGTCCGGATCGATCGACGCGAAACCCAGCGAGCCCGGCAGGCTGCCCTGGACCCGTTGCAGCAGGTAAAGGAAGAGAACACTCACCAGCGAGAAGCCCAGAACACCGCGCAGATAGGCGGGCCAGCGCATCTCGGTGGCGGGATTGGCACCCACAGCACGGTAGATCCACTTCTCCACACGCAAATGCTTCGGAGAGGAATACACACCGGCCATGTAATCGCCGAGAGGGCGGTATGCCAGAGCCAGCGCCACCATCAGCGCGAGGAACTGCAGCACACCGGCAAGGACGGGGCTCATCAGGGCTTCAGAACCTCTCCGGGAACACAAGGGCGAGGACCAGATAGCCCAGCAGAGCGACAGCGACAACAAGACCGACAACATTCTCCACGGTCACAGCTTCGCCACCCCCCTGGCAACAAAAGCCACCAACGCGAACAACGCGATCGTGACCACGACGAAGACCACATCGGCCACCGCGCACTCCTGAAAGAGATCCGAAAAACAACGACCCCTAGAGGAAAACCTGTGTTCGGGCGAATGTGCGTCTCGCTGACGCTTCCCTTACGCGCGCGGGTGCCGCCTTGACGCTTTCCATACAGCCGCCGTCACCGGCGGGGTTGTCAGGGCCCGTCGGGGACGGCGCCGTCGCCCTTAGAGTGAGGCCGTGACCCCTCTGCCCGAGAACCCGCAGCGACAGATCAGCGAAGACGACCGCGACACGGTCGTGCGGCGCCTCCAGGAGGCGTACGCCGAAGGGCACCTCTCCCACGAGGAGATGGACGCACGCCTGCACACCGCGCTCGTCGCCAGGACACACGGCGAACTCGCCCCGCTACTGGCCTCGCTCCCTGCGGAGAAGGAGCCCACCACGTCCACGATCGCCGCGCAGGGCGGCCGGATCAAGCGGCACGGCGCATGGCGGGTGCCCCGGAATCTGAAGGTCGAGTCCGCGTTCGGCAAGGTGAGTCTGGACCTGTCCCGGGCGGTCATCGAGGACTCGGTGGTCGACATCGAGCTGCAACTCGGCACCGGCCGGGCCAAGATCACCGTGCCGCGCGACGCGGTCGTCGACTTCGACGGTCTCCAGACGGGGTGGAAGGACACGCATTACAAGCCCCCGCGGCGCTCCCGCCCCGGCGGCCCGACGATCCGGATCTCCGGGACCATGGGCTTCGGCCGGCTGAAGATCCGCCACGCGGGCCGCTGAGGCGCCACCGGTCTCCGGGCGTCCTGTTCACACACGCAGTGCGAACAGGTACAGCCCCCGTTCCCCGGCCGCCGCGACGACGCGGCCGTCGGGCCCCCACAGACACGAGTGCAAGGGTCCGTCGACGCGCATCAGGGTGGCCACCCGCTCCGTGGCACGGTCCCAGATCCGCAGCGTCCCCTGCGCGTCGGTGGTGGCGAGCCGGGCGCCGTCGGGGGCGACGGAGACCGACGTCGCTCCGTCGGCGTGGGCGGTGAGGACCGACGTACACGCCCCGCCGGCCCGGTCCCAGACGCGTACCGTCATGTCCTGACCGGTGGTGGCGAGCCAGCTGCCGTCGGACGCGACAGCCACCGGTCCCGCGTCGCACGCGGCCACGGTGAGCGTGCACGCGCCGCTCGCCCGGTCCCAGGTACGCAGCGTGCCCTGCGCGTCGGTCGTCGCGAGCCAGGTGCCGTCCGGTGACACCGTCACCGACCGCGCCCCGCCGGTGTGCCCGGTGAAGGTGCCGGTGCTCGTACCGCTCGCCCGGTCCCAGATCCGTACCGTCCCCTCGGCGCCGGCGGTGGCCAGCCAGGTGCCGTCCGGCGCGATCGCCACCGGTTCCTCCCCGTCGGTCTCGGCCGCCGGGATCGTCGTGCTCGCACCGCTGGCCCGGTCGTGGATCCGCAGGGCGCGCTCCTCGCCCCGGGTGGCGATCCAGCCGCCGTCGGCGGAGACCGTCACCAACTCCATATGCCGGACGGGGGAGTTCGGGGCGACCTCGGGTCCGCCGCCGGTACGGTTCCAGATCCGTACCGTCCTGTCGTCGCTGGTGCTGGCCAGCCACGTGCCGTCCGCCGCGAACGTCACCGACTCCACCCGCCCGGCGTGGCCGGTGAGTACGGCGTCGCAGCAGCCGGTGGTCCGGTTCCAGACGCGTACGGTCTGGTCGTCGCCGGCGGTGGCGACCCAGGTCGCGCTCCGGGAGAACGCCACCGACCGCACCGGACCGGTGTGGCCGGTGAGCACGGCGGTGCACGTGCCGCTGTCGGGGTTCCAGATCCGCGCTGTTCCGTCGTCGCCGGCGGTGGCGATCCAGGTGCTGTTCTCCGAGATGGTCACCGACCGGATCGTGTCGGTGTGCCCGGTGAGGGTGGCGGTGAAGTTCTTCGTGCGGCGGTTCCAGAGGCGTACGGTGCCGTCGTCGCACGCGATGGCGATCCAGGCGCCGTTCGGTGCGACCGTCACCAACTCCACCCGCCCCGGCGGATCGTCGAGAGCCGCGGTGCACACGGCTTCGTCCTGGCAGGTGATGCGCACCTTCCTGCCGTAGCTCATGAAGGTGAGCCACGTCCCGTCGTTCGCCCTCGTGACCCGCCACACACCGCGGGTGTCGCCGTTCGTGAACGAGCTGATGGCGGGTCCGCCCGCGGGGTTCCAGACGCTCGTCTGCCTGTCGCTGGCGAGGGCGACCTCGGTGCCGTCAGGCGAGATCGCCAGCGACCTCACCGACTGCGCCATGTCATCGACGTTGGGGGTGACGATCTTGCCGGTGGCGGTCCCGCCGACGGGGTCCCAGACACGTACCTTGTCCGTGCCGTTGGCGGTGGCGATCCATGTGCTGTCAGGGGCGATGGCCATCGACTCCACCGGATTCCGCCGGCCCCTCGGCCTTGTGAGCGTGGTGGTGCAGATGCCGGTGGCGGGGTCCCAGATCCGTACCTCGGCGGTCCCCTCGGTGGTGGCGAGCCAGGTGCCGTTCGGCGCGATCTCCAACTGGCCCACCGGGCCGGTGAATCCGGTGAGCGTACGCAGGAGCGCGGGCACCGGGAGGTCCGGCGGCGGCCACGCGTTGACCAACACCGGCTCCGGGGGCGGCGGTTGCTGCCGCGCGGCCACCTGGCCGGCCCAGAGCGGGAGACCTTCGAGGCGGCTGTGCAGGACCGACGTCAGCGCCCGCGCGGGCTCGGTGGGGGTGAGCAGATGCGCGGCCTGCGCGATGGTGTGGGCGCGTGCGGCGGCGGTGGGGCTGCCGATCCGGGTGAGATCGCTCCAGGGGGCGGTGGGACCGCGCTGCGCCAGCCGCGTCTCCACCCAGCGCAGATCACTCGCCACGGCTTCGGCGAACTCGGCCCGCCCTGCCGCCAGCAGATGCTCGATCAGATGATCCAGCAGATAGCCCTCCCGCAGTTCCCACCACGCCCTGCCCGGATCCGGTGCGCCGGTGGCCAGCGGCCCTGCGGCGGGCAGGTCGTCGGCGACGGCGTCGACCAGCCGGGCATGGACGGTGTCCAGCGCCGCCTCGCCCAGCTCACCGGCCAGGTAGTCGCGGATCACGTCGTGCAGGGTGATCCGGCCCTCGCTCTCGGCGGACAGCGACAGCAGCGACAGCCGTTCCAGGTCCGCGCACAGGGCGCGGGACCGCGCCTCGGTGAGACCGCCGGTCACGCGCCACAACCGCGCGACGAGGGACAGCGGCACCGCCTCGTCCTCCGCGAACACCGCCAGCTCCGCGAAGCGTTCGGCGCCTCCCGGAGGCAGCAGCGTGGTGGCCGCCTCGACCGTCGCCCGCACCGCCCGGTTACGGCGTTCGGGATCGTCCAGGTCGAGGGCGCCCGGCGTACGGTCCACGACCGCGGGCCCGCGCGCGGACAGCTCCCGCAGCATGTCGGTGGCGGCGGTGGTGACGTCGGCGCCGGTGGACACCTGCTCCGCGATGAGCCGGTTCGCCAGGCGCAGCAGCAGGGCCCACCGGCCGGTCGCCCGCAGCAGAGCCTCCGTGATGTCGTCCGGCAGGGGCGGCAGTTCCCAGGTCAGGACGGCCCGCGCCTGGTCGGGCGACATCTCGTCGACCGGGATCGACCGGGCGCCGGGCGGCAGCAGCGAGGGGATACGGGTCGTGACCAGCCGTACGCAGCGCTTCCCGCCGCGCAGGAACGGGGCGAGCTGCTCGCTCTCCCACACGTCGTCCAGGACCAGCAGCGTGCGCGGGCGCTGGTTCAGCAGCCGGCCCAGATGGGCGCCGGCGAGAGCGGGGTCGTCGAACTCCTCGGTGTTCCCGGTGATGAAGCGGGTGGCCTCGGCCACCTTCGCCGCGATCGCGGCCCGGCCGCGTACGTCCCGGCCGATGGTGACGGTGTACACCCGGCCCCGGAACCGCCGCCGTACCCGGGGGTTGGCGCACACGACCCCGGCCAGCGTCGTCTTCCCGAAGCCGCCCGCGCCGGACAGCGAGGTGGTGATCCCGACGGCCCCGCCGCTGCCGCACACCGCCGCGACGACGTCGTCCCCCTGTCCCCGGTCGACCACCCAGTCGGCGACCGGTTGCGGCTCGGGCGGCGGCGGGTCACCTGCCCCGGCGGCGGGTTTCTCCTGCCGTACGGCCACGGCGGCGGCGACCAGGACCGCCAGCAGGGCCGTACCGCCCACCGATTCCCAGGAGTTGCGCCGCAACAGATCCAGGACGCCGGGCCAACGGGCGTCCGACGTCGCGGCGTTGGCCGCCAGCGCTCCCAGCACGGCCAGTGCGACACCGGCACCGGCCAGCAGCACCATGCATGTGACGCGTCCTCGCACCCGTACTCCCGTGTACCCCGTGGTCCGACCGGCCCCGACACTATCGGCGACAACGGGCGCCCGGCGGCGAGTTGCCCGCTCGGGGCGCGACGGGGTAAGAGCGCTCGGAGTGGTCAGAGCGCGATGAGACCGGCGCTCGTCGGTCTGAACCCGCAGGCGTCGAAGTAGAACGCCCGCAGGTCGTCGTCGAAGTCGACGTGCAACCACTCGCACCCCGCCGCGCGGGCCTCTCCGGCGGCCGTGGCGACGAGTTGGGCGCCGATCCCCGCCCGCCGCAGATCACCGCTGACCACGGTGTCCAGGACGAACGCGTGAACGCCCCCGTCCCACGCCACGTTCACGAATCCGACGAGCCGGCTCCCACGCCACGCGCAGACCCAGCCGAGACTGTGCCGGCGCACCCGCGCCAGCCAGTCGATGTCGGGTGTCCGATGGCCGAAACCCTCGGCGTGCAGCGCGTTGACGGCCGCGTTCTCGAAGTCCCCCCGCCATTCGTACGTGATCGTCATGCCGCGAGCCTAACCACCCCTCGCGGCCCTCGAACCGACCGCGGGTACCGTTGCCGACATGGGATTACCGCACGCGCAGGCGGTCCCCGGCGACGCCGGTGGTCCGGGAGGAGAAGTGACCGGAGTTCCGGTGATCGCGGCGGACGGGGCCACCGTCACGCTCGGCGACACCACGCTGCTCGCACCCACGACGTTCGCTGTGCGGCCGGGCGAGTTCTGGTGTGTCACCGGCGGCAACGGTTCGGGCAAGACGACACTCCTGCGCGCCTTCCTGGGCAGCCGCAGGCTGACGGCCGGTACGTGCTCGGTACGGGGCGAAGCCGCCGACCTGGCGAAGCCCTCGCACCGGAGGTCCGTGGCCTCGCTGGTCGACACCATCCCGTTCGCCCGGGACATGACGCTGCGCGAGCAGGTGACCCTGGTCGCCGCGTCCTGGTACGGCAACGCCCCGGAGACCGCCGAACGGGCCGGACAGCTCATCGAGCGGTTGGGACTGTCCTCGCTGGGTGAACGGTTTCCCCACCAGGTCTCGTCCGGTCAGCTCCAACTCTTCAGCCTCGCCCTGACGTTGGTGCGCCCCGCCGATGTCGTACTGCTCGACGAGCCCGAGCGGCATCTGGACTCCGACCGGGTCGGGCTGGTGGCCGCGCTGCTCACCGAGCGGGCGAAGGAGGAGGGCACGGCGTTCCTGGTCGCCACCCACGAGGCCGCGCTGGTCAACCTGCGCGACGGCCGCGTGGAGCTGGGATGACCACGCACACCACCGCCTTCCCCGACCGCGACAGCGGGAGCGACACCGACGCCCGGACGCGCGTCCACGCCGTACGGCAGCGCTACGCCCGCCGCGGCGACCGCGCCACGGTACGTGGCCACGCGTACCCCCTCTATCTCGTCGCGTTGTTCGGCGTCTTCTACCTGGTCCCGATGGTCCACGCCCGGAGCACGTCCCCGGCGCTCATATCCGTGGGGTCCCTCACCGGGGCGACGCCGGCGGTCTGCGCGCTCGCGGTGGCGGCGTGCTGGGGTGCCCAACTCGCGGGCCGTTTCTGGGGACCGCTGGTGATCCAGCCCTTCCTGCTGCACGTGTTCATGTCCACGGACCTCTCCCCGGCGCGCTACCTCGGCGGCATCGCCCGGCGCCGACTGGTGTACGCGGGCACGGTCACGCTGCTGGCGGCGTGCGCGGCGGCGTACCTCGCGACCGACCTGTTCGGTCAACTCGGCACCGCGCTGCGGGGCTTGGCGGTCATGGCCGGGATCAGCGCCCTCGCCCCGGTCGCCTGGCTGTGGGGTCAGGTCCGCGCGGTACGCGACAATCTCGTGCTCGCCTCGGCGGCGGGCGCCGTGGCACTCGCCGTGACCGCCGTGAGCCGCTCGGCCCCGGACGGTGCGGCGGCCGGGCTCGGACTGTGGCTCGTGGGCGCCGTACTGGCCACCACCGCTGCGGTCGTCGGACGGGCGGCCTTCCGCTCGATCCGTGACGTCGACCTCGCCAGGCTCGCCCGCGAGTCGGCCCGCGCCTCCCAGGCCCAGGCGTACGCGTGGACGGGCACGCTCCACCACGCGCTCGACCTGTACCGGCCGGAGCCGCGCGGTCTGACCTCCGCGCTGATCCGCCCGGACGGGCGCCTGCGCGGATATCTCGCCCAGGGGGCCGTCCGCGCGCTCCGGACGCCCGGTCGCGCGAGCGCCGCCGTGGCGCTGCTGCTGGTCGGCGGTGCCGCGCTGGCCCACGGGGTGGCCGGACGGGAGAGCGGCGGCGTGGCGTCCGTGTGGTGGACGGCCGGGGCGATCTGCGTGTATCTGGGCTCCGGTTGGGTGGGCGAGACCTGGCGCGGGCTGCGCGACGAGCTGACCATGGCGCCGCTGTTCGGCGAGTGGTGGGGCGGGACACTCGCCCGCGCGCTGGCCTGGCCGGTCGTCGCCGTGACGGTGGGAGTGTGCCTGGGCGGTGGCCTCGCGACCGTGACCCGGTGGCCGGAGCACGGCGCGCCCCCGGTGCACGCGGTTCTCCTTGTGGCGGGCTCGGTGGTGCTCGTACTCGGTGCCAGATTCCTGCGCGAGATGAAGCTGCATCTGCCGCTCGAACTGCTCCTCCCGATCATCACGCCGCTCGGCGATCTCTCCGGACTGCGTGTCGTGGCCTGGCAGTTCGACGGGCTCGTCGCCGTGGTGATCGGTGTCGCCGTGATGAACGCCGTCTCCTCGCCGCTCGTCGCGACCGCACTCGCGGTCGGCGTCGCGGCCTGCTGCGTCTGGACGGGCCTGCGCCGGACGGGGTGGGCGCACAGGGGACTGCTCACCCGCCTTCGCCGCGCGTAGCACCGGGGCGCCACGCGCGTACGCGCGACGACGACGACGGCGGACCGCGCCGAAGCGCGGTCCGCCGGTGGTGCGTCACTCCACGGGTGTCCCGAAGGGCCGGGGAGAGGGGTGCGTGGCGCGTACTAGAGAACCGTGGCGCCGTAGACGCTCAGGGCCTCCGTGACGGGCTGGTAGAACGTGGTGCCACCGGAGGAGCAGTTGCCGCTGCCGCCGGAGGTGAGGCCCAGCGCGGTGTTGCCGGAGAAGAGCGAGCCACCGCTGTCGCCCGGCTCGGCGCAGACGTTGGTCTGGATCATGCCGTACACGATGCCGCTGGCACCGTAGTTGACCGTGGCGTTGAGGCCGGTGACCGAACCGCCGCGCAGCCCGGTGGTGCTGCCGCTGCGCTGCACGGACTGGCCCACGAACGCGTTGCCCGCGGACGTGATGTCCCGGTACGTACCGTTGTACAGGTAGACACGACCGTCGGCCGCACTCGGGTTCGAGTGGCGGATGATGCCGTAGTCGTTGGTCGGGAAGCTCGTCCCGGTCCGGGTGCCTATGGACCAGCTGCTGCTGATGTTGGTGCAGTGACCGGCGGTCAGCGCGTGGGCCACGCCGCCGACGGACACGTTGAAGCCGAGCGAACAGCGGCTGCCGCCGGTGGTGATGGCCTCGCCGCCGGCGATCAGCGGGCTGAACTTCCCGTTGGTGCGGTTGACCGTCAGCTCGGCCTTGGAGTCCGCCAACGCGCTCTTGACCTCGGCCAGTTCGGCCTTCGACACGGTGCTGTCGATGGTCACGACGATCTTGCCCGTGCTGGCGTCGGTGTACCAGGCGGTGCCGGCCACGTCCGCTTCGAGCACGGCGGCGCTGGCGTCGGCGAGCTGCGTGGCGTTCGCCTTGACCTCGGGGGCCGGGGCGGCGATGGCCGAGGGGGCCGCGAGCGCGACGGCGGTCACCAGACCGGACGCCACGGCGACGAGCCGCGCCCGTCTGGGCGTGCCGTTGAGCGGGGAGAGGCGCTTGAAGATCACGAGATCCTCCGGTGGTAGTGGGGGATGGACAGCCCGTCCGGTAGGGCGGGCAGTCGGTGCGTACGGGTCCCCGACCAGTGGTTGCTGGGCGTGGACCTGTCAATCTGCGCGATCGAATGGTTGACGGCTACGGCTCCGGACGCAAGGACGAGTTCCGGTCCCCGGGCGGAGAGCCGCCCCGGCGGGTCGGACGGCCCGCGCCCGACCGCGCGCCGGGGCGCGCGCCGGTGTCTTTCCGGCTTTACTGCAAAGCGTGGGCGCACTACGGGGTGCGGTGGGTCCGTGCCGGAAACGCCCGTGACGGGCAGTGGGTTTGAGCCTGTTTGCAGTCTCTTTGCATTTGATTGCAACGGGTTACATGACGAACACACGCGGTTTGCCGACCGTTTGGCACCTCGTTACGGCTGATGTGTATGGCGCCCGATGAGGCATCTGGGTCGGACGGTGCAACTGGCCTCTACTGCGGCATTCACTCGGCTTTCGAGGGACTTTCCTGAGCGTTCCGCATGGCCGAATCTTGAACTCCGCCGCCGCGATCCTTCCGCTTTCAGACCTGAATACGTCCGGAGGCGCGCTCTTGCGGAGGGTCATCCGGATGTGCAGCCGTAGGGCCGCCGGTCCGTTCCGTGCGCCACCGGCTGCTCCACGCACGCGCGGGCCGGGTGCGCACGAAGCGGGTGTGCCCTAACGTCCACGATGGTTGCCGTAGCAAAGTGAACATATGTGAGGCCCGGGACCGGCCATAGGCGTCGGCTCCCAACAGCCGCCTCTGCTCAGCCGACTTGAGCGCCGGTACTCATGCTCGGTGCCGCCTTGCCACGCCGACATCGACGCACCGGGGGCGCGGGGGCGTTCGCTCTCGCGTACGCGGGGGAGCGCTCGCCGGTCTCGTCCGCGCCGACGACGGCTCCACGACGCTCGACCCGAAGGCGGCACGTTTCACCGTCGAGTGAGGTCAGGCCACCAGCTGCTGGCCACCGTCGATGTCGTACGTCGCGCCCGTCAGCGCTTCGTTGCGCATGATGTGCAGAGCGAGAGCGGCGACGTCCTGCGGGCCGACGACCCGACCGATGGGGAGCGAGGCGCGGAGTTCCGCACGCCGCGCTTCGAGCTGATCGCCCAGAAGCGCGGCCGACAGCGGGGTGTCGACGAACCCGGCGGCGATGAGGTTCACCCGGACCGGCGCCAGTTCGAGCGCCAGACTCGCGGTGAGGGCCGGGAGCGCCGCCGTCAGGGCCGATGCGACGGTCCCGCCCTTGCCCGGTCGCCGGGCGCCGGTGCCGCCGATGAACAGCAGTGTTCCCGCGTCCCGGACCTTGCCCCGGCTGTACTTGGCCGTGCCGAGCGTCATGGCGAGGCGGTCGCCGAAGTGCCGGCCGGTCTGTTCCAGGTCCATGTCGGCCAGAGGCGCGTACGACGGGCCGCCGGCCGTCGATATGACGTGGTCGACCGGGGCGGGCAGGTCGGCGAAGAACCGCTGGAGTCGGTCGGTGTCGGTCGCGTCGAGCGACGCGGTGCTCAGCGGCTGTATCTCCGCCGCCGCTCGCTCCAGTCGCTGTGGATCCCGCCCGACCATGACGACCTGGCCCCCGGCCGCCCGCACTTGACGGGCGGTTTCGAGCCCGATCCCGGAACTCGCGCCTATCACCACGACGGTCTGGTCGGCCAAGTCCTGGTGTGGGTCCGGCTTTCCGCCCGTCATCAGCGCCTCCCATGATCCGGTCGGGGGCAGCGAGGTGGCGGAGCGGGAGGGCCGCGCCGTCCCGCCGGTGCGCCGGCTCGGCGATCGCCACCGCGCGTGGCCGCAGAGTGTTCTACCTGTCGAAAGTACCGCGCACGGCTGTCCCTCACCACCGGGAACCCCGTTCCCCGCCCCGCCGCTGAGCCGCCGGGCCCGGCGGCT
>NZ_MDCR01000420.1 GCF_001723055.1 Streptomyces niveus
GGGCAGCATCGTGCGATCTCCTCGCGGCTCAAGGGGAAATGGCGATAGCTGTCAGCCCTGTGGCCCGGACCACACATTCGGCTGTGCTCATGCCAAGTTACGCACGAGTAAGAACGCGAAGGGAAGTTACGCGTCGGTAAAAGTTGGCGGCCTGCGCCAGATCATGATCTCGGTCGGCGGCAGATACTCCGCGAAACGCCCGTCGGGCGCCGCCTCCCGCAGCAGCGCGCGCAACTCCCGCTCGAAGTCCGCCCGTCTGTCGCCGAACAGATGGGGCGCGGAGTCCGACCGGGAGAACACCCACGCCACGACGGAGTCCGCCGGACGGTCCACCACGTCCCCGGCCGGCACGACATGCCGCTCGAAGTCCACGAACCCGGCCCGCGCCAGGACCAGATCCTCCCGGCCCGGCGTGCCGTTGACGAGCGTCCCCTGCCCCGCGCGCCGTACGGGACCCAGATACCGGCGCACCAGTTCGCCGATCCGCTCGTACGGCGGGGCGGGCCGCGGCAGCGGCGCCGCCGGGACGGGCGGCTCCTTCAGATCGGCGACATGGACGAACGCGCCTCCCGGCACCAGCATCTCCCGCACCACGGCGGCGGTCTCGTCCCGGTCGGTCCAGTGGAACGACTGGGCGAACACCACGGCCCTGAACTCCCCCAGCCCGGCGGGCAGTTCCTCGGCGCGGGCGGCCACCCAGCGCGCGTTGTCCACCCCGCGCCGCCCGGCCTGCCGCGCCGCCCGCGCCAGCATGTCCTCGTCCGGGTCGACACCGATCACCTCGGCGACGTACGGCGCCATGGCGAGCGTCACGGTCCCCGGCCCACAGCCGACGTCCAGCAGCCGCCCCCGCCCGTCGAGACCGAGGACGGCGGCCAGCGTCCCGGCCAGGCCCGGGGCGTACGGCAGGCGGCCCCGCTCGTAGTGGGCGGCGCTCCCCCGGAACAGGGTGCTGTCCCACTGCCATCCGTCAGGCATGTCGATTCCGCTCCGCTCGGTGGGTGTGTGATCCGAACCCTAAAGGCGCCCGGCGAGCGTGCCGGGAACGACCGCCCTCGGGCCGAATCTGGCGCGGGCCCGGTCCGCCACCGCCTCGATCCGCCGCGCCCGGTCGTCCACGGGGTCGAACGTGAGCTGGCGGGTGGCCCGTTCGGCCGGGGCCAGTCCCTCGGCGCGCAGCGACAGACCCCGTACCCGGGCCCGCTGGAGCCCGAGCGAGTCATGGATCCGGTAGGCGGCGGCGACGAGGGCGACGGAGTGCGCGGTGGGTTCGCGCAGCGTACGGGTACGGGTGGTCGTGGACCGGTCGGCGTAGCGCACCGTGAGTGTCAGGGAGCGGCACACCTGCTCCTCGACCCGCATCCGGCCGCCCAGCTCCTCGGTGATCGACAGCAGCGCGGCCCGGTGCCGGCTCTGGTCCAACTCGTCGTACGGGAAGGCCCGTTCGGCGGCGAGCGAGCGGGCGGACGCGTTCGGGACGACCCTCGTACGGTCGATGCCGTGGGCCCTCTCGTACACCTCGCGCCCCATCCGCACCCCGGCAACCCGTTGCAGTGTCGACAGCGGTACGGCCGCCGCCCGTCCGACGGTGCCCAGCCCGTACGAGCGGAGCGTACGGGCGGTCGCCGCGCCGATCCCCGGCAGCGCGGCGACCGGCAGCGGCCCCAGGA
Organism: Streptomyces niveus; assembly: GCF_001723055.1. GTDB lineage: Bacteria > Actinomycetota > Actinomycetes > Streptomycetales > Streptomycetaceae > Streptomyces > Streptomyces niveus. The sequence continues at coordinate 1,671 of NZ_MDCR01000420.1, forward strand.
ACTCCGCGACCGCACGCGGCTCGTCCGGCACCGTCAGCGTGGTGCCCGGCGCCGCCTCGCGCGCGGCCATCCTGGCCAGCATCGGGGTGCCCGCGGCGCCGATCGCGCAGCCGGCCCCGGCATGGGCGAGCGCCCGCACCCGCAGGACGGCGGCGATCTGGGCCGCGTCCTGCCCGAAGTACCGCTCGGCGCCCCGCACATCGACGAGCGCGGAGTCCGGCGGCAGCGCCTGGACGACCGGGCTGAGGTCCTCGATCAGCGCGATCAGGGCGGGCAGCGCGGCCTCGATCCCGGTCTCGGCCTCGTGCTGGAACCGGTGGAACCGTACGCAGAGGATCATCCCGTGCCTCCTCTCATCCCGCGCTCCCCGGGCTCGCGTGCCAGAACTTCCTTCCGGTGGGCAGGCCTTCGCCGGGTGGCTGGAGATCGGCCCAGGGGTTCATCGCGTAACCCGTGGGCATCTCGATACGCCGCCCGTTGTCCGCCGCGCCCCCGGGATCCGATCCCGGCGGCGGCGCGTCGAGCGCGGCGGCGACCGCCTCCAGGCCGCCCTTGTCCCGGAGTTCGACCAGCTCCGCCAGATTCCAGGCCGCCGCGCCGACCACGCTCAGACTCCGCGCGCCGCGCCGCTGCACCACCCCGCGCACCAGCAGCAGCCAGGAGTGGAAGACGGTGTGCGCGCACGCCTCGTGGCTGTCGTCGAAGAAGGCGAGGTCGACCAGGCCCGTACCGTCGTCCAGCGTCGTGAAGATGACCCGCTTGCCGGAGCGGATCGGCGGGGTCTGGGTGGCCACCTTGGCACCCGCGACCAGCACGGTGGCGCCGTGCGGTGCCTCCCGCAGCCGTTTCGCCGACAGCACGCCCAGCTCCTTCAGGAACGGGTGGTGGTCCGCCATCAGATGGCGGGACGCGTCCATGCCGAGGACGCCCAGCTCGGCGCTCAGCCGCTCCGCGTCGCCCAGGTCGGGCAGCCCCGCGGGAGCCGTCCGCCGCCCTCCCTCCAGGGGGAGTTGGTCCCCGTGGGCGCCCGCGCGCCGGGTGGCCCCGTGCAGTTCCGACAGATGCAGCAGCAGATCCCGCCGGTTGGCGCCGAATCCGTCCAGCGCGCCCACCTGCGCCAGCCGTTCGGCGACCGGGCGGCCGGGCCTGGCGCGCTGCCAGAAGTCCAGCAGTGAGGTGTAGGGCTGGCCGGCCTCGATCCGCGCGGTCTCCGCCTCGCTGATGCCGTGCACGTCGGAGAACGCGAGCCGCACCCCCCACGTACCGGACCCCGCACCGGACACCAGTTCGATTCGATGGACCGCCGCCGACCGGTTCACGTCCAGCGGCAGCACCGGCACCCCGCGCCGCCGCGCGTCCGCCAGCAGCAGCCGCTTCGGATACATGCCGGGGTCGTGGGTCAGCAGCCCGGCGAGGAACGCCGCCGGATGGTGCGCCTTGAGCCAGGCCGACTGATAGGTCGGCACGGCGAAGGCGACGGCGTGCGCCTTGCAGAAGCCGTACGACCCGAAGGCCGCGATGATCTCCCAGGCGCGGGCGGTGACTTCGGGGGTGTACCCCTTCTTCCCGGTCTCCTCCTCGAACCAGACCTTGATCCTCGCCTGCGACTCGGGATGGGAGAGCCCTCTGCGTACCTTGTCCGCGTCCTCCCGGCCGCAGCCGGTCATGATGTCGACCATCTTGATGATCTGCTCGTGGAAGACGACCACGCCGTACGTCTCGCGCAGCGCGTCCTCCAGATCCGGGTGCGGATAGCGGATCGGCGCCCGGCCGTGCCGGGCCTCGATGAAGGGCCGCACCATGTCGGCGGCGACGGGACCGGGCCGGAAGAGCGAGATGTCGACCACCAGGTCGTGGAAGGTGGCGGGCTGGAGCCTGCCGACCAGATCGCGCTGGCCCGGCGACTCGATCTGGAAGCAGCCCAGGGTCTCGGCGGACCGGATGAGCCGGTACGTCTCCGGGTCCCCCGCCGGGACCTGCGCCGGATCGTCGATGTCCAGCTCCTGGCCCGTGGCGCGCCCGATCTCGGCGACCGCGTGCGCCATCGCCGACTGCATCCGCACACCCAGCACGTCGAGTTTGAGCAGCCCCAGCTTCTCGACGTCCTCCTTGTCGAACTGGGACATGGGGAAGCTCTCGCCGCTGGTGGGCACGGTCGGCGTACGGCGCAGCAGCGAGGCGTCGGAGAGCAGCACGCCGCAGGGGTGCATGGCGATTCCGCGCGGCAGCGCGTCCAGTGCCTCCACCAGGTCCCACAGCCGGCCGTGCCGCGTCCCCTCCTGTCGTGACTCCTTGGCCACCTCGCGCAGTTCGGGCAGTTCGTCCATGGCCGCGCGGGCGTCGCGCGCCCGGATGTGCGGGAAGGACTTGGCGATCCGGTCGATCTCGGCCGGGTCCATGGACAGGGCGGCGCCCACGTCGCGTACGGCGTGCCGGACCCGGTAGGTCTCCGGCATCGCGACGGCGGCGACCCGCTCGGGGCCGAAGCGGTCGAGGATCGCGCGGTAGACCTCCAGACGGCGGGCGGACTCGACGTCGATGTCGATGTCCGGCAGTTCGAACTTGCCCTTCGGGTCCGAGAGCCTGCGCCAGGAGAGGAAACGTTCCATCAGCAGTCCGTGCTCGACCGGATCGGCGTGCGCGATCCCCAGCAGATGATTGACCAGCGAGCCGGCGCCGGAGCCGCGCGCCGCGACCCGGATGCCCATCTCCCGTATGTCGTCCACCACTTGGGCGACGGTGAGGAAGTACGAGGGGTAGCCGAGGCGCTCGATCGTGCCCAGCTCGGCCTCCGCCCGGTCCCAGTACGTCCGGTCCCGGTCGTAGCCGCGCCGCACCAGGCCGGCGGTCACCCGCGACCGGAGCACCCGCGCGGCGGTCCGCCGGTCCGCGCCGACCAGTCTCGGCTCGGGGAAGTGGACGGTGCCGAGACCGAGATCGCCCCTGGGGTCGACCCGGCAGCTCTCGGCCGTCTCCCGCGTCATGGCCAGCAGCCGGTGCGCGGCGCCCGGCCCGAGCCCGGCCGACTCGGCCACCAGCTCGGCGGTACGGGCCATCGCCGCCGGACCCTTCAGCCAGCGCTCCCCGCTGTCCAGGGGCTTGCGCGGGTCGATGGGCACCAGCCTGCGGGCCGCGTCGAGGACATCGGCGACCGGGCCCTGGCCGGGGTCGGCGTAGCGTACGGCGTTGCCGAGCACGGCCCGTACGCCGTGTTCGACGGCGAAGCCGAGCGTACGGGCGGCGTGCCGCAGCGATCCCGGCCCGGTGCCCCGCCGCCCGTGGTGGACGACCTCCAGGTGCAGGGCGTCGCCGTAGATCTCCCGCCAGGAGGCGAGCAGCCGGGTGGCGTCGGCGGTCCGGCCCGCGGCCAGCGCCCGCCCGATGCCGGAGTCGGGGCCGAGGAGCACGGCGACGCCC
>NZ_MDCR01000421.1 GCF_001723055.1 Streptomyces niveus
AGGACGGCGGCGCTCGCCGCCCCCACGGCGATCGCCGACACGCCCCAGACCTTCAGTGCCAACCAGCTCACGGCGGCGAGCGACGCCGTCCTGGGTGCCGACGTGGCGGGCACCGCCTGGTATGTCGACAAGGCGACGAACACTCTCGTCGTCTCGGCTGACAGCTCTGTCAGCAAGTCGGAGATCGCCGAGATCAAGCGCGAGGCGGGGGCCAACGCCGGCGCCCTGCGTATCGAGCGCACTCCCGGCAAGATCTCCAAGCTCCTGTCTGGTGGCGACGCGATCTACTCGAGCCTGGGTCGCTGTTCGGCCGGGTTCAACGTGCGCAGCGGTACCACCGACTACTTCCTGACCGCCGGCCACTGCACCGACGGCTACCCGAGCTGGTACACCAACTCGGCGCGCACCACGCTCATCGGCGCGACGGCGGGCTCCAGCTTCCCGGGCAACGACTACGGCATCGTGCGCTACGACAACTCCGGGGTCTCGCGTCCCGGCACCGTCGGCAGCGTCGACATCACCAGCGCTGCCAACGCCACGGTGGGCATGTCGGTGACCCGTCGCGGCTCCACGACGGGCACTCACAGCGGCAGCGTGACGGGCCTCAACGCCACGGTCAACTACGGTGGCGGCGACGTCGTCTACGGCATGATCCAGACCAACGTCTGCGCCGAGCCCGGCGACAGCGGCGGCCCGCTCTACTCGGGCAGCCGCGCGATCGGCCTCACCTCGGGCGGCAGCGGCAACTGCTCCTCCGGCGGTACGACGTTCTTCCAGCCGGTCACGGAAGCACTGAGCGCGTACGGCGTCAGCATCTACTGAGCGCCACCCGGCCGGCCTGACCGCCGAGCCGAGAACAGCTGAGGAGAGTCCCCGCCCGTGAGCTCCGGGCGGGGACTCTACGCGCGTTACGGGGTTGAACTCCCGCTCTAGGGAGTCGTTTTCAAGACAGGACTAGTCCTCACCCGCTGCCGATCCGGTGATTGCACCGGGTGTTCACGAATGGAACGGCGAGGCTCCGACCTCCCCAGGTGAACGGGGCGGGAGGGAAATGAACCCGTCGTGTGCACGTCCTGAAGTCGACCTTGTGTGCTACTGGCGAGTTTAGGAATAGTGGGCGCCTCATCCTCCGTGTCACCGCACCCCACATGCGATGACGCGGCCCCCACAGGAGGTACCAGTTGAAGCACCGACGCATTTCCAGGAAGCGCGCGGCGATAGCCGGTGGCGCCGTCGCGGCCATGGCGGTGGCCGGGATTTCCTTCCAGACTGCGAACGCCAGTGAGGACACCGTCACCACGACGGTGAAGACGCTGTCGGCGCCGGCGGCCGGAAAGCTCGCATCGACCCTCGTCGGCGACCTCGGCGGCGACACGGCCGGTTCGTACTACGACAGCGAGACCAAGGCCCTGGTCGTCAACGTCGTCGACGGCAAGGCCGCCGAGACCGTGCGCGAGGCGGGTGCCAAGGCCAGGGTCGTGGCGCACTCGCTCACCGAGCTGAAGGACGCCCGCGGCTCCCTCACGGGCAAGGCGAGCACTCCCGGCACGGCCGTGGCCGTCGACCCGGTGTCGAACAAGGTCGTCGTCACGGCGGACAGCACCGTCAAGGGTGCCGCGTTGACCAAGCTCACCAAGGCCGTGGAGAAGCTGGGCGCCAAGGCCGAACTGAAGAAGACCGCCGGGGAGTTCAAGAAGTTCATCGCCGGTGGCGAGGCCATCCACTCCGGTGGTGGCCGTTGCTCCCTCGGCTTCAACGTGACGGTGGGCGGCGCGCCGCACTTCATCACGGCCGGCCACTGCGGCACGGCGGGCAGCTCGTGGTCCGACTCCGCCGGCGGCGCCGAGATCGGCTCCATGGTCGACTCGCAGTTCCCGGGCAACGACTTCGCCCTTGTCGAGTACACCGGTTCGACGGACGCCCCGAGCGCTGTCGACCTGTACGACGGCAGCACGCAGGAGATCACGGAGGCCGGCGACGCCACCGTCGGCCAGGCGGTCTCGCGCAGCGGCTCCACCACCCAGGTGCACGACGGTGAGGTCACCGCGCTCGACGCCACCGTGGACTACGGAGGCGGCGACGTCGTCGAGGGCCTCATCCAGACCACGGTCTGCGCCGAGCCCGGCGACAGCGGCGGCTCGCTCTTCGCGGGTACCACCGCGCTGGGTCTGACCTCGGGCGGCAGCGGCGACTGCTCCTCGGGCGGCGAGACGTTCTTCCAGCCGGTGCCGGAGGCGCTCGCGGCATTCGGTGCCACGATCGGCTGACGGAAGCTGACGACCGGTTGACGGTCGGCTGACCGTACGGAATCAGGAAGCCCGGCCCGCCGTCATCGGCGGGCCGGGCTTTCCGGTGCGGCGGTGCCGTTACGGCGCCACCGAGGCCCCTCCCGTAGACCCCGGCGCCGACGACGACCCCGGGGCAGCCGGCTCGTCCGGCGTGTCCGGCCTGGTGTGCTCGTCCGGGGCCCGGCCCGGACCCCTGCCCCTGCCGCGCAGCACCGCCATCGCCAGCGTGAGGGCCGTCCCCACCACGGCCCACGCGGAGAGCACCAGCAGCGGCCCGGTGACCGCGTTGCCGTGGAAGTACGCGATCGAACGGGCCACCCAGGTGCCCGCGCCCGGTGGCAGGGCGGGGCCGATCGACCGCCAGAAGTCCGGCAGCAGCGGAAGCGGGAAGGCGCCGCCCGCGCTCGGGTTGCCCGCGACGACGATCAGCAGGATCGCCAGGCCGATGCCGACGATCCCGAAGACGGCCTGGAGGGCCAGGGTGGCCGCGCCGACCGCGAAGACGGTGAGCGCGCCGAGCCCCCACAGCCCCACGACGCTGCCCGGCAGCGCGCCCAGGATCGGGCCGGCGATGACCGCGCCGAGCAGCCCGGAGAGCACGGCGTACAGCCCCGTGACCACCAGCCGGATCACCGCCCGGCGGGCGTTGGCGGGCCGGGAGCCGGCGCTGATCGCGAGGATCGCCGCGCACAGATAGCCGCCGACGCACCAGCCGACGACCAGATAGAAGGAGGACAGGCCCTCGGCGTCGCTCCCGGAGGCGGGCGCGACATCGTCGACCGCGAGGGACCGCTGCTGCTGTCTCTCGATCTGTCCGAAGATCCTCACCAGGACCTGGGTCTCGGTCGCTCCCTGCCCGGAGGCGACCAGCAGTGTGTCCCGGGCCGACCGGGGGTCGACCACGAGGGCGGCGTCGATGTCCCGGTCGAGCATCTGCCGGCGCGCGGTCGCCTCGTCGGTGAGGGTGCGCGGGTCGAAGGGGCTGCCCGGCAGCTTCCGCAGTTCGGCGGCCAACTGGTCCGCGATCTGCTGGGGCGCGACCACGGCGACCTTCACGTCCTTCGCCCTGGGGCTGTGCAGCGCCCCGATGTAGGAGGCGATGAACAGCATCTGGAGCGCCAGTACGCCGGTCACGAGCAGCGCGGCCCGTACGGTGACGGCGCCCCGTACCTCCTGGGCGAAAGTCGTGCCCTCATGAGTCATGGCCCCACGCTCCGGCGCACCCCGTGTTCTCGCAGGTGGGGAGGGTCTGAATGGCTGACGGGCCATGATGTCGCACAAACGTTCGATACTCTCTATGGTGGGAGCGGGGGAGGTGGAACGGATCGATCAGGAGGTGCGGATGACCGGGTTCACGCATCTCCATACCGTCTCGGGGTTCTCCCTGCGGTACGGGGCCTCCCACCCCGAACAGCTCGCCAGGAGCGCCGCCGCGCGCGACATGGCGGCCCTCGCCCTGACCGACCGCGACACCCTCGGCGGCGCCGTCCGCTTCGCCGACGCGTGCGAGGAGGCGGGGATCAGGCCGCTGTTCGGAGTGGAGCTGGCGGTGGCCGAGCCGACGGGCGGCGCCGGCGGTCCGGCCGTACGGCGGCGTACCCCGGTACGCGGCGGCGCCTTCATCGACGAGTCCGCGCCCCGTACCGTCTTCCTCGCCCGCGACGGCGCCACCGGCTGGGCCGACCTGTGCCGGCTCGTCACCACCGCGCACGCCGCCGGGACCAGCGGCCCGCTGCTGCCCTGGCAGGACAACCACGGCACGGGCGTCGCCGTGCTCCTCGG
>NZ_MDCR01000422.1 GCF_001723055.1 Streptomyces niveus
CCGGCTCGCGGCGGATCCGGCCGAGGAGGCCGAGGTGCAGACCGCCGTACGGAGCCGGATCCGCCGCGAGCCGGCGCAGCCGGTCGGCCACCCGCACGTCACCGGTCTCGGCGTGCAGCGCGGCGACCTCTCTGGTGGTCTCCTCGCAGTCCCACAGGCACTCGACGGCGAACCCCGTGGCGTACGAGGGGTCGGTGGCCGCCAGCGCCCTGGCCGTACGGCCGCGCAGTTGTGAGGAGGCGGTCTCCCGGTACACGTGTCGCAGCACGGGCGCGGCGCAGCCGATGCCGAGCCGTCCTGTGCCGTCGACGAGGGTCCACAGCCGGGGCGCGTCGGGCCCGTCGGACCGTACGGCCTCCCGGAGCGCGCCGAGCACCAGTTGGGTGTCCTGCGGGCCGCCCCGGGAGGCGAGGACACCCGCCGCCGAGGCACCGAGGGCGTCGGGCCGGTGCACCCAGCCGCGCGCCCGGTCCACCGCGGCGTCGCCGCACATGCGCTCGAAGGCGGCGACGGCGGCTTCGGCGAGACTCTCCGACGGGTCGGTGGCCGCGGACTCGATCAGGTCGAGCACGGCGGGATCGCGTGCCTCGGCGAGATAGTGCAGCGCGGCCGAGCGGGCACCGTCGGGGCCGCTGCGGCCGGCTTCCACGATCGCCGCGCGGTCGTCGGGTCCGGCGACCGCGGTCAGACATCGGGCGGCGGGCACATGCAGGGTCGTGCCGCGTTCGAGGCCGTCCTGGGCCCATTCGAAGACCGCCTGGACGCTCCAGCCGGGGCGTGGCCCGCTGGGTCGCAGCTGCTGCTGCCATCGGTCGAAGGAGCCCTGTTCGCGTGCCACCCTGACGCGGGTGGCGACCGCCTCGCGGGGGTCGTCGGCCCAGAGCCGCCAGGGCCGGGGTTCGAAGGCGCCCTGGAGGGCGGTGGCCAGCTCGGCGTCGCCCTCGGCGGTCGTGGGGAACCGGGCGAGGACCGTCGGGGCGAGCGAGCGCAGGCCCGCGTCGTCGTCGCGCAGCGCCAGTTCGTCGAGCGCCCAGGTCCAGTTGGATCCGGACGCCGCGTACCGGCGCAGGAGCGCCAGGGCGTCGTCCCTTCCGTAGGAGGCGAGGTGCCCCAGTACGGCGAGGGCGAGCCCGGTGCGGGACTCGTCGGTCTCGAAGTGGTCCTCGGCACGGAAGAGGTGGTGTTCGAGCGGGTCGAGATCGCCGTGCAGGTCCAGATAGAGACGCGCGTAGTAGAGGGAGCGATTCTCGACCTGCCAGTCGTGGCGCGGGTCGTTCGTCACGCAGTGGTTGAGGGCGTTGAGCGCCTCGGCGCGGGGTGCGGCCAGCGCGTGCAGTGTGCCGTCGCCGCGCCCCCTTTGCAGCAGGCCGAGCAGTGTGCCGCTCGGCGCTATGACTGGATCGAACATGGGGAGAGCCTCACATCAAGCTGTCGACGCAACCGGGGGGTGGGGATGCCTAGGCTGCCTAGGCCGCGCGACAACATCGCTCGACCGTCGTCTCCTGCTTGGTGTAGACCATCTTCCTCTGCCTCTCGTCGGTGGCCCCTTCCGGGCCCGACGTCATGATGACCCACCCATTTCGCCACCGCGACCACATTTACGACGCCTCCCTTCACCGTGCTCCGAAGAGCTCCAGGAGGTCCGTCTTCCCGAACATCCGCGCCGTATCCACGGCGGAGGGTGTTCCGGCCTCCGGGTCGGCCCCGCCGGTGAGCAGCGCGCGGATCACGGCGTCCTCGCCCTTGAAGACGGCGCCGGCCAGTGGTGTCTGACCACGGTCGTTGGCCCGGTCGGCCTCGGCGCCACGCGAGAGCAGCGCTACCACCGCGGGCGCGTGCCCGTGATAGGCGGCGAGCATGACCAGGGAGTCGCCCCGGTCGTTGGTGAGGTTCGCCGGGACACCGGCGTCGACGTAGGCGGCGAGCAGTTCGGTCTCACCGCGGCGTGCGAGGTCGAAGACCTTCGTGGCCAGCTCGACGACGTCGCTGTCGGGAGCATCGCCGTCCGGGGCCGGGCCCTCCGGGACCTCGCTCATCGGTGAACCGCCTCTCACGCCGCTGACCTGGGACGTACGGCTGCGCAGCCGTACGGGTGAATCGACAGATTACTGCCCTGCGGGCCACTGCGGGGGACAGAGGCCGTAGCAAGCGGTACGCGAGGTTCCGCCGTCCGCCGGTCCAGTGAAATTCCAGGAATTTCACCCACTTGCACCTTTTATCACATAGATACTTACTGTGAGCATGGAACAACTCATGGTGACTGTCCCCCTCAACCAGGAGATCCCCTCATGATCCTGTCCATGTCAGGCGTCGTGCTGCTCGGAATCATCGTCTTCCTCTTCTTCAGGAAGGACGGACTCAAGGCGTCCCACGCGCTCGTCTGCGCGCTCTTCGGCTTCTACCTCGCGGGCACGGCCATCGCCCCCAGCATCACGGCCGGCGGCGCCAGCCTCGCCAGTCTGCTCGGCGGGATCAAGTTCTGATCGCCTGCCGTCCCTTCAGCACATTCAGCATCTTCCGCACCTTCAGGAGACAGACGTGGCCCGGCGACCACTCCCCCGCATTCTGAGCAGCGGCAGCGCTCACATCGCTCGCAGCCGAGTGATGGCCCGCTCGGCCGCCGACAGTGCCACCGACGTCCTCCATCCGCTGATCACGATCACCCGTGGTCTGCGTCTGCTGGCCGGCGCGGGACGGCAGAAGTGGGCGGCCACGCCCAAGGACCGGCGTGGTCCCGCGCTGTTCCTGGTCGCGGCCGTCGTCGCCGTGGTCGCGCTCGTCCCGTACGGACCGCTCCTCGCCCTCATCTCGGTGATGGCGGTGGCCGGCTGGAAGGGCCGTGACCGTACGCCGGCGCGGACCGGGCCCGACGACGCGGAGCTCCAGCGCCTGCGGTCTCTCTACGAGGCGCTGGTGCCGTACTTCTCCGTGCCGGAGGACCCGAGCCCGCTCTTCGCCCACGGCGGGGAGTGGGACAAGGCGTTCGACGAGTACGAGTTCGACGCCGACGGGCGTCTCACCCGGCTGCGGGTGTCGTACCCTCCGTACTTCACCGACGGTGAGTACTCCTCCCGCGTCCGGATCGAGCATCTGATGCACGCGAAGTCCGGGCGCGGCCGGGAGTATCTGTTCGACTGGGACGAAGAGGGCAACGTGCTCGTCATGAGCGTGCTTGCCCCGCTTCCCACCGGCATCGCCGCCCAGCGGTTCGTCACCGCCCCCGGCGAGACCGTGCTCGGCTTCACCGACGCCGACGCGGTCCGGCGCACCGTGCCGGTCCTGGAGGGCGACGCGACCCGCGACGCCCCTCCGGTCGTCTGGCGTACGGGTGCCCGCTCGACCGAGCCCCATCTGCTCGCCGTCGGGCACCCCGGAAGCGGCACCACGAGTCTGCTGCGCTCGATCGCCCTCCAGGCGCTCGCGCACGGCGACGTGGTGATCGTGGAGGGCAACGGGACCGGTGAGTACGCCAGCCTCGACGGGCGTACGGGCGTCCTCGCCGTGGAGTGCGGGCTCTCGGGCGCGCTGTCGGGTCTCGAATGGGCCGCCAACGAGACGGAACGGCGGCTGATCGCCGCCAACCGCGCCCGGCAGTCCGGTCACGCCGTGCCCGACGACACCAAGCGCCCGCTCTGGCTCCTGCTGGACCGGCCGAGCGCCTTCGCCCATCTGGCGGTCGCCGACGGGCGGCCCGATCCGCAGGACCTGCTCAACGTGCCGCTGCGGCACGGCAGGGCGGCGAATGTGACAGTCGTCGTGGCGGAGCAGTTCGAGACCCTGGACGCGCTCAGCGAGACCGTACGGACGCACACCCGCGCCCGGGTCGTGCTGGGCGCCGCCTCCCGCGAGGAGCTGGAAGCGGTCCTCGGGGCGCCGCCGCACACCATCCCCACCCCGGACATCCCCACCGGGCGGGGTTACGCGCGGCTCGGCACCGGACCGGTGCTCAGGCTCCAGGTCCCGGCGACCCCCGATCCGTACGACGACCACACGAGCGACGCGCACCGGCGCGCGGTGCTGGATCTGCTCCCGGACCGGCACACCCCGCCGGACGGGTCGACCGCCGCCGCGACCCGGACCGCCGGAGCCGGGACCGAACAGGCGGCGTCCGCGCCGCACGGACCCGCCGCGGAGCCCGACCCACCGGCCGTACACGCACAGCAGACGCAATCGCGCCAGAGCACGGCGACGATCCCCACCGCCGTACCGGCCGAGGGCTGAGCACCACGGGCCCTCGACCCCTAGGGCGTGTCCGCAAA
>NZ_MDCR01000423.1 GCF_001723055.1 Streptomyces niveus
GATCACATAGCCGATCCGGCGACGCAGCCTCACCGGGTCGACACCGGAGATGTCCTCGCCCCCGACGAGGATCCGGCCCGACGTCGGCTCGATCAGCCGGTTCACCATCATCATCGTGGTCGTCTTGCCACAGCCGGACGGTCCGACCAGCGTGACCAGCTCCCCTTCACGTACCTCGAACGACAGTCCGTCGACTGCCGTCGTACCGTCTGGGTAGACCTTGCTGACCTGCTCGAACCGGATCATGAACCCACGCTAGGAGGGCCCCGTCACCCGCGCACACCGACGGCGGCCGAACGATCGCGAGCAGCCACCGGCGAGGCACACACCTGCGGGACAGGCCGTGTCCGCACCGAACCAGGAGCCCTTGTGACCAGCTACCGCCAGCCCGGCGTCGTCCTCACCGACCACCGTTTCCCGGTCCCGCTCGACCACGCGAACCCGTCGGGGGAGCGGATCGAGCTGTACGGCCGCGAGGTCGTCGCCACCTCGAAGGCCGGCGCGGACCTGCCCTGGCTCGTCTATCTGGAGGGCGGCCCNNCGCCAGGCCTGGCTGGGCCGCGCCCTCGAAGAGTTCCGGGTGCTCCTGCTCGACCAGCGCGGCACCGGGGCGTCCACCCCGCTCAACCGCCAGACCCTCCCGCTGCGCGGCGGCCCCCGCGAACAGGCCGACCACCTCGCCCTGTTCAGGTCCGACAACATCGTGCGCGACTGCGAGGCGATCCGCCCGCAGCTGACCGGCGGCGCCCCGTGGACCGTGCTCGGCCAGAGCTTCGGCGGCTTCTGCGCCGTCCGCTATCTCTCCGCCGCGCCCGAGGGCCTGGCGACCGTACTGATCACCGGCGGTCTGCCGGCGCTGCACGGCGGACCCGACGACGTCTACCGCGCGGCCTATCCGCGGATCGAACGCAAGGTCGCCGCCCACTACGCCCGCTATCCGCAGGACGTCGAACGGGCCCGCCGGATCGCCGAGCACCTGGCCGAGCAC
>NZ_MDCR01000424.1 GCF_001723055.1 Streptomyces niveus
CCCCATGCCCCGCCCGCCACACCGCGCCGCCCGTCGCGGCACCCGGTTCCACGCCTGGGTGGAGTCACGGTTCGACGAGCTGCCGCTGCCGATGCTCGGCCCCGACGAGCTGCCCGGCGGCGCCGACGACGAGCCGGAGATCGCCGACGAACGCGATCTGGCGGCCCTCAAGGAGGCCTTCGACCGCACCCCGTACGCCCGGCGCACGCCGTACCGCGTCGAGGCGCCGTTCCAGCTCACCCTCGCCGGCCGCGTGATCCGGGGCCGTATCGACGCGGTGTACCGCGACGTCGACCCGGCGACGGACACCGTCACGTACGAGATCGTCGACTGGAAGACCGGCCGCGGCCGTACCGCCGACCCGCTCCAGCTCGCCGTCTACCGGCTGGCCTGGGCCGAGCAGCACGGCATCCCCCCGGACGCGGTCACCGCCACCTTCCTCTACGTACGGAGCGGCGAGACCGTACGCCCCGAGGGACTGCCCGGCCGCACCGGACTGGAACGCGTCCTTCTGTACGGATCCGACGACGCCGACGGCGCACACGACGCCGACGACCGCCCCTCCGCCGCCGGCCCTGGCGAACACACGCCAGAGCCGCGTCTCGAACGGCGAACGGCAGACGAGACCACCCCCGGAGCCGGATAGGCTCGACGTATGAGCGAGACCCCGGACAGCGCCGTCCGTACGCACACCCGTGACTACATCCGGTCCCACCGTGCGGCCTTCCTCGACGATCTCGCCGAGTGGCTGCGCATCCCGTCCGTCTCGGCCCAGCCCGAACACGACGCGGACGTACGGCGCAGCGCCGACTGGCTCGCGGCGAGCCTTCGCGAGACCGGCTTCCCCGTCGCGGAGATCTGGGAGACCCCCGGCGCCCCCGCCGTCTTCGCGGAATGGCCGTCCGACGACCCAAACGCCCCGGTCGTGCTGGTCTACGGCCACCACGACGTACAGCCCGCCGCCCGCGAGGACGGCTGGCGGACCGACCCCTTCGAACCCGTCGTCCAGGACGGCCGGCTGTACGCGCGCGGCGCCGCCGACGACAAGGGGCAGGTGTTCTTCCACACACTCGGCGTCCGCGCCCATCTTGCCGCCACCGGCCGCACCACCCCCGCCGTCCATCTGAAACTGCTCGTCGAGGGCGAGGAGGAATCCGGCTCGCCGCACTTCCGCGCGCTCGTCGAACAGCGCGCGGCCCGCCTCGCCGCCGACGCCGTGATCGTCTCCGACACCGGCATGTGGTCCGAGGACACCCCCACCGTCTGCACCGGGATGCGCGGCCTCGCGGAGTGCGAGATCGAGCTGTACGGCCCCGACCAGGACATCCACTCAGGCTCCTTCGGCGGCGCCGTACCCAACCCGGCCACCGTCGCCGCCCGCCTCGTGGCGGCGCTGCACGACGAGCACGAGCGGGTCACCGTGCCCGGCTTCTACGACGGCATCACCCCGCTCACCGACACCGAGCGCGCGCTCATCGCCGAGCTGCCCTTCGACGAGGACGCGTGGCTGCGTACGGCCAAGTCGCACGGCACACTCGGCGAGGCCGGCTACTCCACCCTGGAGCGCGTCTGGGCCCGTCCCACCGCCGAGGTCAACGGCATGGGCGGCGGCTACCAGGGCCCCGGCGGCAAGACGATCATCCCGTCGTCCGCGCGGCTGAAGCTCTCGTTCCGGCTCGTCGCGGGCCAGGAACTCGACCGGATCGAGCGGGCCGTCGCCGACTGGATCGACACCAGGATCCCGGCCGGGATCCGCCACAAGACCACGTTCGCCGCGGGCACCCGCCCCTGTCTGACCCCGCTGGACCACCCCGCGCTCCAGTCGGTCGCGCGGGCCATGGGCAGCGCCTTCGACCAGAAGATCCGCTTCACCCGCGAAGGCGGCTCGGGACCCGCCGCCGACCTCCAGGACGTGCTCGGCGTGCCCGTGCTGTTCCTGGGCATCTCCGTACCGTCCGACGGCTGGCACGCGCCCGACGAGAAGGTCGAGATCGACCTTCTTATGAAGGGCGTGGAGACGACCGCCTACCTCTGGAGCGATCTCGCCGCCGCTCTCCGCTGAACAGACACCCATTTATCCGGGGGAGTTGGAAGTACCAGTGAGTACCACCACCAGCGGCGGAGACACCGCCGCAGACCGGCCGATCGTCCTCGCCTCCCACAGCGGCATCGACCGGGCCGCACACCACCGCCTCGACGAGGCGTGGCTGGCCGCGGCCTGGAGCCACCCGACGACCCGGGTCTTCGTCGTCTCCGCCGGTCAGGTGTTGATAGACGACACCCCGGACGGCCGCACCGAACTCGTGACGACCCCGTCCTTCGAGGCGCCCCTGACCGAGACGCACCGCTACTTCCTCGGTACGGACGAGGACGGCGTCAGCTACTTCGCCCTCCAGAAGGACTCGCTGCCGGGCCGCATGGACCAGTCGGCGCGCCCCGCGGGACTGCGCGAGGCGGGGCTGCTGCTGTCCCCGCGCGACGCGGGCCTGATGGTCCACGCCGTGGCGCTGGAGAACTGGCAGCGGCTGCACCGCTTCTGCTCACGCTGCGGTGAGCGCACCGTGATCGCGGCGGCGGGCCACATCCGCCGCTGCCCCGCGTGCGGCGCCGAGCACTACCCCCGTACCGACCCCGCCGTGATCATGCTCGTCACCGACGAGCAGGACCGCGCGCTCCTCGGCCGCCAGGTGCACTGGCCGGAGGGCCGGTTCTCGACGCTGGCGGGCTTCGTGGAACCGGGGGAGTCGATCGAACAGTCCGTGGTCCGCGAGGTGTTCGAGGAGGCGGGCATCACGGTCGGCGACGTCGAGTACATCGCGAGCCAGCCCTGGCCGTTCCCCTCCAGCCTGATGCTGGGCTTCATGGCGCGCGCCACGTCCTACGAGATCACCGTGGACGGCGACGAGATTCAGGAGGCCCGCTGGTTCTCCCGCGACGACCTGCGGGTCGCGATCGAGTCGGGCGAGGTCCTGCCGCCGTCGGGCATCTCGATCGCGGCGCGGCTGACGGAGCTCTGGTACGGAAAGCCGCTGCCGAAGCCGCTGAACTGACCGGAACGGGTGAGAGCCCCCGCCGACCGGCGGGGGCTCTCACGGTGTCCGAGCCCGTGGAGTGACGGGCTCAGGGAACTACGTACTCAGGCGCCGACCTTCTGCTTGACCTGCGCGAGGGACGGGTTCGTCAGCGTCGAACCGTCGTCGAAGAGCAGGGTCGGCACCGTCTGGTTGCCGCCGTTGGCCTTCTCGACGAACGCCGCCGAATCCGGGTCCTGCTCGATGTTGATCTCGGTGTACGCGATGCCTTCGCGGTCCATCTGGCCCTTGAGCCGACGGCAGTAGCCGCACCACGTGGTGCTGTACATCGTCACGGTCCCCGGCATGTCTTCTCGCGCTCCTCTGGCAGGCTCGAAATGTCTTCGCTGTGAGGTGAACGTACGTGACCTGGTCACCATTCCCCTACTTGTACGACCAACGTGACTCCCCTGTGGACAAGTGCGGCACCAGCCCCACGGGACCTGGCAGCATGGCGGGGTGACAGCAGCAACGCACTCCTCACTCTTCCCGCAGGATTCCGACGGCAGCCAGTTCGTGGCCCCGCCGCGCGACGCCGACGCGGTGCTCGCCGGGCTCGACCCCGAGCAGCGCGAGGTCGCCACGGCGCTGCACGGTCCGGTGTGCGTGCTGGCAGGTGCCGGCACGGGCAAGACGCGCGCGATCACCCACCGGATCGCGTACGGCGTGCGGGCCGGGATCCTCCAGCCCGCCAGCGTCCTCGCCGTCACCTTCACCAACCGGGCGGCGGGGGAGATGCGCGGGCGGCTGCGCCAGCTCGGCGCCGGCGGAGTCCAGGCGCGCACGTTCCACTCGGCGGCGCTGCGCCAGCTCCAGTACTTCTGGCCCAAGGTGGTCGGCGGCGAGCTGCCCCGACTGCTGGAGCGCAAGGTCCAGCTCGTCGCGGAGTCGGCGGCCCGCTGCCGGATCCGGCTCGACCGCAACGAGTTGAGGGATGTCACCGGCGAGATCGAGTGGGCCAAGGTCACCCAGACCGTGCCCGCCGACTATCCGGCCGCCGTCGCCAAGTCCCTCCGAGACGCCCCGCGCGACCCGGCGGAGATCGGCCAGATCTACGCGATGTACGAACAGCTGAAACGAGACAGGTCGGTGATCGACTTCGAGGACGTCCTGCTCCTCACGGTCGGCATCCTCCAGGACCGGCACGACATCGCCGACCAGATCCGCGGCCAGTACCAGCACTTCGTGGTGGACGAGTACCAGGACGTGAGCCCGCTCCAGCAGCGCCTCCTCGAACTGTGGATGGGCGACCGGGAGAATCTCTGTGTCGTCGGCGACGCCAGCCAGACGATCTACTCGTTCACCGGCGCCACCCCGGACCATCTGCTGAACTTCCGCACGCGCCACCCGGGCGCGACGATGGTCAAGCTGGTCCGTGACTACCGCTCCACCCCCCAGGTCGTGCACCTGGCCAACGGGCTGCTGAATCAGGCCAGGGGCCGCGCCGCCGAACACCGGCTGGAACTGATCTCGCAGCGCGACGCGGGCCCCGAGCCCGTCTACACGGAGTACGCGGACGAGCCGGCCGAGGCCGAAGGCACCGCGCGCCGTATCCGCGACCTCATCGCGGCGGGCGTCCCGGCCGGCGAGATCGCCGTGCTGTACCGGATCAACGCCCAGTCGGAGGTCTACGAACAGGCACTCGCCGACGCCGGGGTGCCCTACCAACTCCGGGGCGCCGAGCGGTTCTTCGAGCGCCAGGAGGTACGGGAGGCGGGCGCCGCGCTGCGCGGCGCGGCCCGCTTCGGCGGCAACGACTCCCTGCTGGACGACGTCGTCGATCTGCCGTCACAGGTGCGGGCCGTGCTCTCCACCAAGGGCTGGACCACCGAACCTCCCACCGGTTCGGGCGCCGTGCGCGACCGCTGGGAGTCGCTGGCCGCCCTCGTGCGGCTCGCCGAGGACTTCGTACGGGCCAAGCCGGAGGCGACCCTCGGCGATCTGGTGGCCGAGCTGGACGAGCGCGCCGCCGCCCAGCACGCCCCGACGGTCCAGGGAGTCACCCTCGCCTCGCTCCACGCGGCCAAGGGCCTGGAGTGGGACGCCGTGTTCCTGGTCGGTCTGACCGAGGGCATGATGCCGATCACGTACGCCAAGACCGACGAACAGGTCGAGGAGGAGCGCAGGCTCCTCTACGTCGGCGTCACCCGCGCCCGGCTGCACATCTCCCTTTCGTGGGCGCTCTCCAGGGCCCCCGGCGGCCGGGCCTCCCGGCGGCCCACCCGCTTCCTGAGCGGACTGCGGCCCGGCTCCTCCGCACCGGGGACCCGGGGCGGAGGAGCGGCGGCGGGCGGCGCGGCCGAGCGCGGCGGCCGGCGCAAGCGGCGCGGCCCGGTGCTGTGCCGTGTCTGCGGCACGACACTGACGGACGCGGGCGAGATGAAGCTGATGCGCTGCGAGGGCTGCCCGTCGGACATGGACGAGGGGCTGTACGAGCGGCTGCGCGAGTGGCGCTCCGATCAGGCGAAGCAGCTGGGCCAGCCCGCCTACTGCGTGTTCACCGACAAGACGCTGATGGCGATCGCCGAGTCCGTCCCGGGCGACGACGGCGAGCTCTCCAGGATCTCCGGCGTCGGCGGGCGCAAGCTGGAGCGGTTCGGAGCCGATGTCCTCGCCATCTGCGCAGGTGAGGAGCTTGTTGGGGAGGACGAGGAGAGCTGATACAAACTCGTCGAGAAAATAGTTTGCGCCCGCCCCGCGAATCACCATAGGTTCTTAACCACGGGAACGGCGGGCTTCTCCGAAGCCCCGTCCCCGTGCTCTACTTGTCCGAAGTGGTATCCGGATTTCGATACGCCGAGAGGAGGCGATTCCAGTGATCAGCATCACCAGCAAGTTCGTCAGCACCGCCAAAATGACCGATCGCTCGGTCGTCTCCGCCTGCTCTCTCGACGTTCTGCGTCCCGGCCTGCTCGCCACTGAGGGAACTTCGTTCATCGCCACCGCTCTGTCCGGCGCCAGCGCCGGCCGGATCAACCCCGTGACGCTCCCTGTCACCGGCGGCAATGAGCGACCGAGCAAGGCACTGGCAGCAGAAGTAGCAGCAGCAGAGGCCCAGGCCTATGCGTTTGCGGCAGCCGGTGCCGAATCGAAGAAGCAGACCAAGCAGACGAAGCAGCACCACACGATGTGGGCCATCCGTGGGCCTGAACCCTGGAGAGATCCAGCCTGATTCAAGATCAGGCCGGCGCCTTCAGGGCCGCGGAACCCCACCCGGGATCCGCGGCCCTTCTGTTTGTCCCGAACGGGACGGACGGAGCGAAGGGGCCTCGGGAGAAGTCACCACCCCGGTACCAGCCGACACCCGGCCAACAGGTCGGACCGACCAGACGAGGAAGACACCACCGTGCAACTCGAAGCGCACGCCCCGTCCGTACCGCCTTCCGAAACGATCGACCAGGCCCGCACCACGGAGGACTCCACCTTGACCCCGCTCACCGCGCTCACCGCGCTCGACGACGCCATCGAGAACCTCGGCGTACCCGTTCCCTGCCGTGCCTACGACCCGGAGGTCTTCTTCGCGGAGTCCCCGGCCGACGTCGAGTACGCCAAGTCCCTCTGCCGCACCTGCCCGCTGATGGAGGCATGCCTCGCCGGCGCCAAGGAGCGGCGTGAGCCGTGGGGTGTCTGGGGCGGCGAGCTCTTCATCCAGGGTGTGGTCGTGGCCCGCAAGCGGCCCCGTGGCCGTCCGCGCAAGAACCCGGTCGCGGCATGAACGCCACCGGCACCATCGACCGCCCTTTCACGCACGATCCCAAGAAGCAGGCCCCGATGACCTCTTCCCTGCGAGAGCCCTCCGGCTCCGCCATTTCAGCTGTCAGTACCACCGGCGCGAGCGACTCGCGTCAGAACAGGACCCGCGAGATGCAACTCATTCCAGAAGCCATGGCACGCGCGCATATGACCGAGCGCCTGCGTGAAGCCGACGCGGAACGCCAGGCCGTGCGCCTGGTCGCCGCTCGGCGGATGCAGCGCCGCGCCGAGCGCGTGTCGATGCGCGCCCGACGCGCGCTGGCCATGGCGGTCATGAACTGACCACCACCGGCCGGGCGCGACAACGTCGCAAGCCGTAGAAGCCGCTGAATCGGGGGCCGGTCCACATGGACCGGCCCCCGAAGTGCGTTGTCGGACCCGGCAGCGGCAGACGCCGGGCGCCTCCTACGCGCCCGCCTCGGCCTCGGCCGCCTCCTCGTACACGAACTCCTCCTCGGGCAGGAAGCCCGGCAGCCACTCCTCCAGCTCCTCGCGGAGCCGCACCGTGGCGTTCAGCTGGCACAGCACGCCGATCGTGCTCAGCGTGACGCGATGGATCAGCAGATAGGCGGGCGGCAGATTCAACTGCTTCCCCAACTGGTGCGCCGGAGAACGGGGATCCCCGATCCGCGCCCCCTGGGTACGCATCCAGCTCCGGGTGAAGGTGAACTCCGCCGCCTCCGCCGGCTCGATGATCGGCAGCAGATACTCCAGCACCGCGTCCGGATCGAGATCGATCGACTCCTTGACGAACCCCTCCGTACGCAGCAGTTCGTACACCGCGTCGGCGTCGCCCTCCAGCGTGAGGCGCAACGACTCACCGATCGTCTCCGGCAACCCGCCCGGCAGCCGGTCCACCGTGCCGAAGTCCAGCACACCGAGCCGCAGTTCACCCTCGTCCCCGGCGGGTGGCAGCAGCCGGAAGTTGCCCGGGTGCGGATCCGCGTGCAGCAGCCCCGTACGGGCCGGGCCGGAGAAGAGGAAGCGCGCCAGCAGCTGACCCGCCCGGTCGCGCTCCTCCTCGGTGCCGTCGGCGATCACGTCGGACATCGGCGTGCCGTCCATCCACTCCGTGACCAGCACCTGCTCGCGCTGGTGCACCACGTCGGGCACGACCACGTCGGGATCGTCCGCGAACTCCGCCGC
This sequence comes from Streptomyces niveus, assembly GCF_001723055.1. Taxonomy (GTDB): domain Bacteria; phylum Actinomycetota; class Actinomycetes; order Streptomycetales; family Streptomycetaceae; genus Streptomyces; species Streptomyces niveus. The sequence goes on from NZ_MDCR01000424.1 coordinate 7,971, forward strand.
GTGCTCCCGCTGGGCCCGCGCCTCCAACTCGTAGTCCAGCTCCTCCGACACCCGGTCGCGCAACTCGGTGATCAGGGGCTTGACGTCCATGCCCGGAATCAGCGGACCCAGCAGCCGGGCGAACCGGCTCAGTTGGGCCAGGTCCGACAGCAGCGCCTCCCCGGCGCCCGGGTACTGCACCTTGACGGCCACATCCCGCCCGTCGTGCCACACCGCCCGGTGCACCTGGCCGATCGACGCGGCGGCCGACGGCTTCTCCTCGAACTCCAGGAACAGCTCACGCCAATCCTCACCGAGCCGCTCCGCCAGCACCTTGTGCACCGTGCTGGTCGGCATCGGAGGGGCCGCCTCCTGGAGCTTGGTGAGCGCCGCCCGATAGGGCCCCGCCACCTCCTCCGGCAGCGCCGACTCGAAGACGGACAGCGCCTGCCCGAACTTCATGGCACCGCCCTTGAGCTCGCCCAGCACCTTGAAGAGCTGGTCCGCCGTGCGCTGCTGGAGCTCCCGGCCCACGATCTCCGCGGACTTGCCCCCGATCCGTTTGCCCAGACCCCACGTGGCACGACCGGCGAAGCCCAGTGGCAGCGCGGCCAACTTGGCAGTTCGGGTGACCGCCTTCCGGGGAAGATCAGACATGCGCCCCTCCAATTCCCAGCCAGCCGAGCCGCGTACGGCGGTTACCCCACCATTGTGTCGTGCGGCCCGCCAGTCACGACCATGCCCTCTCCCTCCAGTTCTCCGGCGGCACCGCAGGGGCAGACGGGATGCGGCGCGATCCGCTCCGAACGCCAGTCGAGCAGGGGCAGGGTGATCTCCCAGCGCGCACCGGTGCTCGCCGGCAGCTCCCCGTCCAGGAACGACAGCGCGTGCGCGGCGGCGAGACCGGCCACGGTGGTGGCGAGACCAAGGTCACAGGCCGGTGTGACCGACGCCCTGCGACCCGACCGCCACTGCGCCAGCATCAGCGGCCACCCCGGATCCCGCCCCGTCCGCTCCTCGGTCAGACACCCCGCGCACGCCGTGCCACCCGGCAGCACCAGCGGGCCCACCACACCCGTGGCCTCCACAACTCCCGCGTAGAGATGAGGAGTCCCGGTGGCGATCCAGCGCTCGGCGGAGGCCGGATCCGGGGCGTAGGCCGCGAGGCCGTCCCTCGGCGCGACGATCACCAGGGACAGCCCCGCCCCGCCGCCGCTCGCCAGGGCGGCCCGCGCGTCGGCGCGCTCGGTCCGCTCGGTCCGTTCG
>NZ_MDCR01000425.1 GCF_001723055.1 Streptomyces niveus
CGGTACGGGAGTGCGACTGTCGGTGTCATGACAGCAAGTGAGTGAAAGTTAAGGTTGTTTCCAATCACCGTCAAGAGTGTTGGGAAAGTTTCCTAACGATTCGCCCGCAAGCGCTTCCCACGCCCACCCCGATCACTCCGCGCCCCTCACCGCGACCCGCTACAGCACGCGCCGCATCCCCCGGTGCGCGATCCCCACGGAGTCGTACTCGGCGCCGTACGCCACGTACCCCAGCCGCTCGTAGAAGCCCAGGGCGCGCGTCTGCGCGTGCAGATCCACCACGAGCAGCCCGCGCTCCCGCGCCAGATCCTCCACGGCCCTCACGAGCGCCGCACCGACCCCGAGGCCGCGCGCCNNGCGAGCCCACCGTCGGATCGCCGTCGGTCCGGTCCGCCGCCTCCGGCCCGTACAGCAGCCTCGACGTGCCGAGCGGCAGCCCGTCCTCGCACACCGCGAGCACGTGGGCGGCGGCGGCGTCGAGGGCGTCGTGGGAGTCGAACTCCAGGTCACGGGGCACCAGTTGCTCCGTGACGAAGACCTGAGTGCGCACCGCGAAGCACGCCTCACGGTCGGCCGCGCCGGTGGCGGGCCGGATCTCGTACACGCTCACGCGTTGCTCTCGGCGCGCACCGTGTCCAGGGCCTGCTGGAGGTCGTCCGGGTAGGTGCTCTCGAACTCCACCCACCGGCCGTCCGACGGGTGCTCGAAGCCCAGCTTCATCGCGTGCAGCCACTGCCGGGTCAGCCCCAGACGCTTGGCCAGCGTCGGATCGGCGCCGTACGTCAGGTCACCGACGCACGGGTGGCGGTGGGCCGCCATGTGCACGCGGATCTGGTGCGTGCGGCCCGTCTCCAGCTTGATGTCCAGCAGCGAGGCGGACCGGAAGGCCTCGATCAGGTCGTAGTGCGTGACCGACGGCTTGCCCTCGGCGGTCACGGCGAACTTGTAGTCGTGGTTCGGATGGCGCCCGATCGGGGCGTCGATCGTGCCGCTCATCGGGTCCGGATGTCCCTGCACCAGCGCGTGGTAGCGCTTGTCGACGATCCGCTCCTTGAACTGCGCCTTGAGCGAGGTGTACGCGCGCTCCGACTTGGCCACGGCCATCAGCCCGGACGTACCGACGTCGAGGCGGTGCACGACGCCCTGGCGCTCGGCGGCGCCGGACGTCGAGACGCGGTAGCCGGCCGCGGCGAGCCCGCCGATGACGGTGGTGCCCGTCCAGCCGGGGCTCGGGTGCGCGGCCACGCCGACGGGCTTGACGACCACGACGATGTCGTCGTCGTCGTACACGATCTCCATGCCCTCGACGGGCTCGGCCACGAGACGCACGGGCGCGGCGGGCGCGGGCATCTCGACTTCCAGCCAGGCCCCGCCGCGTACCCGCTCGGACTTGGCGACCACGGCGCCGTCGACCTGCACCTTCCCGGCGGCGGCCAGCTCGGCCGCCTTCGTACGGGAGAACCCGAACATCCGGGCGATGGCGGCGTCGACGCGCTCGCCCTCCAGGCCATCGGGAACGGGCAGGGTGCGGATATCGGGAACGGTGCTCACCCGTCGAGTATGCCTTGCCCGTACGGCTCGACCGCCCACGGACGGCGGCCACGGCCTCCGGGGAGGCCGTCAGTCGCGGTGGACGGTCCCGTCGGGGTCGAGCCCGCGGAAGGACAGGATCACGATCAGGAAGCCGCCGCAGACGATCGCGGAGTCGGCGAGATTGAACACCGCGAAGTTCGCCGGCGCGATGAAGTCCACGACCGCGCCCTTGAACACCCCCGGCTCACGGAAGATCCGGTCGGTGAGATTGCCGAGCGCCCCGCCGAGCAGCAGACCGAGCGCGAACGCCCACGGCCCGCTGTAGAGCTTGCGGGCCAGTCGCGCGATCACCACGATGACGGTCGCCGCGACGAAGGTGAAGAAGACGGTGTACGCCTCGCCGATGCCGAAGGCGGCGCCCGCGTTGCGTACCGCCTCGAACTTCAGCAGATCACCGATGACCTCGATCGGCTCGTGGTGCTCCAGCTTCGCCACCACGAGCATCTTGCTGCCGAGGTCGAGCAGATAGGCGACGAGCGCCACGGAGAAGAGCGCGAGGATCTTGCGCTTCCTCCGGACCGGCTCGGCGGGAGCCGCGCCCTCGTCGTCAACATCTGGCGTACCGATGACGCGCTCCGCCTCTGCCACGTGAGTCCCTCAAGTTAGATCCCGACTAGGGACGAGGGTACGGCACACGCGTACGGTCTCAGCCGCGCCTTTCCTGCTTCTGCTTGTCCTCGACACACAGCGTGGCCCGGGGGAACGCCTGCATCCTGGCCTTGCCGATCGGCTTGCCGCAGACCTCGCAGAGCCCGTACGTCCCGGCGTCCAGGCGCAGCAGCGCCCGCTCCGTCTGCTCGACCATCTCGCGGGCGTTCGCGGCCAGGGACATCTCGTGTTCGCGGGTGATGTTCTTGGTGCCGGTGTCCGCGTCGTCGTCGCCCGCGCCGTCGCCGGAGTCCCGCATCAGCCCGACGAGCGCCTGCTCGGACGAGGAGATCTGGGCGTTCAGCCGGGCCGCCTCGCTCTCCAGCCCGGCCCGCGCCTCGGCGACCTCCTCCTCGGTCCACGGATCCTCACCTGGCCGTACGGCCAGCTCCCCGGCCGGTGTGACGCCGCGCGCCGGGGGCACCGCGGTCGCCGTGCCGGCCGCGGCCGCCGCCGGCCTCTTCCCCGCTGTCTTCTTCGCTGCCACCGTCTTGGCTCCCGTCTGTTCCGCGGCCTCGGCCGCCCCCTCGGCCGCGGACGCGGCCTTTTTCGCGGCTTTCCTGGCGGCGGCCTTCTTAGGAGGCGCCGTCTTCTTGGCCGCGGTCTTCTTCGCAGGTGCCTGGTGCTCCGGCCCGGCCGCGGCGGTCTCCTCCGCGGCGGGTGTGTGCGGCGCCGTCTTCTTGGCCGCCGACTTCGCTGTCTTCTTCACAGCCGTTTTCTTGGCCGCTGTCTTCTTCGCGGCGGTCTTCTTCGCCACCATGCCGCGGCCCCTTCACATTTTGTGATCTTGCACGCGAGTCGTGCTGGGACGATAAATCGACACCAGCCACGCGGCAACGGGGCACGCCGCCGGTCGGACCCGCCTCCGCCGGTGACAAGGCGAGCCTCCATCGGTTGTGCCCAGCTCCCCGCCGGGTAATCCGACGCGGGGACGGCTCGGAGAAGTACGCGGGGCCCGCCGGACCATTCGGGTCAGCGACGGGGCCGTACGCCCTGGCAGGCCGTGCGGGCCCCGCACACGGCCGGAAAACCGGTCGGCCGCCCCTGTGGCCGCCCCGTACACTGGCCTCAGCGAGAGGCGTGGATGGGGACGAGTAGCTCCGAGAGCGGCCATGAGCGACCCGGGGACGGTGCGAGCCCGGGGGCAGAGCGCGAAGCGAAGCATCACCCCGGAGCCGCCGGAAGAAAGCCCTGGCCGTACGCGGGGTGAGTAGACCCGGCAGCGCGACCCCAATGAGGGGGCCGAGGGCGGCGACGCCCGGGGCCAAGGAGGGTGGTACCGCGGGAGCCGCAGGCTCTCGTCCCTCCGACGGAGATGCCGGAGTTCCGTTGGAGGAGTTTCACCGATGACGCCACCGCAGTACAGCCAGGTGCCCGCGCAGGTAGACCTGCCCGCGCTGGAGCACGCCGTGCTCACGTTCTGGCGCGACAACAAGGTCTTCGACAAGACCCTGGCGCAGTCCGAGGGCCGCCCCGAGTGGGTCTTCTACGAAGGACCGCCGACCGCCAACGGCATGCCTGGCGCGCACCACATCGAGGCCCGCGTCTTCAAGGACGTCTTCCCGCGCTTCCGTACGATGCGCGGCTACCACGTGGCGCGCAAGGCCGGCTGGGACTGTCACGGCCTGCCCGTGGAGATCGCCGTCGAGAAGGAGCTGGGCTTCACCGGCAAGCAGGACATCGAGAAGTACGGCATCGCGGAGTTCAACGAGAAGTGCCGCGACTCGGTGACCCGGCACACGGACGCCTTCGCCGAGCTGACGACCCGCATGGGGTACTGGGTCGATCTGGACGACGCGTACCAGACGATGAACCCCGAGTACATCGAGTCCGTCTGGTGGTCGCTGAAGGAGATCTTCAACAAGGGCCTGCTCGTCCAGGACCACCGGGTCGCTCCCTGGTGCCCGCGCGACCAGACGAGCCTGTCCGACCACGAGCTGGCGCAGGGCTACGAGACGATCGTCGACCCGTCCGTCTTCGTCCGCTTCCCGCTGACCTCCGGACCGCTGGCGGGCGACGCGGCCCTCCTCGTCTGGACGACCACGCCCTGGACCCTGGTGTCCAACACGGCGGTCGCCGCACACCCCGACGTCACCTACGTCGTCGCGACGAACGGCACCGAGAAGCTCGTCGTCGCCGAGCCGCTGGTGGAGAAGGCGCTCGGCGAGGACGGCTGGGAGCTGACCGGCGAACGCTTCACCGGCCGCGAGATGGAACGCTGGACGTACGAGCGCCCGTTCTCGCTCATCGACTTCCCCGAGGGTTCCGAGGCGCACTACGTCGTCAACGCGGAGTACGTGACGACGGAGGACGGTACGGGTCTGGTCCACCAGTCCCCCGCGTTCGGCGCGGACGACCTGGTGGTCTGCCGGGCGTACGGCCTGCCGGTGGTGAACCCGGTCCGCCCCGACGGCACGTTCGAGGCGGACGTGCCGCTGGTCGGCGGCGTCTTCTTCAA
>NZ_MDCR01000426.1 GCF_001723055.1 Streptomyces niveus
CCTGAAGCCCAAGGACGCCCGCACCGAACGCGGAGATGTCGGCCTCGGGCCCGTCGTTGCCGATCTCCCAGTCCGCGCCGGTACGGGCGTCCTTGGGCTTCAGGGTGAAGGCGACCTTGTGCGTGTGTGCGCTCCCGCTGCCCGTGTCGGCGTCGGCCGAGACGACCCAGGCTTTGACACCGCCCTTGACGCGGGTGTCGTGGCGCAGCTCGACGGCGAACTCCATCTGGATCTCACCGACGTCGAACCGCAACTCCTGCCCGGCGCCGCTCGCGGCGGCGGCCATGAGCTGGTCGCGGACGACCTGGACGGCCTGGGTGAGGTCGATGCGGGGGAGGTGGTCGGGGGTGGTCATGACGGGTCCTCCGTGGGTCGGGAAAGACGTTGGACGGTAAAGGAACCGGCGCCCTCGACAAGTACCGGTCCGTGCGTGATCGTGACCTCGACCTCGGGAATCCACGTCAGCGCCGAGAGATCCACGGTGACGAGTTCGTCGGACTCCAGGCGCAGGATCAGCCGCGACAGGTGCGGGAAGAACTCCCGTAGCCGGCCGGCGCCGGTGTCCTCGCCGATCCGCAGGGCGAGGTGGAGCCGGGTGACGGACGGGAGCACGGGAAGGTCGGCGGGCAGGGGCAGGAAGTCCCCTTCCCCCGAGCCGTCGACAACGCCGAGGGTGAGGGCCGGCAGGCTCGTGACGGCCCCGAGTCCGGACAGCTTCTGGGTGCCCTCCACCCCCAGCAGCCGCAGCTTCTCCAGGCCGAGACGCGCGATGCCGCTGTAGTCGTCGACCTCCGGGCACGATGCCAGGGTCAGCTGTTTCAGCGAGACGGCCTGCTCGGCGAAGGCCCGGAGATTCCTCAGCCGGCTGTTGTCGGCGATGGTGACCCACCGCGCACCCACCGCGCGTACGGCGCTCGCCATCTCCCTGGGACCCAGGTGGCCGTGGAACGCCACCGAGGGTGCGGCGCGCAGGAGGTGGAGCGCGCTGAGCTGTTCCGTGGAATGCGCCGCGACCACCAGACCGGTGGTGTCGACGCGGGCGAGTACGAGTTCCGCGTAGTCGGCCGCGTCGAAGGAGGGCCACCCGGCGACCAGTTCGGTCCGTACATCGGGCGCCGGATGCTCCGCGTACTCACGAAGTACCTGCACCGCGTGGTCTCCGCCGATGCGCCGGGCGGTCGTCACCACGGCCGCCGCCTCCTGGTCCGACAGACCCTCCGGGCCCGGCAGGAGGCCCAGTACGAGAGGGCCCGCGTCGGCCAGCAGTACCGCTTCGTCCATGTTCCTGGGCGGGACAAGCGCGTTGGCCCGCTGCTCCACCTTCCGGCGGACCTCCGGATCGAGGCTCGTGGCCTGCTCAAGGCAGGCGGCGGCAAGCAGATGGATCCGCATCCGGGTGTCGTTCGAACAGTCGGGAATCGCGTCCCCCCGAGCGACGAGCTGCGTCAGCAGCGCCGCCCTCTCACCGTCCCGGGCGTGGCCCACGGCCATCCGGACGATGTCTTCCCACTGCGGCTCATGGGCGCGTGCGGCCACCAGGTTGATGTCCTGGGCCTCGACGGCCGCCCGTGCCCCCAGATAGTCCAGAAACGTCCGATGAATGAAGTCCACCGTCATTCCCGTCGGCGCGCGCAGGAGACCGCTCCGGTGCAGCAGGAACCGGAAGACCCGTTGGGCGTCGTCGGGCGGTGCCACATGAGGCATGGCCGGCAGGAGCTGCGCGATGCGCGCGACCACATGGTGCTGGTCCGCCTCCGCGATCTCATTGCGGATCATCCAGTACGCGATCTCCTGAAGGATCTTCTGCTGTGCCTCCTCGGAGAGCACGAGACCTTCAGGAGCCCCGACCGCCCTTTCACTGTCGCGGCGTACCAGCAGCATGGTCAGTGCCGCGCCGTAGAGCTTCATCCGGCTGTCGGGGAGGAAGCCGCGCCGGTCGCGATGGAGGGCGCAGATCATCGCGCACATGAGGGGATTGGTGGCGAGCCGGGCGAGGTCCTGCTTGCGGGGGAGTGTGGACAGCAACTGCGCTTCGTACGTGTCCAGTTCGGCCCGCTCGGTGTCACGCTGGGCGATGGAGCGGGCGGCCGTGTGCCACCGGTGCACGAAGGAGGTGACGTCCCGCTGGTTCATCGGCAGCACCTGGAACTCGGCGAAGTTCCGCCGGCTCAGCCACCCGTCGTCCACCGCCGTCGGCCGGGTCGTCACCACCACGGCCGTGCGCGGATAGGCGGTGAGCAGTTTCAGCAGCCACTCCTTCGTCCGCGCGCGGTCCGCCTCCGGCATCTCGTCCACACCGTCCACGAGGAGCAGCCCCCGCCCCTCTGTGAGTACCGCGTCCATCCACCCGTGGGGCGGACTCAGTGGATGCCCCGCCGCACTCAGGAACTCCGCCGGTGCGGGCAGCGTGGCGCCGCGCACCAGTGTGCGCAGGGGCAGTACGACCGGGACGCGCCCGCCGAAGTGGGCGAGCTGGTCGGGGAACGCGTCGCGCGCCGCGTTCATGGCCAGCCAGTGCACGAGAGTGGTCTTGCCGGAACCGGCCCCGCCGCGCAGCAGCACACGCCGCCGGTTGCGCAAGGCGGTCTCGACCCGCCCGCGCTCCGGCACGGTGGGCGCGTCATCGTCCCCTTGGTCATGGTCGTGGTCGTGGACGAGTTCGAGACTCAGGTAGGCGGAGTCGAGCGGCCATCGGGCGTGCTCGGAGCGGCTGAAGTCGAGCCCGAAGATGCTCAGTTCACCGAACGTCTCCGCGACATAGGCGCAGTAGCGACTCTCGAACTCGGCCGAGATGTCGGGTGTCCGGTGCAGTAACGAGCAGTGCAGGAACTCGCCGAAGTGGATGTCGTAGAGCCTGGCGAACCGGGGGACGCTGGCCAGGCTGTGCAAGGAGACCGCGGCGAGTCGGCTGTGCTGCCAGCCCGCCGAGTCGCCGGTGACCACGCCGATGAGATGTCTGCCGGAGAAGACCGGCGCGCCGGACATCCCGGCCCACGGCGACTGTCCGTCCTCCCGTGCGGCGGGGGGAGTGCCCGCTCCCTCAAGGACGAATCCGCCGCGCACGATCCCCGACGTCGGCTTGATCGTGCCGTGGAACTGCTCGATGTCGGGCTTCTGGCCGTCGTATCGCCGCACTTGGGGATATCCGACGGAGTAGCAGTCCAGCAGTGGTGCGATGCCGGCGACGCGTCCGAACCGGTTCGGCTGGAACGCCTGGCCCGTCTCAGGGGTCACCAGCTCCTCGTCCGCGAGCAGCAGCGCCGCGTCGCCTTCGTCGGCGTCGCCGGCCCACAGCGTCCGGCAGGAGATCCGCCCGCGCCCGCCCGGCACGACGACCGTCGTCGCCACGTCCTCGCTCAGCAGGTGCCGCGCGGTGAGGACGATGCGAGTGGAGAGCAGGTAACCGCTTCCCTGTCTGGCCCCGAACACGGCGGCTATACGACCCTTGATGGCCCCCGGCCTTTCTGATCAACGACGGGTTCGACCCATCGCTGTCCCCCAAGTCCCTTGCTGGGACGGCGTGTTAATGGGCATTGCCCCCATCTGAGATGCTCGAACCGTGATTCGATTCCGGTTCGGGCTGACACCCGTCCACGACATCCAGCCATGGGGCGGCGACACCCCCTCCCTGTCCTGGTTCAGCCTGACCGACGGCTGGTACGACATCGAGGTCGACGACCGGCACCTGTTCCGCCACCCCGCCGGCGGCACGTTCGTCGACTACTACGTGGTCCGGCTCTGGGAGGACGTGCTCGACGTCCTTCCGCAGGCGCTGGAGCCGGTCCCGGCGGACCTGGTTCCCTTCATGGCCGGCGACCACACGCAGTGGCTCCCCGCCGAACGCCCCGACACCGAAACCGCTGCCACCTGGTACGGCCAACACGCCCTGGACACCGGTTACTTGCGGACCGCCCCGCACATCCGCTGGTGGCGGGCCACGGCGGAGGCCGAGGGCGACCTCATGACCGTCACCTGGACCGAGGCCCAGGACGTGGACGACGGCCGCGTCACCCTCCCCACCCCCGACTTCGTCGCCGCCGTGACCGCCTTCCACCACGACCTCCTCGCCGCCATGGAGGAACGCGTCACCGCCCTGGAGGCCACCGGCCCCCCACCCGGCGTCCACATCGACCTCCCGCACCTCCGCCACGAACAGCGGGACCGCGCGGCCTGGCTGGGCCGCGCGCTGGAGCGCGCCTGCGACACCGACTGGGCGGCCGTACGTGCCGGGGCCCGCCTCCTCGTACCTCCGCCGCCCCCGTAGCCTCGTTCCCATGCCCGACCGCCCCTGCGACCTGCGCGTGCTCATCCTCGGCGGCACCACCGAAGCCCGCCGGCTCGCCGACGCGCTCGCCGCCGAAGCCCCCCACGCGCACGTCACCACCTCCCTCGCCGGGCGCGTCGCCGACCCCGCCACCCCCGCCGCCGGGGACCTCCGCGTCGGCGAGCCGGCGGGC
>NZ_MDCR01000427.1 GCF_001723055.1 Streptomyces niveus
ACCAGCCGCTGAACCGCGCGGCCCGGCGTCTCGCCGGTGTCCGGCGGGTCGCCGCCGAGCAGACGCCGTGCCTCCTCCAGATCGCGTACGTCTCCGACGCGCGCGTGCCGGGTGCGCAGGGCGAGCCCCAACTGCTGGTCCGCGCGGACGCGTTCGCCCGGGTCGGCCCAGGTCTCCCGGCGTGACCGGGACAGCACGGTGATCGCCTCCTCCAGGTCGGGCAGCCCGCCGGTCACCTCGTACCGCTTGAGGAGCGCGCCCCCGAGATTCGCCAGACCCGCGCCGGTGCCGTTCGGGTCGCCGGGCGCGGCCCGCCGGTACAGCTCGACCACCTCGTCGAACTCCGCCACGGTGCCGCCCGACCGGTCGAGCCGCAGGCTCAGCGCCCTGGCCAGGATGGACCGGTACCGGGGGAGGTCGGGGTGGTCGCCGGCCGTCTGGGCGACGACGTCGCGGGCGATCCCGATGCCCTCCTCCAGATCCTCCGAATCCCGCGGACCGGACGTGTGCTCGTAGCGCCGCACGAGCGACAGCCCGTGATCGCTCAGCCGGGGCAGCCGTTCGGGGTGCCCGGCCGGGGTGCGCCGCAGGGCGCGGCGCTGGAGCCGTAACGCCTCGTCGGCGAGGCGCGAGGACTCCTCCCGCAGCTCGTCGTCTCCCCAGGCCCCGGCCGCCGCGGCTACGGCCTCGGACAGCCAACCGACCCGGACGGCGCGTTCGGGGTCGTCGTCGTCGGTGGCGAGCACGGCGAGGCGTCCCGCGCCGATCGCCTGCGCGCGCGTGACGTCGGACGTGGCGCCCGCCAGCTCGAACGCCTTCGCCATCTCGGCCGGCGCGCCCGGCAGTTGACGGCCCTCACTCGCGGCCGTGGCGGCCAGGCACACCAGACTCCACTCCTCCGGCCCGTCGGCGTTCGCCGGGTCCGGCCAGGACTCCGGGGGCTGTGCGGCCCAGATCGTCGCCAACTCCTCCGGCACGGCGTTCCGGTCGCGCGCCCAGACGGGGTACAGCAGCATGCCCGCCGAGCTGCCCTCCTCCGCGCCCTTCCCCTCGCCGAGCGAGACACAGCGGAACCAGAACAGCCAACCGGCCACGTACCGGGCCTCCATGTCCGTACGGAGGTCGCAGCCGCGCAGCAACGCCCCCAGTTCGGCGTCGGCCCCCGCACCGAACAGCAGGGTCCCGTCGCCGTGTTGGTTCACCCGTGTCACGCGATCGGCCACGGCGGTCAGCAGGCGCTCCCGACTCGTCACACTCACCCTGACGCCCTCCCACCACTCATCATCCGCAAGCGCGAGCCAACACTGCCCGACCGGGGCACACTTGACGCCATGACAGCACCGGACAGCGTGCGCGCGGAACGCCGCCGCGCCGATCGCATCGCGGCACTCTGCCTGCTGCTCGACGACCGGGACGCACTGCGTGGCGGCG
>NZ_MDCR01000428.1 GCF_001723055.1 Streptomyces niveus
TGACCGCGGTCTGCACGCGGTGATCGTCGCACTGACCCGCATCCTCATCCCTGCCGCACGACCCGACGAGAAGGCGGGCGATATCGACATGTTCCGGGGTGAGCTCGACCGGCTGGTGAGAACCCCCCTCCTCGCCCGGGTCGAGCAGGTGGCCCCCGACGAGCACGAGGCGACGGTCGACTCTTTCGACGAGTTCGTCGAGTGGTGGGAGGAACAGGCCGAGATGCACGGGGCACTCACCTACGAACCCGGACGCGGAAGAAGGAGTCCATCGCTCCTGCGCTCGTACGACGANNGAGCGGAGCTTCCCGCGTCGCGGTTCGGTCCGACGCTCGCAGATGATCACGACGTACGGTGTCGGCTCGCTCATCGCGGTCGACAACGAGTCGTTCATCGTGTCCGGCACCGATTCGTGGAACATGAGCGAGGCACCGACGATCCACGAGCACCGACTCGCACGGCTCCTGGGAGTCCGGTCCTTCCGCCTACCGCCGGCATCGGACGACAGGAGCAGGGACGGGGTCCACGTCCGGCGCTTCCCTCTCTGGCACTCGTGCCCGGACTGCGGAACCTTGCAGCATGTACGTGCCTTCAACTCCTCTCCCGGCAAGAACGATTGCGGTACCTGTGGGCAGGATCTCGTCCCCTCCCGCTTCGTCATGGCCTGTGCCCACGGACACATCGACGACTTCCCGTACTGGAAATGGGCGCACCGCAGCAACCGTCGGGAGGGTGAGACCGGTCTGTGCGGAGGCGAGATGCGGNNCCATCCTGATCTCGTGCACCTGTGGGATCCCCGAGGTGTCCATGGAGGGTGCCTTCCGCGGCCGAGCGCTGTCGGACCTCAAGGTCCGCTGCGACGGCAAACGCCCCTGGCTCAAGGACGCGCCTGCCGAGAACTGTTCCGAGGCTCCGCGGACCCTGCAGCGTGGTTCGTCCGTGGCCTGGCAGGCGATCGTCAAGACCTCTCTGTCGATCCCTCCGTGGAGCGGTGGCCTGGCGGCGCGTCTCGCGGAGCACTGGGACGACCTGCGCGGGATGGACCGTACCGGGATCGAGATGTTTCTCAAGATCCTCACGCTCAAGGAGAAGTACACGTTCGCCCCCGACGCCGTCGTCGCGCTCCTCGAAGCGGAGAAACACGAGGATGTCGGGCCCGACGGCGAGGAGAACAAGGACAAGGCCTACGTCGCGCTACGCAAGCAGGAGTACGCACGGTTGAGGGAGGGGCACCCGGAGAGCGG
>NZ_MDCR01000429.1 GCF_001723055.1 Streptomyces niveus
CACCCCCAGCGCTGGCTGATCCTGGGCGTCATCTGCCTCGCCCAGCTCACGGTGCTCATCGACAACACCGTCCTCAGCGTCGCGATCCCCTCCCTCACCACCGAACTGCACGCCTCCACCGCCGACGTCCAGTGGATGATCAACGCCTACTCGCTCGTCCAGTCCGGCCTCCTGCTCACCGCCGGCAACGCCGCCGACCGCTACGGCCGCAAGAAGATGCTCATCGCCGGCCTCGCGCTGTTCGGCGTCGGCTCGCTGGCCGCCGGACTCGCCCAGTCCTCCGGCCAGTTGATCGCCGCGCGCGCCGGAATGGGCGTCGGTGGCGCCCTGTTGATCACCACCACACTCGCCGTCATCGTCCAGATCTTCGACGACCAGGAACGCATCAAGGCCATCGCCCTCTGGTCGACGGTCAATTCACTGGGCTTCGCCGCCGGACCGGTGCTCGGCGGCGCCGTGCTCGACCACTTCTGGTGGGGGGCCATCTTCCTCATCAACATCCCGGTCGTGGTGCTCGGCCTGCTGGCCGTCGTCGCACTCGTACCGGAGTCCAGGAGCCGCCAGGGCGACCGGCCCGACCTGCTGGGCGCGCTGCTCTCCGTGATCGGCATGACCGCCGTCGTGTACGCGATCATCTCCGGCCCGGACCACGGCTGGACGTCCGCCCAGGTGCTGCTCCCGGCAGCGGTCGGGGTACTCGTCCTGGGCGCCTTCGTGGCCTGGGAGTCGCACATCCCGTACCCGATGCTCGACATGCACTTCTTCCGCAACCAGCGCTTCGTCGGCGCCGTCGCGGGCGCGGTCCTCGTCGCCTTCGGCATGACGGGCTCGCTGTTCCTGCTCACGCAGCATCTGCAATTCGTCCTCGGATACGGCCCGTTGGACGCCGGACTGCGCACGGCTCCGCTCGCCGTCACCGTCGTCGCGCTCAACCTCACCGGCCTCGGACCGTGGCTCGCGGGCAAGATGGGCACACCCGTCACCATCGCCGTCGGCATGTCCCTGGTGGCCGCCGGACTCGCCGCCATCGCCGTCCTCGGCGCCGGCGGCTACCACGGGATGCTGGTCGGACTCGTCGTGATGGGCGCGGGCGTCGCGCTCTCGATGCCCGTCATGGCCAACGCCATCATGAGCGCGATCCCGCCCGAGAAGGCGGGCGTCGGCGCGGGTGTCAACGGCACGCTCGCCGAATTCGGCAACGGACTCGGGGTCGCCGTCCTCGGAGCCGTACTCAACTCCCGGTTCGCCGCGCTCGTACCCGCCGCCGTGGGCGCGTCCTCGCTGCCCGCCGCCCTCGCGGCCGTCGAGCCGGGCCCCGGCGGCGACGCGGAGCGGGCCGGCATCTCCGACGCGTTCGCCCGAGGGCTGGAGACAAGCCAGTTGGTGGGCGCGGCGGCCGTGCTCGCGGGCGGCCTGCTCGCCGCGCTCCTGCTGCGCCGTGCCGAGCGGGTGGAACGCCAGGGCGTGTCCCGGACATCCGAGGCATAACATCGGATCCGCACGAACGGGCCGAGGAACCGAGGAGGCTCATCCATGGAGTCGGCAGCCGACAAGGCCAGCGACAAGGCCAGCGACAGGGACGGCGAAAGGGCCGGCGACAAGGCGGGCGACAAGGCCGGGCAACCCCTGCGGACCAGCGTCTGGCTGGAGGGCAAGCCGGCGGCCCGTGGCCGCAAGAGCGAACGTACCGACCATCCCACCGGGTTGGACAGGGACCGCATCATCGCGGTCTCGGTACGGCTGCTCGACGCGGAGGGCCCCGCCAAGTTCTCCATGCGGCGGCTCGCGGCCGAGCTGGGCGTGACCGCCATGTCCCTCTACTGGTACGTGGACACCAAGGACGACCTCCTCGAACTCGCCCTGGACTCCGTCTACACGGAGATCGTCACCCTGCCGGGGACGGCCGACGACGGTACGCAGACCGACTGGCGCGACGAGCTGCGCGAACTCGCCGTCAGTTACCGGGCCCTGCTGGTCCGGCACCCCTGGGTGTCACCGCTCGTCGGCAAGTTCCTCAACATCGGCCCGCATTCGATGGAGTTCTCCACCGCCGTACAACGCGTCATGCGCGGCACGGGCCTGCCCGCGCACGGCCAGATGGGCGCGCTGTCCGCCGTCTTCCAGTTCGTCTACGGCTTCGGCACGATCGAGGGCCACTTCGTCCAGCGCTGCGCCGAGGCCGGCATGACGCAGGATCAGTACCACCGGCACGCCATGGGGTCGATCCACGAACAGCCCGAGTACCAGGGCCGTTTCGAGCAGGCCGAGGAGATGATGGAGGCGCGCGGCGGCGAGACGGTCGAGGAGATGCGCGAACGGGACTTCACGTTCGCGCTCGACGTCCTCGTCGCGGGCATCGAGACGATGCGGGAGCGTGGCTGAACGCCACGATGCGGGAGCGCGGCTGAAC
>NZ_MDCR01000043.1 GCF_001723055.1 Streptomyces niveus
CATTCGCCCACGCGCTCGGCGTCGCCGAGCGCGTGGGCGAATGGAGTTACGAATTCGCCGCGCGCGTCGAGACGTTGTCGCAGGGCTCGTTCGCGGGGCGCGCGCAGGAACTGCTCGCACTGGTCGCCGACCACCCGAACGGACTCGCGGGCACGTTCCCCGGAGACCCGCACGCGTTCACCGCGATGCTCGTGCAGCGGCACGAGGGGCAGGTGTCCTGGCGCACCTGGCACGCGTATCCGCAGGAGGGCGCGCTGGTCGTGACGCGGACGCGGGTCGGGGTGCGGGTGCCGGCCACTCTGTAGCGGGCCGGCGGTCCTTCCGGAGGCACTGTCGGGCCAAGTGGGCGGGTGTGAACGCCGGTTACCACTCGTGTGGGTGACAAACCGTACGGAAGTCGAGACGTAGCGTTACTGGAATGATCGACCAGTCCGTGGTCGCGCCGCCGGACAGCGCGGCGCGACTGCCCGTCCGACCGAGCGCGGGTCGCTTCCTGATTCTCGCCGTGGTGTTCGTGTGCGCCGCGTGCGGACTCGTGTACGAGCTGGAGCTGGTCGCCCTCGCGTCGTATCTGATCGGGGACTCCGTCACGCAGGCGTCGGTGGTCCTGTCCCTGATGGTCTTCGCGATGGGCCTCGGCTCGCTGCTCGCGAAGCGGCTGCGCTGCCGGGCCGCCGTCGGATTCGGTCTCGTCGAGGCGGCGCTCGCGCTGCTCGGGGGCACGTCGGCGCTGGTGCTGTACGCGACGTTCGCCTGGATGGGCGAGTCGCGGTACGCGCTGATCGGCTTCTCGCTCTCCATCGGGATCCTCATCGGCGCGGAGATCCCGCTGCTGATGACCCTCATCCAGCGGGTGTCCCGGCAGGACGCGGGCGGGACCGTCGCCGATCTCTTCGCCGCGGACTATGTGGGCGCGCTGGTCGGCGGGCTGGCGTTCCCGTTCCTGCTGCTGCCGTGGTTCGGGCAGCTCACGGGCGCGCTGCTGACCGGCGCGGTCAACGTGGTGGCGGGCGGCGCGCTCGTCCTCTGGGTCTTCGGACGTGACCTCACGGGCCGGGAGCGCGGGCTGCTGCTGCTGGTGAACGTGCTGGTGCTGACGGTGCTCGGCACCGCCGCCGTCACCGTGGACGACTTCGAGCGGGCCGCGCGGCGCGCGGTGTACGGGGACGGGGTGCGGGTCGCCGTCCAGACCGACGTCCAGGAGGTCGTCCTCACGGGCGGGCGCGAGGGGCCGCTGGACCTGTATCTGGACGGGCGGCTGCGGGTCAGCGAGCGCGACGAGTTCCGGTACCACGAGGCGCTGGTGCATCCCGCGATGAGCGGCGGCCGGCACGCGCGCGTACTGATCCTGGGCGGCGGCGACGGGCTCGCGGCGCGCGAGGTGCTGCGGTACGGGGACGTCCGCTCGGTCACGCTCGTGGAACTGGACCCCGGCGTCGCGCGTCTGGCCCGCACGGACCCGGCGCTGGCGGGGCTGAACGGGCACGTGTACGACGACCCGCGGTTCCGGGTCGTGTACGCGGACGCGTTCGCGTGGCTGCGGGGGGCGGCGAGGTCGGAGCCGTACGACGTGGTCATCTCGGACCTGCCGAACCCCGGGATCACCCCGAGCACCAAGCTCTACTCGGAGGAGTTCTACGGGCTCGCCTCCCGGGTGCTCGCCGAGGGCGGGCGGCTGGCGGTGCACGCGGGGCCTTCGGCGGCCCGGCCGCGCACGTACTGGACGGTGGACGCGACGCTGCGGGCGGCGGGCTTCCGTACGAGTCCGTACAGCGCGACGGGGCGGGTGTCCGGGTTCGGGGCGGGGCCGGACCGGGCGCACGACGAGGAGGACGCGAAGAGGGACGCGGAGAAGGACGACTGGGGCTTCGTCCTGGCCGCCGTCGGCCGGGCCCCACGGGTGGGACTCTCGCCGCAGACGCCCCCGCTGCGCTCGCTGGCCGGGCCGGTGCTGGAGGCGGGCGTCCTCAGGGCGGAACGCACCCGGCTGCGCGATCTGCCGCCGTCGACGCTGGTGCATCCGAGGTACGCGGGGTGACGGACGTCGATGGGACCGGTTGTGCGCGGAGAGGCGCCTGAGGCGGCGGGGCTGAGTAGGCTCGGATCCCATGGAGCATGAGGTGTTCATTCCGGTTCCGGCTGAGACCCTCCGCGAGGCGCTGCGCGACCACGCACGCGTCGCGCGCTGCGTCCCCGGACTCCAACAGGACGCGGACGCGTCGGCGCGCCCGCTCTCGGGCCGCCTGAAGGTCCGCGTGGGCGGCCACACGATCACCTACCGCGGCGCGCTGACGCTCACGGAACGGGCGGGCGCCTTCACCGCGAAGGGCGAGGGTGCGGAGGTGCGCGGCACGGGCTCCACGAAGGTCTCGGTCCGCATCAGACTGACGGAGACGCCCGGGGGCACGACGGTCGCGTTCACGACGACGTCCACGCCGACGTCGGAGGGCCGCCTGTCGGAGGTCCCGCAGTCGACGGCGGAGACGACGGCGCGCAGACTCCTGGACCGCTTTGCCGCGGCGCTGGCGAAGCCGGGGGCGGGTGCCTCGGCGGGGGCCGGCGACGGCTCCGGCAGCACGCCTGCGGCGGACGACGCGGGCGCGGGGCGCGCGGGCTCCGGTGGCGCGGACCGGGCCGCGAGTCGTGGCCCGGCTGCCTCCGGTGGTGACGGGCAGGACGTGGGGGAGTCGGGTTCGGACGTCGGGTCCGATGTCGCGGCGGGCGCCCCCGGCGGTGGCGATGCCCCGGACGTCGCGTCTGCTGACGAGTCGTCCGCCGGTGCCGGTGCCGGGCCGGACGCGCCCCGCGTCGATGACCCGGAAGGCCGGGATCCCGCCTCCGCCGGCGAGGAGCAGCCCGGGCGGGCGGGTGACGCTTCCGGGCCGGCCCCGGAGTTCGACGGTCTCGACCTTCCCGATGACCCCGACCCCGACTCCGCCCCCGACCTCGACGCCTCCGCCGGATTCGGGCCCACCGCCTCCGGGGACGGGGACTTCCTCGTACCGCTCGAACCGCCCGCCGAAGCCGCCCACGCCCGGCGGACCATGATCGGGCGCAGCGCCGAGGAGGTCGATCACGCGCCGCCCCGTGGGCGTTACGCGCCCGAGCAGGGACCCGACTCCGGGGGCGCCGGGGTCGCGCTCAGGTGGGTGGCGCCCGCCGCCGCGCTGGCCATCGCGGGAGCCGTCGTCGTGGGGCGCGCGCTGCGGCGCAGGCGTTGAGCCATGGGGCCGGGCCCGCCGGTTAGGGTCATGGCGTGAGTACGCACACGGACCAGAAGCGCGAGATCCGACTGGCGGCCGGCGACGCCGAGTTGACCATCCATCCGGCGAACGGCTGCCGCGTCGCGAGCCTGCGCGTCGGCGGTACGGAACTGCTGCGGCAGGGCGACCGCTACGGCTGCTTCCCGATGGTGCCGTGGTGCGGGCGTACCGCGCACGGGCGGTTCGGCGACGGCGGCGTCACGCATCAACTGCCGCTCAACTCCCCGCCGCACGCCATCCACGGCACCGGCCGCGACACCTCTTGGCGCACGGCCCGCAAGGGCGAGCGCGAGGCCGCTTTCACGTACGAGCTGGCCGACCCCTGGCCGTACACCGGCCGGGTCACGCAGCTCTTCGAGCTGACCGACGACTCGTTGACGCTCACGCTCGGCGTCGAGACGTACGACGACTCCTTTCCCGCGCAGGCGGGCTGGCATCCGTGGTTCCTGCGTCACCTCGACGGCGGTACGGCCGACGAGGACGCCGTACGGCTCGACTTCTCGCCCGCCTGGCAGGAGGAGCGCGGCGAGGACCACCTGCCCACCGGGCGCCGCGTCGACCCCCGCCCCGGCCCGTGGGACGACTGCTTCGGGATGCCGGACGGCGTCGACGCGACGCTGACCTGGCCGGGTCGGCTCGAACTGAAGGTGACCAGCAACGCCGAGTGGGTCGTCGTCTACGACGAGCAGGCCGAGGCCGTCTGCGTGGAGCCGCAGACCGGCCCGCCGAACGGCCTCAACACCGCACCGCGCCTGGTCACACCCATCGACCCGCTGGAGATCCGGACCACCTGGGCCTGGCGCCGCCTCTGAGGCGGGGGCCCGGCGTGTGTTCTGGAGTGCCCCCGGCGTCCCGGCCCCGTGCGCCGGACGGGCATTCCAGGCGCCCAAACCCCGCCCCGTAAGCTCAGCCCCATGACTGACGTACGCGCCGATCTGCTCCAGCAGATCAAGGACAAGGCCGTCGTGCACGGCAAAGTGACCTTGTCGTCCGGCATCGAGGCCGACTGGTACATCGATCTGCGCCGGATCACGCTGGACGGGCAGGCCGCGCCGCTGGTCGGGCAGGTCATGCTCGACACCGTCGCGGACGCCGGGCTGGACTACGACTGCGTCGGCGGTCTGACCCTCGGCGCGGACCCCGTCGCGACGTCGATGCTGCACGCGTCCGCCGCGCGCGGCGCGAGCCTGGACGCGTTCGTCGTACGTAAGCAGGGCAAGGCCCACGGCATGCAGCGGCGTATCGAGGGCACGGACGTGAAGGGCCGCCGCTGTCTGGTGGTGGAGGACGTGTCGACGACCGGCGGCTCGCCGCTGACCGCCGTCGACGCGGTACGCGAGGCGGGCGGCGAGGTCGTCGCGGTCGCCGTCATCGTCGACCGGGGCGCCGCCGCGGCCGTCGAGGCGGCGGGGGTCCGGTACGTCAACGCGTACACCCTGCCCGACCTCGGCCTCGCCTGAGCCCGGCCCGCCTGAGCCTCACCCCGCCTGAGCCTCACCGTTCGGAAAAGGATCTGGAAGGATGAGGGCGACAATGACGTCGCCCCCAGGTCAGGGATAAAGCACCTCACACCCGCACATCACAAGGAGCGGCCCGATGCCCATCGCAACCCCCGAGGTCTACGCCGAGATGCTCGACCGGGCGAAGGCAGGCAAGTTCGCCTACCCGGCCATCAACGTGACCTCGTCCCAGACTCTGCACGCCGCGCTGCGCGGCTTCGCGGAGGCCGAGAGCGACGGCATCATCCAGATGTCCACCGGTGGTGCGGAGTTCCTCGGCGGTCAGTACAGCAAGGACATGGTGACGGGCGCCGTCGCGCTCGCGGAGTTCGCGCACATCGTGGCCGCCAAGTACGACATCACGGTCGCGCTGCACACCGACCACTGTCCCAAGGACAAGCTGGACACGTACGTGCGTCCGCTCCTCGCGATCTCCGCCGAGCGCGTCAAGGCCGGCCGGAACCCGCTCTTCCAGTCGCACATGTGGGACGGCTCCGCCGAGACCCTCGCCGACAACCTCACCATCGGTGAGGAGCTGCTCGCGCAGGCCGCCGCCGCGAAGATCGTCCTTGAGGTCGAGATCACCCCGACCGGCGGCGAGGAGGACGGAGTCACGCACGAGATCAACGACTCCCTCTACACGACCGTCGAGGACGCGCTGCGCACCGCCGAGGCGCTGGGCCTGGGTGACAAGGGCCGCTACCTGCTGGCCGCGTCCTTCGGCAACGTGCACGGCGTCTACAAGCCGGGCAATGTCGTGCTCCGCCCCGAGCTGCTGAAGGACCTCCAGGAGGGCGTGGCGGGCAAGTACGGCAAGCCCGCCGGCAGCCAGCCCTTCGACTTCGTCTTCCACGGCGGCTCCGGCTCCTCCGCCGAGGAGATCGCGACGGCGCTGGAGAACGGCGTCGTGAAGATGAACCTGGACACCGACACCCAATACGCCTTCACGCGGCCGGTCGCCGACCACGTGCTGAAGAACTACGACGGCGTCCTGAAGGTCGACGGCGAGGTCGGCTCCAAGAAGACGTACGACCCGCGCACCTGGGGCAAGCTGGCCGAGGCCGGCATGGCGAAGCGCGTGACCGAGGCGTGCGCGGCGCTGCGTTCCACGGGCACCAAGCTCAAGTAACACCACCGCACGTACTACCCGGGCCCGGTGTCCTCGTGACGCCGGGCCCGTGGGCTGTCCCTGTCCCGAGGAGGACCGCATGGGCTACGACTTCGACACCCCCGTCGACCGCCGCGGCACCTGGAGCGTCCAGTGGGACGGCGTCGCCGACCGGTTCGGCGTGGACGGGCTGCTCCCCTTCACCATCTCCGACATGGACTTCGCGTGCGCGCCCGAGGTGCTGGCCGCCCTCCAGGCGCGCATCGCGCACGGTGTGCTCGGCTACACGGACTGGCGGCACGAGGACTTCCTGTCCGCGCTGCGCCACTGGTTCACCACCCGTTACGACACCGAACTGGACACCGACCGCGTCGTGTACGCGCCGTCCGTCCTCAACCAGGTGTCGCAGCTCCTGCGGATGTGGAGCGCCCCCGGCGACGGCGTGGTCGTCCACACCCCCACGTACGACGGTTTCCGCAAGGCGGTCACCGGGCTCGGCCGTGAGCTGCGCGGGGTGCCGGTGGGGGACACGGCGGCGCTGGAGCGGGAACTGGCGCGCGGGGACAGCAGGGTGCTGATCCTGTGCTCGCCGCACAACCCGACGGGTCGGGTGTGGACGGAGAGCGAGCTGACCGCGTTCGCGAGGCTCGCGGCGGCGTACGACGTGGCGGTGATCAGCGACGAGATCCACGCCGACTTCGTCCACCCCGAGTTCGTCCCGGCGGGCCGCCGCCATCTGCCGTGGACCCGGTTCGGCACGGGCCGGTGGGCGATCGTCACCTCGGCGTCGAAGTCCTTCAACTTCCCCGCGCTCAGCGGCTCGTACGGCGTCATCGGCGACCCGGACGACCACGCGGAGTTCATGCGCCGGATGCTGACGGCCGAGGGCCTCGCCTCCCCGGCGGTCCTCACGCTGACGGCCACGATCGCCGCGTACCGCGAGGGCGCCCCCTGGCTGGACGCGCTCAACACCTATGTCACGGCCAACCTCCGCATGGTCGCGGCCCGCTTGGACGCGGCCTTCCCCGGACTCGGCTGGCGCCCGCCGGAGGCCGGCTATCTCGCCTGGATAGACCTGCGGGCGCTGGGCGTGGACGACGAGGCGCTCCAGCGCGAGCTGATCGAACGCGAGAAGGTCGCGATCATGCCGGGCACGACGTACGGCTGCGAGGGCCACGTCCGCCTCAACGTCGGCTGCCCGCGCGCGAAGGCGGAACGCGGCACGGACGCCCTGATCCGCGCGCTCCACCGGCTCGCCGGCCGACCGGGTCAACCTGCCTCAGCGCAAGGGCAGTTCGGTGAACATGACCGCGAACAGCGGTGAGTCGGGGAACGGTTGGCGCTCGCCGACCTTGCGGTAGCCCCACGACTCGTACAGTGCCTGGACCTTGGGGTGCCGGGTGTCGACCAGCAGCACGGCCAGGTCCTCCTCCCGCGTCTCCAGCAGTGCCTTGGAGAGCAGTGCGGCGGCGCCGGTCTTGCGCCAAGCGGGGTGGACGGCCAGCTCGGAGAAGGAGTACGTACGGGCTTTCGCGGGCGCCGGAACCACGTGTTCGCGCCACCACTCACGCCCCTCCGTCGCCGGGGCGCCGTACGCGAACCCGACCGGCCCGCCGCCGCTGTGGCCGATCACGCAGGAGAAACCGGGGTGGGAGCCCCAGTGATCGACGAACCACGGAAAACGCTGGTTGAACTCGTCGTCCAACTCCTGTGCGTACGCGGAGGAGTGGAGGTCCAGCAGCGTCTGCCGGATCAGGGGGAGGTGGGTGTGGGTGTACCGGCGGATCTCGATGTCCGTGGCGTTCGTCATGCGCTTCCCCGTTCGAGTCGGTAGCGGTCCGACCACTGGCCTGAGGCTTTCGCGCCGGGAGCCGACGTGATCAGGGCGCGCTGGAAGCGGTCGAGCCGGGAGCGCAGTCGGCCGGGAAGGGTGTCGCCCGCCATCAGGGCGAAGACCGTGTCGGCCGTGCCGCACGCCTGCTCGGCGTCTCCCTGGCCCAGCTGCCCGAGGGCGAGCTGCACGGTGGCCAGCGCGCGATTCCTGCGGAACGGGGCGGGGATACGGGCCAACGCCTCGTGCGAGGCGGCCTCGGCCTGTGGCGCGTCGCCGATGCCGTTGCGTACGACGGCGGTGATCGCGCTCAGCTCCCCCGGTCCGTAGAAGGCGATCCAGTTCGGGCGTGAGGGGTCGGTCCGAAGTGCTTTGCCGAGTGCGTCCTCCGCGCGGCCCAGGGCCCGCAGGGCGGGCTGCCGTTCGCCGAGACCCGCGTGGTTGATGGCGGCGCGCGCGTGCGCGAGGGACGCGAACATCGGGTCGCGCCGGGTGACGGCGGTCGCCTGTGCCGCGTCGGCCGCGTCCGCCGCCTGGTGGAAGTCCTGACGCTGGGCGCAGAGGATCGCGTACATGTTCCACACCTGGAACAGCGCTGTGGGGTCCTGTGCCATCCCCGCGAGACGGAGCGCTCTCGCCATGTGCGGCTGGGCGTGATCCAGCCGATGGGCG
The DNA here is from genome assembly GCF_001723055.1 of Streptomyces niveus. Taxonomy (GTDB): domain Bacteria; phylum Actinomycetota; class Actinomycetes; order Streptomycetales; family Streptomycetaceae; genus Streptomyces; species Streptomyces niveus. Next base: position 8,374 of record NZ_MDCR01000043.1, read on the forward strand.
TCGAGAGCGGACCACCCGGCGACGGCGGTGTAGTCGGCCGCGATGGCGTAAAGGCGTTGGCGGATGCGCTGGGTGGCGGCCTGCCCGCACATCTCCAGGGTCCGCTCCGCCCCCGTGAGCGCCTGGCGTTCCAACTCGCCGTGGCCGCCCCGGCGCTGGTCCAGATGTACGAGATCGCTCAGGCCCGCGCGGAGCCGGCTCACGTCGCCGGAACCGGCCATCGCCGGGCGGGCGGTGACGAGTTGCGCGCCGACGGCCGTCCCGGCGGTGGCAGCGACGAAGTCGCGACGTCTCACGGGGTCCTCGCCTTCTTTCGTCTCAGTCGCTCGGCACGCGGGCGCGATGAAACCCAACTCGTCGGCGGAGCGCCCGAAGAGTGCGGTCAACGCCTCCCGCTGCCGAGGATGCGGCCAGCGGGTCCTGCCGGTCAGCCAGTTGCGTACCGTCCGGTCGCTGACCGTCCCTGCGTGGCCCCTGTTCCAGAGGTAGGTGTTCACGGCATCGGCGAGTTCGGCCTGGGTGAATCCGGTATCTCGCAAGGCGTGGCTCAGACGTACGTTGCCGCTCACCCGTCAACGGTAGCCAGGTGGCGGACCGGCAGGACCGGATACCGGGAAGTTTCCGGTGAGGTGGGACGTACAGCGCCTCGATACTTCCGCCCGGTCGGCGGGCCGGGGCAGTTGAATGGGTCGTGTCACCCCCGTACGAGCAGGGGCACGACCCGAGAAGGAGAACCACATGGCAGACGACGGGAAGCACAACGGCCCGCCCTCCGACAAGCCGTGGACACCGCCGCCGCCCGAGCCCAGCCCCGATGGGTCCGGGCCCACGAAGTGAGTCCGGGTGTGGACCCGCGTCACGGTTACGCCGTGCTCGTCGCGGAACTGGCCGGGCGCGGGCTGCTCGATCCGGTCTGGCTGCGGGTGTGGGAGGCCCTGCCCCGGCATCGGTTCGTCCCGCCGACGGTCTGGCGGCAGGGACCGGGGCGGTGCGAGCCCGTCGCCGCGGGTGACGAGTGGTGGAGTCTGGTCCACAGTGACGAGCCCGTGGTCGTCCAGGTCGACGACGGGGCGGAGAACGGGCCCGGCGTGGCCACCTCGTCCAACTCCAAGCCCAGCGTGGTCGCGACGATGCTCGGCCTCCTTCAGGTCCGCGACGGCGAGCGGGTGCTGGAGATCGGCACCGCGACCGGGCATGTCGCCGCGCTCCTTTCCGAGCGTCTCGGGGACCGGGGCCGGGGCGTCCACAGCGTCGAGATCGACCCGGCCATGGCCGCGATGGCGGCCACCCACCTGGGCGACACGGAGTACAGGCCGAACCTCCGCGTGGGCGACGGGGAGCGTGGCTGGCCCGGCGGGGAGCCCTTCGACCGGCTCATCTCCACGTGCTCGCTGCGGCGGATGCCGTACGCGTTCGTCGAGCAGGTCCGGCCCGGCGGCACCGTCGTGGCGCCGATGTACCGGGACTTCTGGAGCGGCGCCCTGGTTCAGCTCACCGTCGGCGCCGACAGGACCGCGCACGGCCGTTTCCGGGGCGGTGCCTCGTACATGCCGATACGGGCCCAGCGCACGGAGGCGGCGACGGAGGTCGACTCCGCCACGGCCCGCTCCCGGGAAGCCGGTCTCGATCCCGCCGAACTCCTGTCCCTGGGCTTCGCCCTGTACGCCGGTGCCCGGCTGCCGGGCGTATGGATGCGGCACTCCAGGATCGACGGCACCGTCCATGTGTGGGCGGGCGCCGAGGACGGTTCCGCGACGTCCACCGCCACGGGCGACGACGTGTGGAGTTACGGGCCACGCGACCTCTGGGCGGACATCGAGGCGGTGCACCGCGAGTACACGGCGGCAGGCCGGCCGCGGCACGACGAGTTCGGGCTCACGGTCGATGCCGGGGGCCAGCGGGTCTGGCTGGGGGAGCCGGGAGCGGTCGTGGAAGCGATGACCTGAGACATACGACCCCGTAAGACACCCGACCCGTCGGCCAGGGGAGATGATGCCCCCATGGACATCAGGCTGGGTACGGCCTCCGGCCGGTGGATCGTGTTGACGACGGTGCTCGGGTCCACCATGGCGCTGCTCGACTCGACCGTCGTCAATGTCGCGCTGCCGCACATCGGTGACGATCTGAACGCGAGCCTCGCCGACCTCCAGTGGACCGTCAACGCGTACATGCTCACGCTCGCCGGGCTGATCCTGCT
>NZ_MDCR01000430.1 GCF_001723055.1 Streptomyces niveus
GCGGCGATGTGGTCCGGGCGGGCCGCCGCCGCGTCGAGGAGGTCTTCCCAGTCGCCGTCGCCGAGGGTGCGCAGACGGATCTCCGTACGGTACGGGCGCGGCCGGGAGCCGTGCACGTACGCCATGACGCGGCCGGGCGTGACCGTGATCGCGTCCACGTGCCCGCCGCTCGCGTAGGCGCGCCCGCGCCGCAGCCGGGCCGGGTCCAGGGCCACGTCCTCCATCGACTCCACCCAGGCGTTGCCCCACCAGCTGGCGGCGAAGTCCCCTTCGTCCGCAGCGCCCGGCCGGGACGGCAGGGCGGGGAACGTACGGCGGCGGTCGTCGTGCCGGGACGCGCGCGGTGCGCTCATGTGGGCCTCCGCAGCGACACCAGATCGGCCAGTTCGCGGTCGGTCAGCTCCGTGAGGGCCCCTTCGCCCGAGCCCAGTACGGCATCGGCCAGCGCGCGTTTGGCGGCGAGCATGTCCGCGATGCGGTCCTCGACGGTGCCTTCCGCGATCAGCCGGTGGACCTGTACGGGCCGGGTCTGGCCGATGCGGTAGGCGCGGTCCGTGGCCTGCTCCTCGACGGCCGGATTCCACCAGCGGTCGTAGTGCACGACATGGCCGGCCCGGGTGAGATTGAGGCCGGTGCCCGCGGCCTTGAGCGACAGCAGGAAGACGGGGATCTCGCCGGACTGGAACCGGTCCACCCTCCGCTCGCGCTCCGCCACGGGCGTGCCGCCGTGCAGGAGTTGGGAGGGGATCGCGCGGGCGGTGAGGTGCGCGGAGAGGAGCCGCGCCATCGACACGTACTGCGTGAAGACCAGGACCGAGCCGTCCTCGGTCAGGATCGTGTCGAGCAGTTCGTCGAGGAGGGCGAGCTTCCCGGACCGGCCGGCGAGTCTGGCCGACTCCTCCTTCAGATACTGCGCCGGGTGGTTGCAGATCTGTTTGAGCGCGGTGAGCAGCTTCATGACCAGGCCGCGCCGTGCGATGCCTTCCGCCGCCTCGATGGCGGCCATCGTCTCGCGGACGACGGCCTCGTAGAGGGAGGCCTGTTCGCGGGTGAGCGGCACCGGATGGTCGCTCTCCGTCTTCGGCGGCAGCTCGGGCACGATGCCGGGGTCGGACTTCTTGCGGCGCAGCAGGAAGGGGCGGACCAGCCGGGAGAGCCGCTCCACCGCCTCGTCGCTCGCGGCGGTGCCCGCCGACCCCGCGTGTTCCACGTTCTCCACGATGCGCGCGTGACGGGCGCGGAAGGACTTGAGCGGGCCGAGGAGGCCGGGGGTCGTCCAGTCGAGGAGCGCCCACAGCTCGGAGAGGTTGTTCTCCACGGGGGTGCCGGTCAGGGCGACACGGGCGGGGGCCGGGATCGTGCGCAGCGCCTTGGCGGTGGAGGAGAACGGGTTCTTGACGTGCTGCGCCTCGTCGGCGACGGCCATCCCCCAGGTGTACGCGGCCAGTTCGGGCGCGCTGCCGCGCATCGTGCCGTACGTGGTCAGGACGAAGCCGTCGCTCACGCCGTCCAGGGTGCGGCCGGAGCCGTGGAAGCGGTGGACGGGGACGCCGGGCGCGAAGCGGGTGATCTCGCGCTGCCAGTTGCCGAGGAGGGAGGCCGGGCAGACGACGAGCGTGGGGGCCGGGCGGGCGCGGTGCAGATGGAGCGCGATGACGGTGATCGTCTTGCCGAGGCCCATGTCGTCGGCGAGACAGCCGCCGAGACCGAGCGAGGTCATCAGGTCGAGCCAGGCCAGGCCGCGCAGTTGGTAGTCGCGCAGGGTGGCGTCCAGGGCGGCGGGCTGCGGGACGGCCGCCGGGCCGGAGACGAGCCGGTCGCGCAGGACCGCCAGCGCGCCGGTCGGGACGGCTTCGACGCTCTCGCCGTCGACCTCGGCGGTGCCGGTGAGGGCGACGGCCAGCGCGTCGACGGGGTCGAGCAGGCCCAGCTCCCGTTTACGTGCCTTCCTTACGAGGCTGGGGTCGATCACCACCCATTGGTCGCGCAGCCGCACGATCGGCCGGTGCGACTCGGCGAGCGCGTCCATCTCGGCCTCGCTGAGAGGGTCGCCGTCGAGCGCCAACTGCCAGTTGAACTTGAGCAGTTCCTCGCTGTCGAAGAACGGTGTGCCGTCCGTGGCCGAGCCGGGCGCGGGGCGTACGACGGCGGCGGCCGTGAGCGTACGGGCCAGCTCCCTCGGCCAGTGGACGGCCACCCCGGCGGCGGCGAGGCTCGCGGCTCCCGGGCCGAGCAGTTCGTACAGCTCGTCCTCGGAGAGCGGCAGTACGGCGGGCACGTCCTGCTCCAGCAGCCGGGCGAGGGGCGGCCAGACGCGGGCGGCGCGGCGCAGCGCCAGCAGGGCGTCGATCCGGGCGCGCGGCCCGAAGAGTTCGTCGCCGTCGCCCGCCCAGAGCCGGCCCGCGTCCATGACGAGCGTCGGGTCGGCGAGGCTGTGGATCTGTACGAGGGCGGCCCCGGCGCGCCGCTCCGCACCGGACTCCCCCGGCGTCTCCTGCGGGGCCGGTGAGTCGAACAGTTCGTACGCGGACAGGTCGAGGCGCAGCGAGACGCGCACCCCGGCGTCCATCCCGGCCGCCGCCTCGGCCGCCCACGAGCGGGCGCCGGGCAGATGCTGCGCGGTGGGCGCGGCGAAGGGCGCCCCCGCGGCGAACGCGGCGGCGGGCGTACGGGGCAGGGCGTCGGCGACCGCGTCGAGGAAGGCCCGCACGAGCGCCTCGGGCTCGGGCAGCCGTGGCGGGAGCTGGCCGGGCAGCGGGACGGCGTGGGCCTCGTAGGGCATGGCGGCGGCGACGGCCCGCAGCTGGGCGATGTCGTCGGCGTCGAGCGGTCCGGCCCGCCACGCGTCGTGGTCGGACGCGGTGAGGCCGGGCAGCAGCCGTCCCCGGGCCGCCAGGTGCAGCGCGTGCAGGGCGGCGGCGCCCCAGCAGCCGGCGGAGGGGTGGGCCGAGGCGTCGGAGCGGGCGCGGACCAGCAGGGGCAGGGCGTCGGTGACGGGCAGCAGAACGGCGGACACGAGGCGCGTACGGACGCCGGCGCCGGGTTCCTCCGTGCCCGGACGATCGGTGCCGTCCCCGTCGGCCGGGGCCACGACCGTCAGATCGCTCGTGTCGAAGTCACCCCCGTCGGGCGGCGCCCCCTCCGGGGCCCAGAACGCGACACGTCCGTCACGGGGCAGCCCGGCGGGCAGGAACACCACGGCGCAGCGCGCCAGCGGCGTCGAGGCGGCGCCCCTGCCGGGGCCCGCACCAGCGGCCGAGGGCTCTGCCGACGAGGCGCGCAGAGCGGCGAGCGCGTCGTTCAGCGCGTGTCGCGCCATGTCACCGACTCCCTTCGCCCAGGTCGCGTACCTGCGAGTACCTGCGAGATCTTGTTACTCGGCGAGTCTAGGCGGGGGGTCTGACAGTGCCCCGGTCATGCCTGAAGACCGGATCCCCTCACAGCGGGGGGATCCGGTCTTCAGGCGCGACGGAGCGGGAGCCCACGGATCAGAACCGGCGGCGTACCAGGGCGACGAGTTCGACGGTCTTGTGCCACCGCACCCGGGCGACCACCGCGAACAGAACCAGGAAGATCACCGGCGTCAGCGCGTTCTCGCCGTCGAACACGGTCATCTGCGTGATGAAGGCGCCGATCATCAGGCCGATGAGCGCGATCGCCGACACCCCCGAGAGGATCGGGATCACCAGCGCGACGGCCCCCGCCAGCTCAAGGGCGCCCGTGAGGTACATGAACCAGTCGCCGAAGCCGATCGTGTCGAACGACTCGGCCGCGACCGAGTGGCCGATCAGCTTGGGCCCCGCGCTCGGTATCGCCAGGAACAGTGCCAGGACGATCTGGAGCGTACGGACCGCGATGTCCGTGCGGCGCGACGGCCCGGCCTGAGCCGTGACACCGGCGGTGGATCCGGAAGCGGAAGCGGTCCGCGCGCGGGTGGTCGTAGCCTCGGACATAGGGGGTCTCCTCCGTTGTGCACGTGGTGTGTCTTTCAAGGAGGTAGACACCCGCCCCGCCCGGAACTCATCGCTCTCGGGACGGCCGGTTCGTGGGAGTTTCCCGTCGGACCGGGTACATGACTGTCAGGAGGTGCGATGCCATGCGCACCGGAAACGAACCGCTCACCGCGCGCAGCCCGCTGCGGATGCGCTGGTGGCTGAGCGTCTGGGGCCTGATCTGGACGGCCTTCGGCACGGTCGCGTTCGCTTTCGCCGGCCGGCCGGGCTGGGCGATCGCCTGCGGGGTGCTGCTGCTGATCGTCGCCACCGACTTCGTGCTGGTCGTCCGCCATATGCGGCAGGGCTCGCGCTTCCAGCCGGGGCGTGACGTACCGCCGTACGAAGAGCGCGGTCACCGGCACGGCGGCGCCGGGGACGAGCGTCGGGACGGCGACGACCGGGTCAGTCGTCGGAGCCGGGAGCGGATCCCGGATCGGAGTCGAAGCGGGCCGCCTTGACGTACTCGGGCTTGGGGTCGAGCGCCGCCGCCAGTCTGAAGTGCTTCGTCGCCTGCTCGGGCCGCCCCGCCCGCTCGTAGGTACGGGCCAAGGCGAAATGCGCGAACGCGTTGTCCGGCTCGCGCTCCAGGACCAGCTCGAACTCCAGCTCGGCGGGCCGTAGTTGGGCCGCCGCGAAGAAAGCGCGGGCGCGCAGCAGCCGGGCGGCCGTGTTCTCGGGATGTGCCGCGATCACCGAGTCCAGCAGCTTGACCGCGCCGCGCGGATCCCGCGCGGCCAGCAACTGCTCCGCCGCGCGAAAGTCGATGACGTGGGTCTCCGGGCTCTCGGGCACGGTCCGATCCTTCCCCTCGTTCGGCGCTTTCAACGTCGCACAGACCGGCGGTATTCCATAACGGGTGCCGGGGAGCGCGTCACCCGTCGGCGGCGGCCCGCTCGACCAGTCGCTCCCAGACCGCGCGGACCTGCGGCTCCAGCTTCTCCAGCGGCCCGTCGTTGTCGATGACCAGATCGGCCGCGGCGGTGCGCCGCTCGCGCGTGGCCTGGGCCGCCATCCGGGACCTGGCCTCGGACTCGGCCATGCCACGCAGCCGTACGAGCCGGTCGAGCTGGGTCCCGGGCGACGCGTCCACGACGACGACCATGTCGTAGAGCCCGGTCAGCTCGCTCTCCACCAGGAGGGGCACGTCGTGGACGACGATGTCCTCCTCCCCCGCCGCGCTCTCCAGCTCCACCGAACGCGCCCGGACCAGGGGATGGACGATGGCGTTCAGCGTGGCCCGCTTGTCGTCGTCGGCGAAGACGAGCGCACCGAGCTTCGGCCGGTCGAGCCGCCCGTCCGCGGTGAGGACGCCCGGCCCGAAGGCGTCGACAACGGCGTCGAGCCCGGGAGTCCCGGGCTCGACGACCTCTCTGGCGATCTTGTCCGCGTCCACCAGCACCGCGCCGTACGAGACGAGCAGTCGGGAGACTTCACTCTTTCCGGCACCGATCCCGCCGGTCAGGCCCACTTTCAACATGTCCCGCAGCTTAGAGCGTGGACCCGGCGGCTTACGAGACCTGACCTCTTGAGAGAGCAGCGGGACGCGCGACCGCCGGAGCGCCTACGCGTCGCCCTCACGCTCGGCGAGGAACCTCTCGAACTCGCGCCCGATCTCGTCCGCCGACGGCAGTTCCACCGGCTCCGCCACCAGATTGCCTCTGCTCTCGGCGCCGGCCACCGCGTCGTACTGATGCTCAAGGCCCTGCACCATCGTCACCAGCTCCTCGTCCCCCTCGCTCAGCTGGCGCTCGATCTCGGTCTGGGTGCGCTGCGCCTCCGTACGGAGGGCGTGCGCGACGCCCGGCAGGACGAGCCCCGTCGCCGCGGTGATCGCCTCAAGGGCGGTCAGCGCCGCGTCCGGGTACGAGGACCGCGCCACGTAGTGCGGGACGTGCGCGGCCACACCGAGGACGTCGTGGCCCGCCTCCATCAGCCGGTACTCGACGAGCGCTTCCGCGCTGCCGGGCACCTGTGCCTCGTCGAAGGGGCTGCGATGGCCCGGCATCAGGTCGGTGCGGTTGCCGTGCGGGGTGATGCCGACGGGGCGGGTGTGCGGTACGCCCATGGGGATGCCGTGGAAGTTGACGGCCAGCCGTACGCCGAGGCGCTCGACGACCTGGCTCACGGCCGCCGCGAAGCGCTCCCACTCCACGTCCGGCTCGGGACCCGACAGCAGCAGGAACGGGGCGCCCGTGGCGTCCTGGACGAGCCGCACCTCCAGCGTCGGCGTCTCGTAGCTCGACCAGCGGTCGCGCTTGAACGTCAGCAAGGGGCGACGGGCCCGGTAGTCGACCAGCCTGTCGTGGTCGAAGCGCGCCACCACCTGGTTCGGCAGCGATTCGAGCAGGTTCTCGACGATCTGGTCGCCGGTCTCCCCCGCGTCGATGTAGCCCTCGAAGTGGTAGAGCATGACAAGGCCCGCGGACTCCTGCGCGAGCGCCATGTCGACGACTGCCAGGCCCTTGGGCTCCCACTCGTACAAATCCTGCGGATCAAGCACGATTACCGGTCCTCCTCGTGTTCCTCAGGAAGAACGCACCCTGGTGCGTGAGCATTCCCCGCCCGCGCGTCCCGCATCCGGTCGTCGTGGGTCCGGCGCCGGGCGTACGAGCGGCAAGAAGCCGACAGCGTACGGCACTTGGCGCCACGGCCTTCTCCGCCCGCCTCGTGCGGGCATGCGTGAGGCCCGCTCCCCGAGGGGAACGGGCCTCACGTCAGGCTGTCCTGCGACCGGCTAGGGGGTCAGAGCGTCAGCTCTGGCCACCGGCCAGCTTCTCGCGCAGCGCGGCCAGGGCCTCGTCCGACGCCAGGGCGCCGGAGTTGTCCTGGGACTCCGAGGAGTACGAACCGCCGCCGCCACCGCCACCGCTGCCACCGGAGGCGGCGGGAGCCGCGCCGGCCGGGGCGGCAGCGCCCTCGGCAGCGGCGGCCTCGTCGGCCTCGCGGGACTTGATGACCTGAGCCTGGTGCTGCTCGAAGCGGGTCTGCGCCTCGGCGTACTGGGTCTCCCACACCTCGCGCTGAGCCTCGAAGCCCTCGAGCCAGTCGTTGGTCTCGGGGTCGAAGCCCTCGGGGTAGATGTAGTTGCCCTGGTCGTCGTACGAGGCAGCCATGCCGTACAGCGTCGGGTCGAACTCGACCGAGGCCGGGTCCCCGCCGAACGCCTCGTTGGCCTGCTTCAGCGAGAGGCTGATGCGACGGCGCTCAAGGTCGATGTCGATGACCTTGACGAAGATCTCGTCGTTGACCTGGACGACCTGCTCCGGGATCTCCACGTGGCGCTCGGCCAGCTCGGAGATGTGGACCAGACCCTCGATGCCCTCGTCGACGCGGACGAACGCGCCGAACGGAACGAGCTTGGTGACCTTGCCGGGAACGACCTGGCCGATCTGGTGCGTCCGGGCGAACTGCTGCCACGGGTCTTCCTGCGTCGCCTTGAGCGACAGGGAGACACGCTCGCGGTCCATGTCCACGTCGAGAACCTCGACGGTGACTTCCTGGCCGACCTCGACAACCTCGGAGGGGTGGTCGATGTGCTTCCAGGAGAGCTCGGAGACGTGCACGAGACCGTCGACACCGCCGAGGTCCACGAACGCGCCGAAGTTGACGATCGAGGAGACGACGCCGGAGCGGACCTGGCCCTTCTGCAGGGTCGTGAGGAAGGTCTGGCGAACCTCGCTCTGCGTCTGCTCCAGCCAGGCACGGCGGGACAGGACCACGTTGTTGCGGTTCTTGTCCAGCTCGATGATCTTGGCTTCGAGCTCCTTGCCCACGTAGGGCTGGAGGTCGCGGACGCGGCGCATCTCGACGAGAGAGGCCGGCAGGAAGCCACGGAGGCCGATGTCGAGGATGAGTCCACCCTTGACGACCTCGATGACGGTGCCGGTGACGATGCCGTCTTCTTCCTTGATCTTCTCGATCGTGCCCCAGGCGCGCTCGTACTGCGCGCGCTTCTTGGACAGGATGAGACGGCCTTCCTTGTCCTCCTTCTGGAGAACCAGGGCCTCGATCTCATCGCCCACGGCGACGACCTCGTTGGGGTCGACGTCGTGCTTGATCGAAAGCTCGCGGGAGGGGATGACGCCTTCGGTCTTGTAACCGATGTCGAGCAGGACCTCGTCCCGGTCGACCTTCACGATGACGCCGTCGACGATGTCGCCGTCGTTGAAGTACTTGATCGTCTCGTCGATCGCGGCGAGGAATGCTTCCTCGTTACCGATGTCGTTGACCGCAACCTGCGGGGTGGTGGCGGTGGTCTCGGTGCTGCTCGTCATGTGGGTAAAGGCTCCGGTACGGACATTGAGTCGTAGGTACTGCCACGCCGAGAGCCCGTATCGCCATCCGCCGGAAGTCCGGACAGCCGAGCGAGCGCCAATTCCCGAGGGGGAGAAGGCGCCTCGACAGCCGAGGGGACCTACAACAGATGCGAGCGCGGCCTGCTACGTCTGAGGCGCGCAAGCCCGCAGCGCAACCTTTAGCATACGGGGGCAGCCGGACACGGTCAATGCGCGAAGGCGCACACCCGGGGCGGAACGCCCCATACCCGGCACAACAAGCGTTTCATGAGGCCACGAGGCCCACACCGGAACCCGCGCCGTCACCGGCCGGTCACCGCGCGGGCACGGGAACGTGTACGCCTCTCCGCACACTACGACGACGGACACGATGAGCCAAGAGCAGGCAGAGCGGTACGAGCCGGAAGCCACCCGGCGGGAGAGCGACGGCGCCGAGAGCAGCCGCGCCAACCGGGGCTGGTGGAACAGCAACGCGGACGACTACCAGATCGAGCACGGCACCTTCCTCGGCGACGACCGGTTCGTCTGGGGCCCGGAGGGCCTGGACGAGGTGGAGGCGGAGCTGCTGGGGCCGCCCGAGTCCCTCAAGGGCCTCGACATCCTGGAGATCGGCGCGGGCGCGGCGCAGTGCTCACGCTGGCTGACCGGGCAGGGCGCGCGCCCGGTGGCGCTCGACCTCTCCCACCGGCAGCTCCAGCACGCCCTGCGCATCGGCGACGACGTGCCTCTTGTGGAGGCGGACGCCGGCGCGCTGCCGTTCCGCGACGGTTCCTTCGACCTGGCGTGCTCCGCGTACGGCGCGATCCCCTTCGTCGCCGATCCGGTACGGGTGTTCCGCGAGGTACGGCGGGTGCTGCGCCCCGGCGGGCGGTGGGTCTTCTCGGTGACGCACCCGATCCGCTGGGCGTTCCCCGACGAGCCGGGGCCCGAGGGCCTGTCGGTGTCCGCGTCGTACTTCGACCGCACGCCCTATGTGGAACAGGACGACGAGGGGCGCGCGGTGTACGTGGAACACCACCGGACGGTGGGCGACCGCGTACGGGACGTGGTGGCGGGCGGTTTCCGCCTCGTCGACCTGGTGGAACCGGAGTGGCCGGCCTGGAACACCCAGGACTGGGGCGGCTGGTCGCCGTTGCGCGGGAAACTGATCCCGGGTTCGGCGATCTTCGTCTGCGTACGAGACTGAGGGTGTGATCCGCGACGACGTCCTCGGCGCCCTGCCCGTACGCACCGCCCTGCCCGCGCTGGAGGCGGCCCTCGACGGGCCGGGGTGCGCCGTGCTGTGCGCGCCGCCCGGCACGGGCAAGACGACGCTGGTGCCGCTGGTGCTGGCCGGGCTCGTTCGGCCCGGCGGTGCCGCTCCGGGGCCACGGCGGCGGGTGATCGTCGCCGAGCCGCGCCGGATCGCCGCGCGCGCGGCGGCCCGGCGGATGGCGTGGCTGCTCGGCGAGCGGGTCGGCGCGAGCGTCGGCTTCACGGTGCGCGGGGAGCGCCTGGTGGGGCCCGACACGGTGGTGGAGGTGGTGACCACCGGCGTACTGCTCCAGCGGCTCCAGCGCGACCAGGAACTCGGCGGCGTCGACGTGGTGATCATCGACGAGTGCCACGAACGGCATCTGGACGCCGACACCGTGGCGGCCTTCCTGCTGGACGTACGGGCCACGCTCCGGCCCGAGCTGCGTCTGGTGGCCGCGTCCGCCACGACCGACGCCGAGGGGTGGGCACGGCTGCTGGGGGACGCGCCGGTAGTAGAGGCGCGCGGGGTCACGCATCCTTTGGATGTCGTGTGGGCGCCGCCTCCGCGGCCGGTGCGTCCGCCGCACGGGATGCGGGTCGATCCGGCGCTGCTGACGCATGTGGCCTCCGTGGTGAGGCGGGCGCTGGCCGAACGCGCGGGCGATGTGCTGGTGTTCCTGCCGGGCGTCGGCGAGATCGGCCGGGTGGCGGGCCAGTTGGGGAGCGCCGGCGCGCTCGGCGCGGAGGTCCTTCAGGTGCACGGCCGGGCCCCGGCGGAGGTGCAGGACGCGGTGCTCGCCGGGTCGGGGGACGGCGGGCGCCGGGTCGTACTGGCGACGTCGGTGGCGGAGTCCAGCCTGACCGTGCCGGGGGTGCGGGTCGTCGTCGACTCCGGGCTGGCTCGTGAGCCGCGTACGGACCACGCGCGGGGGCTGAGCGCGCTGACGACGGTGCGGGGCTCGCAGGCGACCGCGCGGCAGCGCGCGGGACGTGCGGGGCGCGAGGCGCCGGGCGTGGTGTACCGGTGCTGGGACGAGGCGCAGGACGCGCGGCTGGCGCGGTTCCCCGCGCCGGAGATCAAGGTCGCCGATCTGGCGGCGTTCGCCCTTCAGGCGGCGTGCTGGGGCGACCCGGACGCCGCGGGCCTCGCGCTGCTCGACGCGCCGCCCGCGGGGGCGCTGGCCGCCGCGCGGACGGTGCTGGCCGCGATCGGCGCGGTGGACGCGGCGGGCCGGGTGACCGACCGGGGCGTACGCATGTCACGCCTCGGCGTGCACCCCCGCCTCGCCCGCGCCCTGCTCGACGGCGCCGCCGAGGTCGGCGCGCGCCGGGCGGCGGAGGTGGTGGCGCTGCTGAGCGAGGAGCCGCCGAGGGGGTACGGGGACGACCTGGCGGGCGCGTGGCGTACGGCGAAGCGCGGCGGCGACGGGTACGCGGCGCGCTGGCGGCAGGAGTCGCGGAGGCTGGCGTCGGCCCTGCCGGGTGGCGTCGGCGCCGCCGGTCGGGGGGAGTTGACGGATGACGCCGTCGCCGGGGTCGTCGCCGCGTACGCGTTTCCCGAGCGGGTGGCGCGGGCCCGTGGCGGCGGTGCGTTCCTGATGGTGTCCGGGACCGGCGCCGAACTCGGCGACGGGTCCGGGCTGCGGGACGCGCCGTGGCTGGCCGTCGCCGTCGCCGACCGGCCCGCGACGGCCGCGTCGGCGCGGGTACGGCTCGCGGCCGTCGTCGACGAGGACACCGCGCGCACCGCCGCCGCGCATCTGCTCGTGACCGGCGAGGAGGTGCGCTGGGAGGACGGTGACGTGGTCGCCAGGCAGGTACGGCGCCTGGGCGCGGTCGAGCTGTCCGTACGGCCCCTGCGGGGGCCCGACCCGGCCCTCGTACGGGCGGCGCTGCTGGACGGTCTGCGGCGCGAGGGTCCCGGCGCCCTGCTGCGCTGGACGCGCGACACACAGGCCCTGCGGGAGCGACTGGCCTTTCTGCACCGGGCGTTGGGCGCGCCGTGGCCGGACGTCTCGGACGCCGCGCTGCTCGACGCGGCGGACGGCTGGCTGGAGCCGGAGCTGTCGAAGGCCCGGCGCCGCGCGGATCTGGCGCGCGTCGAGGCGGGCCAGGCGCTGCGCCGGCTGCTGCCGTGGTCGTCGGGCCTGGCGGGGCGGCTGGACGAACTGGCGCCCGAGCGGATCCAGGTGCCGAGCGGGTCGCGCGTACGCGTCGACTACGGCGGTGAGCAGCCCGTACTGGCCGTGAAACTCCAGGAGTTGTTCGGCCTGACGGCGACACCGACCGTGGCGGGCGTACCGGTGCTGGTCCATCTCCTCTCCCCCGCCGGCCGCCCGACCGCCGTCACGGCGGACCTGGCGTCCTTCTGGCGCGACGGCTACCGCGCCGTGCGAGCGGAACTGCGCGGCCGCTACCCCCGCCACCCCTGGCCGGAGGACCCGACCCGGGCCCCGGCGACCCGCCGCCTGAACGAACGCCGCTAGCGGGCCTGACGCGACGCCGCCCCCGCGTCCCTGAGGACGCGGGGGCGGCGTACGCGTGCGGAACACCGGAGGTGCTACGCCTCCGGGGCGGTGACCTTCAGTTCGATCGTGACCTTCGCGCCGCCCGCCGTCTCGATGCGGAGCAGGAACGTGCCCGTCGCGTCGTCCGCGAAGATCTTCGGGAGGACCAGCAGGCCCTGGGCGTCCGTCTTCAGGCCCGTCAGGGCACGCAGCGGCTTGCCGGCCGCGTCCTTGAAGTACGGGCCCTTGTCCGCCGCCGACGCGTCGTCCGCGGACTTGATCATCGTGGCCCTGACCGCCACACCGGGCGCGATCACACCGTTGTTGGTGGCCTTGACCTGGATGCTGTCGGCGAACTCGCCGCCCGGCGCCGCCGTCATCTCCTTGTCGCTGGTCCTGGCGACCGCGTCCGCCTGGCGCTCGGTGACCGTCGCGGTGAAGTCGACGGCCGGGACCGTACGGCCCACGACATCCGCCCGCACCGTGAAGTCGCCGGTCTTCTCGCCCGCCCGGAGCGCGGGCGAGAAGACCGGCGAC
>NZ_MDCR01000431.1 GCF_001723055.1 Streptomyces niveus
TCGCGCGCCGCCAAGCCGCGCCGCCCCGATCCCGTGGGGCAGCTGCTGGTCATGGCCACCCTCGGCGCGGTGACGTACGCGATCATCGAGGCCCCGACCGCGGGCTGGACGTCGCCGCTGATCCTGTCCTTCGCCGGGGCCGCCGCCCTCGCGCTGACGGGGCTGATCCTCTACGAGCCGAGGCGCGACGAGCCGCTGATCGATCTGCGCTTCTTCCGCAGCGCGCCGTTCAGCGGGGCGACGATCATCGCGGTGTGCGCGTTCGGCGCCCTCGGCGGCTTCCTGTTCATGAACACGCTCTACCTCCAGAACGTCCGGAACCTCTCCCCCCTGGAGGCCGGCCTCTACATCCTGCCGATGGCGGCGCCGGCGTTGGTCTGCGCGCCGCTGTCGGGGCGGCTCGTCGGCTCGTACGGGGCGCGCGTCCCGCTCCTGATCGCGGGCACGACCCTCGCGGCCAGCGGACTGATGTTCGCGGTCTTCGAGGCGGAGACTCGTCTGGGGCTGCTGATCGTCGGATACATGCTGTTCGGCGTCGGCTTCGGCATGGTGAACGCCCCGATCACCAACACGGCGGTGTCCGGGATGCCGCTGTCGCAGTCGGGGGTGGCCGCGGCCGTCGCGTCGACGAGCCGGCAGATCGGGACGACGCTGGGCGTCGCCGTGATCGGAGCCGTACTGGCCGCGGGCGCGGCGGGCGCGGCCACGCACCGCGGCGGCATCGGCGACGAGGCGTTCGCGGACGCGAGCAGGCCCGCGTGGTGGATCATCACCGGCCTCGGCCTGTCGGTACTGGTGGTCGGCGCGCTGACCAGCGGGGAGTGGGCACGGGGCACGGCCCGCCGCAACGCGGAACGCCTGGACCCGCCGGCGGTGCCGGGCTCGCCCTGACGCGGGCTGTCACCGCGGGCTCATCACTCACGGCCGGGCACAATGCAGAGAGTCCTCTGCAAAAATACCTGTGCAGAGGACTCTCTGCAT
>NZ_MDCR01000432.1 GCF_001723055.1 Streptomyces niveus
CGCCGCACCGGTGTTGCCCGGCTTGTAGTCGGCGAAGAAGTCCCACCAGGCGCGGTCGACCGAATTCGGGTCCTGGAGGTACTGCTGGTAGATCTCGTCGACGAGCCATTCATTGGCCCCGAAGGCGGCGGCAGGATTGGCTTCCTGCCCCGTTCGGTCGGTCGAGACGCTTGAGTTACTGGGGGACTGAGACGACACGGCGGCAACCGCCCTCTTCCGCTTCACAAGGTGATGGACAGCGGGAATCAAGGCTACGCCTACCGGACCGAGAGGAGCAGACCGGGCGGGGGCAACGTCATGCAAGTCACACCGGAAGGCGGGTTTCGGCGTAGGAATTGGCGGGAAACAAGCCAGGTTTCCTTGAAGCTGTCCTCGGAACTGCGGACGCACCATGGCGCTGACGCCGCCTTTTCGGCCCCTGAACAGGGATCGCGTCGGCAACGCCGCACCGAATGCCCATGGAACGGGCTCTTCCGGTGCCTCCGATCCGAACCCTACGTCAACCCCGCGCCCGGGGGATTCCCGGAAGTGTCACCTGGATGAGGCATCCGCGTACGGATTCGGCCACCCCGATACGTCCGCCGTGCAAATCCACGGCCCAACTCGCGATCGCCAGCCCCAGTCCCGTACCGCCGTCACTGCCCGGTCCGTGCGGCGACGGAGCGCTGCCCCGGTTGAAACGCTCGAAGACCCGGTGCCGCTCCGGCTCCGGGATACCGGGACCTTCGTCCTGGATTTCCAGGTCCAGCGACTCGGGACCGTGACCGCGCCGCGCCCGCACCGTCACCCGGCCGTGCGGCGGGCTGTGCTTGACCGCGTTGTCGATGAGATTCGCGACCACCTGGTGCAGCCGCTCCGCGTCCGCGTGCGCCGTCAGCTCCGGCGGCGACACATCCAGATGCAGATGCACGTCCGTACGGGTGTGATTGCCCGAACCCGAACTCAGCGCGCGCTGCGAGGCCGCGAGATTGGCCTCCTTCAGCACCCCGGACAGATACG
The DNA here is from genome assembly GCF_001723055.1 of Streptomyces niveus. Classification (GTDB taxonomy): domain Bacteria; phylum Actinomycetota; class Actinomycetes; order Streptomycetales; family Streptomycetaceae; genus Streptomyces; species Streptomyces niveus. The sequence continues at coordinate 1,000 of NZ_MDCR01000432.1, forward strand.
GCCACACCTCGAAGCGCCGCGCCTTGAGCGGCAGTACGCCGTTGTCGAGCCGGGAGAGGTCCAGCAGCGTCTCCACGAGCCTGCCCAGGCGCTCCGTCTGCTTCAGCGCGGTGCGCATCGTCTCCGGGTCGGCGGCGGACACCCCGTCCACCACGTTCTCCAGCACGGCGCGCAGCGCCGCGATCGGCGTGCGCAGCTCGTGGGACACATTGGCGACCAGCTCCTTGCGGTGCCGGTCCACGGCCTCCAGGTCGTCCGCCATACGGTTGATCGTGGAGGCCAGGTCGCCCAGCTCGTCGCGGCGGTCCGCGCCGCTGACGCGCCGCGTGTAGTCACCGTGCGAGATGCCCTTCGCGACGGTGTTCATCTCGTCCAGCGGGGCCGTCAGACCGTGCGCCACGAACTGCGTGATCAGCAGCGTCGCGATCATCGAGAACACCGTGATGAAGCGCAGCTCGGTCTCGGTGCGCAGCGCCACCATCAGCAGCCCCGTGGTGATGAGCACCGAGACCACCACGAGCATGCCGAGCTTCGTCTTGATGGAGAACGGCCGCAGACCGCCGCCGTCGGGCCCGCCCAGCGACCCGTGACCGGCCCTGATGCGGGCCGGGCCCTTGCGCGCGGGACCCTGACCCGACGGGTCGTGCCGGGGGCCGCTCCTGGCGCCGCCCCTGACCGGCCGGGGAGCGCGCGCGGAGCGCGGCGTACGCCCGGCCCGGCCCGGCCGCCCCGGGCCGTCGTCCCGCTCGCCTCTGCCGCCCGGCGCCCGGCTCATGGCGCCGGTGTCTCCAGGGCGTACCCCACGCCGTGCACCGTACGGATCCGCTCCGCGCCGATCTTCCGGCGCAGCGCCTTGATGTGGCTGTCGACCGTACGGGTGCCCGAGGCGTCCGCCCAGTCCCACACCTCGGCCAGCAGCTGCTCCCGCGAGAGCACGGCGCGCGGCGTGTTCGCCAGGCAGACCAGCAGGTCGAACTCGGTGGGCGTCAGATGGACGTCCTCGCCGCGCACCCGCACCCGGCGCTGCGCGTGGTCGATCTCCAGCTCGCCGAGCCGCAGGATGCCGCTGCGCGGCGTCACGGCGGCCAGCGCCGCGCGTTCCACCCTTCGCAGCAGCACATGCACCCGGGCCGCCAGCTCCCGCATCGAGAACGGCTTGGTCATGTAGTCGTCGGCCCCGACGCCCAGGCCCACCAGCATGTCGGTCTCGTCGTCGCGCGCCGTCAGCATCAGCACCGGCACCGGACGCTGCGCCTGGACACGGCGGCAGACCTCCAGACCGTCGAAGCCGGGCAGCATCACGTCGAGCACCATCAGATCCGGCTGCCACGCCTCGGCGGCGTCCACCGCGGCCGGGCCGTCGACCGCCGTCTGGACGACGAAGCCCTCGGCACGCAGCCGGGCCGCGATGGCGTCCACGATCGTCGCGTCGTCCTCGACCACGAGCACACGGCGCTGCGCGCCGGGAGTGGCCGCGACCCCGTTCTGGCTGGTGTGTGTCTGCTCCATCGCCCCGCCCCTGGTACGTTCCGCGATCCGTGTTCCTCGATCCACCATCTGCGCGCAGATGGTGGATCCCGTGTGTGGGGAGCAGCGTAGAGGCACCGGAGGGCTCCCGGCTACGCAGGGCGAACGGCGAGGTGGACCGCGTCAGGGACGCCACGGGCAACTGTGATCTCTTCCGTCCTAACCCCGGTGAAACCGGCATTCCGCAGCGCGTCCTCGAAGGCGGGGGAGGGCTGGGCGGACCACACGGCGAGCACTCCGCCGGGGTTGAGCCGGGCCCGGCAGGCGGCCAGTCCGCCGGGCGTGTACAGGTTCGCGTTCTCGTCCGTGACGGTCCAGCCGGGCCCGTTGTCGATGTCCAGGCAGAGCGCGTCGTAACGGTCGAAGGGCTCGCGGGCACCCTCGGCGGTGTCCGCCTCCGCCGCCTCCGTACGGATGTAGGCCACAAGATCGGTGTGGAGGATCACAGTGCGCGGATCGCCGAGCGCGGCGCCGGAGATCCGGGCGAGCGGCCCCCCGTGGTGCCAGTCGATGACGGCCTGCTCGCGCTCGATCACCACGATCCGGCCCCAGCGGTCGTCGGCGGCGGCTTCTCGCTCGCGCACGCCGCCGCCGACGACCGCTGGGGCCG
>NZ_MDCR01000433.1 GCF_001723055.1 Streptomyces niveus
AGACCCACGCTCAGCAGCCCGTCCCACTCGCCGCGTGGGCCGGGCTGCTGAGCGTGGGTCTGCTGGTGGGCGTGGCGCTGGCGACGGGCACATCGGCCGTGTTCTTCCAGACCGCGTACACCGCCTATCTGCCGACCATCCTGGCCCCCGAAGACCAGCCCGAGGGCAACGCGAAACTGCACGGCAGCGCGTCCGCGGCGCAGATCGCCGGGCTCGGATCGGGCGGTCTGATCGCGCAGTTGGCGGGCGCGGTCAACGGGATGTTCGCCAACGCGGCGACCTTCCTCGTCTCGCTCCTGTGCCTGTCCCGCATCCGCCACCGCGAGCCGCGCGTCCCGAGGACACCCCGCCCGCGCGGCGCGCTGGCCTCGGAGGTCGGCGAGGGTCTGCGGCTGGTCGCGCGCGATCCCTGGCTCCGTACGCTGACGCTCTTCGGCGCCGCGTCCAACCTGGCCCTGATGGGCTATCAGTCGATCCTGGTCGTCTTCCTGGTCCGGACAGTCGGCCTGGACCCCGGGCCGGTCGGCGGGCTCGTCGCGGCGGCCGGTACGGGCGGCGTGGCCGGGGCCTTCGCCGCGCGCCGCGTCGCGGCCCGGCTGGGCACCGCACGCGCCACGCTGGTCTTCGAGCTGGGCCTCGCGGTGTTCGCGCTGCTGATCCCGCTGACCGTCGGCGGGGCCGGGGTGCTGTTCTACGTGGCGGGCGGATTCTGCGTCGCGGCGGGTGTGGTGGCGGGCAATGTCATCAAGGCAAGCTTCCAGCAGCGCTACTGCCCGCCGGAACTCCTCGGCCGCCTCACCGCGAGCACGGCCTTCCTCAACTACGGCACCATCCCGCTCGGCGCGCTCCTGGGCGGCACGCTCGGGACGGTGCTCGGTGTCCGTACGGCGATGTGGATCACCACGGCGGGTGTGCCGCTCGCCGGGCTGATCCTGCTGTTCTCACCGGTCGGCCGCGCCAGGGACCTGCCGGCGTCGCGGGAGCGGGGTGCGGGCGCGGGGATCGGTCAGGATTCGAGAAGCGTCCCGTCTCCCGGCGCGGCTAGCGTCAGCGGCGATCCCGACCTGGAGAGTGAACAGCGATGAGCACCGACGGCTTCTCCGAGCAAGAGCGCGCCGCGATGAAGGCACGCGCCGAGGAACTGAGGAAGGAGGCGGCCGGTGGCCGGGGCAGGAAAGCCGCCACGGACGAACTCGACGTGCTGTCGAAGATCGCGGAGATGGAGGCGGCGGACCGCGCGGTGGCCGAACGCGTCCATGCCGTCGTCACCGCCAACGCCCCTGAGCTGGCGCCGAAGCTCTGGTACGGGCAGCCCGCCTACGCCAGGAAGGGGAAGGTGGTCTGCTTCTTCCGCAGCGGGCACACCGACAAGGAGCGCTACTCGACCTTCGGGTTCACCCCCGAGGCGAATCTCGACGACGGCGGTCTGTGGGCGACGTCGTTCGCCGTGACCGGACTGGACGACACGTCGGAGGCCGTCCTCGCCGCCCTCGTCAAGAAGGCGGTGAGCTGACCCGTAACGCGTACGGCCCGGACCACCGAAGTGGTCCGGGCCGTCGTCGTCGCTATGTCAGAAGCCGTGCGTCACGACTGGGCGGCGGGCCCGTCGGTCGTGTCGGTGGCGGCGGTGTCGGCCGCGGTGTCCGTGGCGCCTTCCCCGGACTCCGTGCCGGTCGCCCGCTCGCGCATCTTCCGCACGAGTTCCTGCTTCTTGTCCTCGGCGACCTTGCGGTCGGCGTTCCGGCTGGGGCCGTTGCCCTGCTGGTCGGCGCGGGACAGCTTCTTTCGCTGTCCGCCCACGCCGAGAAGGTTGTTCCGGCTTTTTGCCACGGGTTCTCCCGAATTGGTGAAGGCGAAGTGATCTGCGGATGCGTCTGGTGAGAGGCGGACCGTGACCGCCGCGTTCTCACTCGTAGATCTGGAAGAACATGCCCACGACGCTACCACCGGGCGGGTGGCGCCCGTCACCTGATTTTCCGCCCCCCGACCGCCCCTCGACCGCCCCGCGACCGCCCGTGTCCGCTCTCAGCCGCCGCCGGTCACCGTCGGATCCACCGTCGCCTGGTGCGCCTCGGTCAGGTGCTCCTCCGCCTTGAGCCACGGCAGGAACTGCGCGTTCTTGCTCCAGCCGCAGGTCTCGCACGTCAACGCCCGCTGCATGCCCGCCTTCTGGACATGGACGACGTGCTCGCGGCCGTGCTGGTCCCATCGGCTTACCTTGCTGCTGGTCGTGGGCGGCATGAGTGCCTCCTGTTGACGAATGCGGCCACTGAGCAGTGTGCGACGAAGCCCCCGGCTCCGTCACGGAACCGGGGGCTTCGAGCCACGACCGTAATCAGCAGCCGAGCAGCCGCTCCGCCAGGTACCCCTGGATCTGGCTCAGCGAGACGCGCTCCTGCTTCATGGTGTCGCGCTCGCGCACGGTCACCGCGTCGTCGTCGAGGGTGTCGAAGTCGACGGTGACGCAGAACGGCGTACCGATCTCGTCCTGCCTGCGGTAACGCCGGCCGATCGCGCCCGCGTCGTCGAACTCGATGTTCCAGTTCTTGCGCAGGTCGGCCGAGAGGCCCTTCGCCTTCGGCGACAGCTGCGGGTTGCGCGACAGCGGCAGCACCGCGACCTTGACCGGCGCCAGGCGCGGGTCGAGCCGCATGACGGTGCGCTTCTCCATCACACCCTTCGCGTTGGGCGCCTCGTCCTCGTTGTACGCGTCGAGGAGGAAGGCCAGCATCGCGCGGCCGACACCGGCGGCGGGCTCAATGACGTACGGCGTCCAGCGCTCACCGGCCTCCTGGTCGAAGTACGACAGGTCGTGGCCGGACGCCTTGGAGTGCGCGGTGAGGTCGTAGTCGGTGCGGTTCGCGACGCCTTCGAGCTCGCCCCACTCCGAGCCGCCGAAGCTGAAGCGGTACTCGATGTCGGCGGTGCGCTTGGAGTAGTGGGAGAGCTTCTCCTTCGGGTGCTCGAACCAGCGCATGTTCTCCTCGCGCAGGCCCAGGTCCCGGTACCAGTTCCAGCGCTGCTCCATCCAGTAGTCCTGCCACGTCTCGTCCTCGCCGGGCTTGACGAAGAACTCCATCTCCATCTGCTCGAACTCGCGCGTGCGGAAGATGAAGTTGCCGGGCGTGATCTCGTTACGGAAGGACTTGCCCATCTGCGCGATGCCGAACGGCGGCTTCTTGCGCGCCGTCACCTGCACCTGGGCGAAGTTGGTGAAGATGCCCTGCGCGGTCTCGGGACGCAGATACGCGACCGAGCCGGAGTCCTGCGTCGGGCCGAGGTGGGTGGAGAGCAGCCCGGAGAAGGACTTGGGCTCGGTGAAGGTGCCCTTGTTGCCGCAGTTGGGGCAGTTGAGGTCCTTCAGGCCGTTGGCCGGCGGCTTGCCGTGCTTCTCCTCGTACGCCTCCTCCAAGTGGTCCGCGCGGTAACGCTTGTGGCAGGAGGTGCACTCGGTGAGCGGGTCGGTGAACGTGGCGACGTGACCGGAGGCCTCCCAGACCTCGGTGGCCAGGATCACCGACGAGTCGAGACCGACAACGTCCTCGCGCGAAGTGACCATGTAACGCCACCACTGGCGCTTGATGTTCTCCTTCAGCTCGACCCCGAGCGGCCCGTAGTCCCAGGCGGCACGCTGTCCGCCGTAGATCTCGCTGCACGGGTAGACGAAGCCACGGCGCTTGCTCAGGTTGACGATGCTGTCGATCTTGTCGGCGGCCACGGTGCTCTCTTCATTACGACGACGAACGGCGAATGCCTCAGATTAGCGGCGGGCGCACCCCCTGTATCAAATCGGTGTCCCGCAGTGGCCCTCACCACCTCTTGTTGACAATCGTTTCCACTTTTGTTGAAAATGACTGTCATGAACGTACGACGCCTGATACCCACCGCCGCGCTCGCCGGGTCCCTGACCCTCGGCCTGGTCGCGCTGTCCGCGCTGTCCGGGTGTTCCCCCTCCGACGCGGCAGACGACGCCGGCGGCGGCGCCGGGAAGAGCGGCGGCAAGCTCGCGGTGGTCGCGTCGTTCTACCCCATGCAGTATCTGGCCGAGGAGATAGGCGGCAGCCACGTCGACGTCTCCACGCTCACCAAGCCGGGCGTCGAGCCGCACGACCTTGAGCTGGGGACCCGGCAGGCCGCCCAGCTCGGCGAGGCCGACTACATCCTCTACCTCAAGGGGATCCAGCCCGCCGTCGACGAGGCCATCAGCGCCGCCGGCGTGAAGAACACCGTCGACGCCGCCTCCCTCACGACGCTGGAGAAGCACGGCGCGGAGGTCGGCCACGACCACGGCGACGAGCACGCGGACGAGCACGCGGGCGAGGAGCACGCCGAGGAGGACCACGCCCACGAGGGCGAGGCCGGCACCGACCCGCACATCTGGCTCGACCCCGTGAAGTACGCCGAGGTCGCCAAGGGCGTCGGCGCCTCGCTGGAGAAGGCCGACCCGGAGAACGCCGCCGCGTACCGGAAGAACACCACCACCGTCGTCGAACGCCTCACCGCCCTCGACAGCGCCTTCGAGCAGGGCCTCGCCGACACCGCCACCAAGACCTTCATCACCACGCACTCGGCCTTCGGCTATCTCGCCGAGCGCTACGGCCTCACCCAGGAGTCCATCGCGGGCATCTCCCCCGAGTCCGAGCCCAGTCCGGCCCGGATCAAGGAGCTGCGTACCATCGCGGCCAAGGACAAGGTCGGCACGGTCTTCTTCGAGACGCTGGTCAGTGACAGGACGGCGAAGACCGTCGCCGCCGACAGCGGTCTGAAGACGGACGTCCTGGACCCCGTCGAGGGAATCACGGACAAGTCCAAGGGCGCTGACTACGTCGAGGTCATGGAGTCCAACCTCGCCGCGCTGGAGAAGGCCCTCGGCGCGAAGTGAACCAGCCCACCGCAGCAACGGAGGTACGGGACGTGACGACGACGCAGACGGAGTCCGCCGGTCAGGACACGAACGGGGCGAAGGACGCCACCACCCCCACCGTCCTGTCCCTGCGCGGCGCCACCGCCACCCTCGGCTCCCGCCCCGTGCTGCGCGGCATCGACGTCTCCCTGCGGCGCGGCGAGGTCGTCGCGCTGCTCGGCGCCAACGGCTCGGGCAAGTCCACCGCCGTACGCTCCGTGATCGGCCAAGTCCCGCTCACCAGCGGCGAGGTGACCCTCTTCGGCACTCCGCTGCGGCGCTTCCGCGACTGGGCGCGCGTCGGCTACGTGCCGCAGCGCACCACGGCGGCGAGCGGCGTGCCCGCGACCGTCCGCGAGGTCGTGTCCTCGGGGCGGCTGGCGCGCACGGGACTCCTCAGATGGCCCTCCAAGGCCGACAGGGCGGCCGTCCAGCGCGCCATCGACCTCGTGGGCCTCACGGACAGGGCCAAGGACGCGGTCGGCGCGCTCTCCGGCGGCCAGCACCAGAGGGTGCTGATCGCGCGCGCCCTCGCCGCCGAACCCGAACTGCTGATCATGGACGAGCCGATGGCGGGCGTCGACCTGGCGAGCCAGGAGATCCTGGCGGCCACGCTGCGTGACCAGGTGGCGGCCGGTACGACCGTCCTGCTCGTCCTGCACGAACTGGGCCCGCTGGAGCCGCTGATCGACCGCGCGGTGGTGCTGCGCGACGGCTGCGTCATGCACGACGGCCCGCCGCCGAAGGCGGTCGGACAGCACGCGCTGCCCGGCCACGACCCCGAGCTTCTGACCAATCAAAGCTGCCATCCGCACGCGGCCGGTGAGCCGCACCGCACAGGACTGCTGACCTGACCATGGAAATCCTTGAGACCGCCCTCATGCAGCGGGCCCTGATCGCGGCCGTCCTGGTCGGTGTCATCGCGCCCGCCGTCGGCATCTATCTCGTCCAGCGCCGGCAGGCCCTGATGGGCGACGGCATCGGCCATGTCGCCATGACCGGTGTCGGTCTGGGCTTCCTGCTCTCCGCCAGCCCGGTGTGGATGGCGACGCTCGTGGCGATCGTCGGTTCCATCGCGATGGAGCTGATCAGGGCGTACGGCCGCACGCGCGGCGACATCGCGCTGGCCATGCTGTTCTACGGCGGTATGGCGGGCGGCGTCCTGCTGATCAACCTCTCGCCGACCGGCTCCAACGCCAACCTCAGCTCGTATCTCTTCGGCTCGCTCTCCACCGTCTCCGAGGGTGACCTGGACGCGATCTGGGTCCTGGCGGCCCTGGTGGTGCTGGTCACCGTGGGGCTGCGGCGGCAGCTGTTCGCCGTCAGCCAGGACGAGGAGTTCGCGCGGGTCACCGGGCTGCCGGTGCGCGCGCTGAACCTGCTGGTCGCCGTCACGGCCGCCGTGACCGTCACCGTCGCGATGCGGGTGGTGGGGCTGCTGCTGGTCAGCGCGCTGATGGTGGTGCCGGTCGCCGCCGCGCAGCAGATCACCCGGTCGTTCGCGGTCACGTTCGTACTGTCGGTGGTGATCGGTACGGCGGTCACGCTGGCCGGCACGGTCACCTCGTACTACCAGGACGTGCCGCCCGGAGCGACAATTGTGTTGCTGGCCATCGGCGTCTTCCTCGTCCTGACCGTCCTCGCGACACCACTGGCGAGACGGCGGGCGCGGGCGCTGAGGCCGGAGCGGGACGAACACCCGGCGGCGGAAGCGGACGGTCCGGCGGTTCCCGCCATGCGCGGTCCCGCGGACGAGGCCAGGGTCTGACGCGAGCTGGCAGAATGGCCCGGCAGATGAGCGATTCCGGGCAGAAGTATTGGAGGCACCCGTGACGACTGCGCCTGGCGGTGGGGCGAGCACTGCCCCCGTACGCGGCCGATCGACCCGGCAGCGGGCCGCGGTGGCCGCCGCGCTGGACGAGGTGGACGAGTTCCGCAGCGCTCAGGAGCTGCACGACATGCTGAAGCACCGCGGCGACTCGGTCGGACTGACGACGGTCTACCGCACGCTCCAGTCGCTCGCCGACGCGGGCGATGTCGATGTACTGCGCACGAACGACGGGGAGTCCGTCTACCGGCGCTGCTCGACCGGTGATCACCACCACCACCTGGTGTGCCGGGTGTGCGGCAAGGCCGTCGAGGTGGAGGGCCCGGCCGTCGAGCAGTGGGCCGAGACGATCGCGGCCGAGCACGGCTTCGTGGCCGTGGCGCACACGGTGGAGGTCTTCGGCACCTGCGCGGAGTGCGCGGCGGGCAGTGGTCTGTCCGGCCGGTGAGCCGATGAGCCGACGGAAGGGGGCGGGCGCCGCGGCGCCCGCCCCCTTCTCGTGTGCTAGCCCGACTTGTCGGACTGGTTGGGCAGCGCGCCGCCGAAGCGGCGGTCCCGCTGGGCGAACTCCAGACAGGCCCGCCACAGGTCCCGCCGGTCGAAGTCCGGCCAGAGCACGTCCTGGAAGATCATCTCGGCGTAACTGCTCTGCCAGATCAGGTAGTTGGACGTACGCTGCTCACCGCTCGGCCGCAGGAAGAGATCCACGTCCGGCATGTCCGGGTAGTACAGATACTTGGCGAACGTCTTCTCGTTGACCTTGGCCGGGTCGAGCTTGCCCGCCGCCACGTCCGCCGCGAGCGCCTGCGCCGCGTCCGCGATCTCGGCGCGGCCCCCGTAGTTGACGCAGAAGTAGAGCGTCATGGCGTCGTTGTCGACGGTCTGCTCCTGGGCGACCTGGAGCTCCTGGACGACCGACTTCCACATCTTGGGCATCCGGCCGACCCAGCGGATCCGGATCCCCAGCTCGTTCATCTCGTCACGCCGGCGCCGGATGACGTCGCGGTTGAAGTTCATGAGGAAGCGCACCTCGTCGGGCGTGCGCTTCCAGTTCTCGGTGGAGAAGGCGTACAGGGAGAGGTTCTTGACGCCCATCTCCAGGCAGCCCTTGAGCACGTCCAGCACGACGCCCTCGCCGACCTTGTGGCCCTCGGTGCGCGGCAGACCACGCTCCTTGGCCCAGCGGCCGTTGCCGTCCATCACGCAGGCGACATGCTTGGGCACCAGTTCGCCGGGGATCTTCGGCGGGACCGCACCGGAGGGGTGCGGCTCGGGGACCTTGTACTCGCGGCGGGGCCCGCCCAGGATTCCGCGTCGTGCCATGCGCTCGTGTCTCCTAGTTCTTCTCTACATATCTGAGTGAGCGCAGTCCGCGCTCCAGATGCCAGTGCAGATACGCGGACACCAGCCCGCTGCCCTCCCGGACATGACGAGCCTCGCACGCGTCCGCCGTCCCCCAGTCGCCGGTCAGCAGCGCGCTGAGCAGACCCACCGCCTCCGACGACGGTACGACGCTGCCGGGCACCCGGCAGTCACCGCATATGACCCCGCCCGCCGCGACCGAGAAGAACCGGTTCGGGCCGTCGAGGCCGCACTTCGCGCAGTCGTCGAAGCTCGGCGCGTAACCGTTGACCGCGAGGGAGCGCAGCAGGAAGGCGTCGAGGATCAGATGCGGGGCGTGCTCGCCGCGCGCGAGGGTGCGCAGCCCGCCGACGAGGAGCAGATACTGCTGGACGGCGGGTTCGCCCTCGTGGTCGGTGAACCGCTCGGCGGTCTCCAGCATGGCCGTACCGGCCGTGTAGCGGGCGTAGTCGGTGACGATGGCGCCGCCGTACGGGGCGATGGTCTCGCTCTGCGTACAGAGCGGCAGCCCGCGCCCGACGAGTTCGCTGCCGCGCGCGAAGAACTGCACGTCGACATGGGAGAACGGTTCGAGCCTGGCGCCGAACTTGGACTTCGTACGGCGCACTCCGCGCGCCACGGCCCGGACGCGGCCGTGGCCACGGGTGAGGAACGTGATGATGCGATCCGCCTCACCCAGCTTCTGGGTGCGCAGCACGATGCCGTCGTCGCGGAACAGGCTCATGGCGCCATTCTCCCGTACGCGGCGGGCGGGCGTATCAGCCGGGGGCCACGGCCGTGAGCGGCGGATCACCGGGGGTCACCAGCCCCGACTCGTAGGCGATGATCACCAGTTGTGCCCGGTCCCGGGCCTGGAGTTTGCCCATGATGCGGCTCACGTGCGTCTTGGCGGTCAGGGGGCTGAGCCGGAGCGTCTCCGCGATCTCGGTGTTGGTGAGACCACGCGCGACGAGGGCGAGGACCTGCCGTTCCCGGGCCGACAGGCACTCCGGCCCACCGGCGGCCGACGCCTCGGGGACCCGGCTGTGCGCGCTCAGCACGCGGGCGATCAGGCGCGCCGTCGGCCCCGGGGACAGCAGGGAGTCGCCGGCGGCCACCGTCCTGATGGCGGTGAGGAGTTCGGCGGGCCGGGTGTCCTTCACCAGGAATCCGGACGCGCCCGCGCGCAGCGCCTCCACGACGTGGTCGTCGGTGTCGTACGTGGTGAGGACCAGCACCTTGACCCCGGCGAGGTCGTCGTCGGCGGCGATCAGCCGGGTCGCCTCGATGCCGTCGACGTCGGGCATCCGGATGTCCATGACGACGAGATCGGCCCGGGTCGCCCGGACCAGCTCCACCGCTTCCCGCCCGGTCCCGGCCTGTCCGACGACCTCCATGTCGGCTGCGGACTCGACGAGCATGGCGAAGGCGGCCCGGACGAGCCGCTGGTCGTCGGCGAGCAGGACGCGGATCACGAGGACTCCGATCGGGAGGCGGGCGCTGCGGCGGGACCCGCGGCCCCCGCCGCAGCGGCCCGGGCCGGGAGGCCGGCGGGATCGGCCGGGGCGGGGTCGTCGCGGGCGGGGTCGTCGCGGGCTGCGTCGTCGTCGCGGGCGGCCAGCGGCAGGAGCGCCGTCACCCGGAAGCCGTCCGCGTGCGGGGCCGCCACGAGGGTGCCGCCGACGCTGCGGGCGCGTTCGCGCATGCCGACGATGCCGTAGCCCGGTTCCGCGGGCGGCTTGCGGCCGGCGAGCGCGCCGCCGTTGTCGGTGA
>NZ_MDCR01000434.1 GCF_001723055.1 Streptomyces niveus
TCCGCCTCGCCCCGCTCTCCCCGGCGGACTGACCCTCCCCATCACGCCCACCGTGGAGAGCGCGGGCGAGGCGGAGGCTCTGGTCGAAGGGCTCAACCGGATCAGTACGGCGCTGGTGCGCCCCTTCACCGGCATCTTCAGCCGCTACGACGATGAGAGCCTGACCCAGACCCCCCTCAAGATCAGCCGAGTCGAACTGGCCGTCGGCCACGGGACCCGCAGGCGCATCGCCGCCTTCGACGTGCACCACCTGGCGGGCGCCCGGCTGCGCGCGCTGTACGCGGCGGCCGAGACGTACGTCGAGCACGTCGTGCCCGTCATCCCGGATCCCCCGGCGCCGGACGGCGACGGCGTCGCCGCCCTGGCCCCCGACCACCTGACCACGGGCAGCGGCACCGGCGCGGGCGCCGAGACGGTCGGCGCGTGGGTCACCGCGCTCTCGCTGCTCACCAAGGAGCCCGTGCGCGTACCGGCCGCCGCGGTACGGCCGTTCGGCCCGTACAACACCGGCCGTCTGCACCAGGCGACCACCGCCGGCGCGGGCGCGGGCCCCGGCCCGCAGGAGGCTGCCGGCCGCGGTCTGCTGTCGGCGCTCGCGCACGGCGCGCTGCTGCGGGCGGTACGCGGCGAGGCGCGCGGCGCGCTCGTCACCTCCCCGGCGGCCGGTGAGCCGGACGCCGACCCGGAGCTGGTGTTCCTGCTCAAGTCCGTGCCGAACGTGGGGATACGGGCCGAACTCGTCGACCTCGGCGAGCAGGACCACTCCGGCGCCCATGTCGTCCTCGCACGCGAGACGGGCGGCGCACCGGCGGCGGGAGCGCGTACGCAAGGGCGGGGACGCTGGGCCGTCGCCGCCGGGCTCTCCCGCACCGCCGCCGCGTGCGCCGCGCTGCGCGATCTGCTCGGCCAGGTACAGCTCGCCGCCGAGGACCCGGCCGGCGCCGTCGACACCGGCGACCCGCTGATGGGTGAACTCGCCGCCTCCACCGTCCTGCTGACGGCGGACCCGGTGCCCGCCGACGCGACGGCCACCACCTTCGACGCGGTCCTGGACCGGCTGCGCTCGGCCGGCCGCGATGTGCTGTACGTCGCCACCACCCCCGCCGACCTGCCCGCCGGCGGCATCAGCACCGCGCGCGTGCTGCTCACCAAGGGCCGGGCCGGCGCGGAGGGTGCGCCCGATGCAGGCTGAGCCCTGGGAGCGGTCCGCCGCCGACCTCGCCGCGCTGATGCGCCGCAGCTTCGAGGCGACCGCCGCCCCCGCCCCCGCACTCGACGTCGCGCCGCTCGGCGTCCGTGACGCGTTCACAGAGGCGGCCACGGACGCGCGCACGGACGAGGCGGACGCACCGGACGCCGTACCGGACGCCGTGCCCGTACGGTTCTACGGCCGCCACGCCGTCGTCGGCCCCTTCCCCGGCGGCGAGTCCCACCGCCCCTGCGCCCGCTGTCTCGCCCGCCGCTGGCAGGGCGTGCGCTCCGTCGCGCTGCGCGAGGCCCTGGAGCTGGGCTCCGGCACCAGGGCCGCCGGGGAGTCCCCGTACATCACCCCGTTCACCGCCGACGCCCTCGCCGGGATCGTCGCGGCCCGACTCGCCGGGCAGGGGCCGCGGACCGGCTCCTTCCCGGCGGTCCACCTCGTGGACCTCGAAACCCTCCGGGTCCGGCACTACCCCCTCGTGCCGGACCCGGAGTGCCCCCGTTGCGGGAGGGGTGAACAGGACACCGCCGACGCGGCTGTCCTCACGCTGAACCCCGCGCCCAAGCACAAGCCGGGCAGCTTCCGGCTCCGGGACATCAGCGCGTACGAGCTGCCCGTGGAGCCGTACGCCAACCCGGTCTGCGGGTCCCTGGGACCCTCGGTCGTGCAGGACATCTCCTCCGCTTCCACGTCGGCGACCATCGGCTGCTTCTCGATGCGCTCCGGCGACTATCTGCGCGAGACGTTCTGGGGCGGCCACGCCGACACCTTCGCGCAGAGCGTGCGCATCGGTGTGCTGGAGGGGCTTGAGCGGTACGCCGGGATGCGCTCGCGCGCCAAGACGGCGGGCGTGCTGGGCTCCCTCAACGGGCTGCGCGCGGCCGGGGAGCACACCCTGGACCCGCGCGAGGTCGGCCTGTACTCGGAGGAGTTCCACCGCGCCAACCCGCGTGTCACCCCCTTCCACCCCGACCGTGAACTCCCCTGGGTCTGGGGCTACTCGCTGCGCGACCACCGGCCCGTCCTCGTACCGGAAGTGCTGACGTACTATCACGCGCCGGGCCTGGAGAACCGCTTCGTGCAGGAGAGCTCCAACGGCTGCGCGTCCGGCGGCTGCATGGAGGAGGCCGTGTACTTCGGCCTCATGGAGGTCGTGGAACGCGACGCCTTCCTCCTCACCTGGTACGGCAAGGCCGCCCTGCCCGAACTCGACCCGCGCACCAGCACCCGCGCCGCCACCCGGCAGATGGTCGACCGCCTGGAGATGTACGGGTACGAGGCCCGCTTCTTCGACACCCGGATCAGCTTCCCCATCCCCGTCATCACCGGTGTCGCCGTCCGTCCCGACGGCGGCCCCGGCCGGATGTGCTTCGGCGCGGGCGCCGGGCTCGACCCGGAGTCCGCCCTGTCCGGGGCGCTCTGCGAGATCGCCACGGACGCCGTGAACCTCCAGGGCCGCACCGCACGCGACGAGGCACGGCTGCGCGCCATGGCCACCGACTACGACAAGGTCGCCGCGCTGCACGACCACCCGCTCGCCTACGGCATCCCGGAGATGGGGAACAACGCCCACTTCCTGATCGGCGAACCGGGCGCGCCCCGGCCGCGCAAGCGCCCCCTGGCCGAGGCGTACGGCGACGGGTCGCTGCCGCCGGTCTCGGACGATCTGCGCGACGACCTCACACGGTGCGTGAACGCCGTGACCGACAAGGGATTCGACGTGGTCGTCGTCGACCAGACCATGCCCGAACAGCGTGACCTCGGACTGACGACGGTCTCCGTCATCGTCCCCGGTCTGCTGCCCATCGACTTCGGCTGGACCCGGCAGCGCGCACTCGGGATGCCCCGGCTGCGCACCGCCCTGCGCGAGGCGGGCCTGCGCGCCCACGACCTGACCGACGCCGATCTGAACCTCGCGCCGCACCCGTTCCCCTGAGAGGAGCACCACCCATGGGGTACGCCCATGACTACGCCGCCGCGATCATGCAGCGGGGCCGGGTCCCGATGCCACCGGTCGATTTCGTGCCGAACTGGTCCGACGGGCCGCGCAAGGCGAAGTACTACCCGGGGGTCGACAGCCTGCCGCTGCCCGCCGCCGACTACCCGGCGGACGCCAGCCTGGACCGCGCCTTCGGCTTCGCCGACAGCGCGCCGGGCGCGGGGGAGTTCGACCTGACGTCGCTGTCCGGGATGCTCCTCGACTCGTACGGCCTGACGGGCCGCCGGCTCGGCGTCCAGGCCAACACCGACCTCAGCGCCCTGCCCTTCTATCCGCTCGCCAACTGGTCGCGCGGCTCCGCGTCCGGCGGCGGCCTCTACCCCGTGAGCGTGTACTGGGTCTCCGGGCCGAACGGCCCCGTCACGCCCGGCGTGCACTACTACTCGACCCGCCACCACACCATGCAGCGCCTGCTCACCGGGGACGTGTCCGGAGAGGTGCGCGAAGCGCTCGGTGGATACGGCGCGAACACGGACCAGTATCTGGTCCTGGGTATCAAGTACTGGCAGAACTCCTTCAAGTACAACAGCTTCTCCTTCCACGCCGTGAGCATGGACCTCGGCGCCGCCGTGCAGACGTGGCGCATGTGGGCGGGCGCGCGCGGGCTGTCCGTCGAACCGGCGATGTGGTTCGACGAGGCGCGGCTCCAGAAGCTGCTCGGGGTGGACGGCGAGGAGGAGGGCGTGTTCGCCGTCGTCCCGCTCAAGTGGGCTCAAGGGCAGGCCAGTTTGCCGACCGGGCCGGTCTCGGGCGACGTCTCCGTACGCCACCGTGACATCGAGCGCTCCCGTGAGGTCTTCACCTTCGACGCGCTGCTGAAGATGCAGGCGGCGACCTCCGAGCACGCCGCCCGGCGGCCCGCCCCCGGCGCGCTCGCCCCGGCCGCCGGGCGGCGTGCTCG
>NZ_MDCR01000435.1 GCF_001723055.1 Streptomyces niveus
CCCGAACTCACGGACCGGAACCCATGGACCCGATTCCACGGACCCGATTCCACGGACCGGAACCCACGGACCCGATTCCACGGACCCGAACCGAATCTCCGCAGCAATGACACGAAGGCTCCCCGACATGCCAGCTGAATCCTCCGGTGCCTCCTACGCCGCCGCGGGCGTCGACATCGAGGCCGGCGACCGCGCCGTCGAGCTGATGAAGGAGTGGGTGAAGAAGACCCAGCGCCCCGAGACCGTCGGCGGTCTCGGCGGCTTCGCGGGCCTCTTCGACGCCTCCGCCCTCAAGCGCTACGAGCGCCCGCTGCTCGCCTCGGCCACCGACGGCGTCGGTACGAAGGTCGACCTGGCCCGCAAGATGGGCGTCTACGACACGATCGGCCACGACCTCGTCGGCATGGTCGTCGACGACCTGGTGGTCTGCGGCGCCGAACCGCTGTTCATGACCGACTACATCTGCGTCGGCAAGGTGTTCCCCGAGCGGGTCGCCGCCATCGTCAAGGGCATCGCCGAGGGCTGTGTGCTGGCGGGCTGCGCGCTCGTCGGCGGGGAGACCGCCGAGCACCCCGGCCTTCTCGGCGAGGACGACTTCGACGTCGCCGGCGCCGGCACGGGCGTGGTCGAGGCCGACCGGCTGCTGGGCGCGGATCGTATCCGTACGGGTGACGTCGTGATCGCCATGGCGTCCTCCGGACTTCACTCCAACGGGTACTCACTCGTCCGGCATGTCGTGTTCGACCGGCTCGGCTGGTCGCTGGAGCGCGAGGTCGCCGAGTTCGGCCGCACGCTCGGCGCCGAGCTGCTGGAGCCCACCAAGATCTACTCGCTGGACTGTCTGGCCCTGACCAGGACCACCGAGGTGCACGCTTTCAGCCACATCACGGGCGGCGGTCTTGCCAACAACCTGGCGCGCGTCGTGCCCGACCATCTGCACGCGACGGTGGACCGTTCGACGTGGGCGCCCGGCGCCGTCTTCGACCTGATCGGTTCGGCGGGCCAGGTGGAGCGTACGGAGCTGGAGAAGACGCTCAACATGGGCGTCGGCATGATCGCCGTCGTCCCCGAGGAGTCGGTCGACACGGCGCTCACCACCCTCGCCGACCGGGGCGTGGACGCCTGGGTGGCCGGTGGCGTCGTGGACCGGCAGAGCACCGGCACGGCCACCACGGGCGCGGCTCTGACCGGGGACTATGCGAGCTGAATCAGGTCCGGCGACGGGCCGCCGATGTCATGGTGAAACCCGGTCCGGGGAGCCCGGACCGGGTCACATGGATGATTTCTTTTTGAGGTGTACGTACGTCAAGCGCCGCGACGCTGTGACGACGGGCCGGACTCATCGTCCTCTTCGTCGTCGTTGTACAGCTCCGCGTACTGTGCGTACGGGTCATCTTCCTCTTTGTCATCCTCGAACGGCTCCGCGTTCGGCGGTTGACTCGAAGGCGATGCGCCCAGCTCATTGGCCAGACGCGACAGGTCTGTCCCGCCGCTGTTGTACTTCAGCTGGCGGGCGACCTTTGTCTGCTTGGCCTTGGCCCGGCCGCGCCCCATGGCTCGACCCCCTCGGTGACGGGGCTCCACGGCCCCAGAGTCTTGACACGCGTTCATGTTTCAGAACGAGCTCTCCGCAGAGAGACCCGTCCTTAGGACTTCAACGGTACCTGCTTCCGCGGCCATACGGTACGCCGCCCGCATGACGCGCCTCGGCGCGGGACCGGCGAGAACGGATGTCCTCGCTGGTCAGCTGCGATTTTAACCTCTTCTGGAGGGGCGACCCGCCGACCGGGGTGAGTCTCGTCTCCCCCCGGAGCCGCGCGGTGGCTCCGCGTCGGCGGATCGCCCCCGCGGACCTCAGCGGGCGCGTGCCTCCGAGATGCGCTGCTCGGCGATCCGGTCGGCCGCCGCGGCCGGCGGAATCCCGTCGTCCTTCGCACGTGCGAATATTGAAAGCGTCGTGTCGAAGATCTTCGCGGCCTTCGCCTTGGACCGCTCGAAGTCGAATCCGTGCAGCTCGTCGGCGACCTGGATCACGCCGCCCGCGTTCACCACGTAGTCCGGCGCGTAGAGGATGCCGCGGTCGGCGAGATCCTTCTCGACACCCGGGTGCGAGAGCTGGTTGTTGGCCGCCCCGCACACCACCTTCGCGGTCAGTACGGGCACGGAGTCGTCGTTCAGCGCGCCGCCCAGCGCGCACGGCGCGTAGACGTCCAGACCCTCGGTGCGGATCAGCGCGTCGGTGTCGGCGGCCACCGCGATCCCGGGGTGCCGCTCGGTGATCCGGCGCACGGACTCGTCCCGTACGTCCGTGATCACGACGGAGGCGCCGTCCTGGAGCAGATGCTCGACCAGGTGGTGCCCGACCTTGCCGACGCCGGCGATGCCGACCTTGCGGCCCCGCAGCGACGGGTCGCCCCACAGGTGCTGGGCGCTCGCGCGCATCCCCTGGAAGACACCGAACGCCGTCAGTACGGAGGAGTCGCCGGCGCCGCCGTTCTCGGGCGAGCGGCCGGTCGTCCAGCGGCACTCGCGGGCGACGACGTCCATGTCCGCGACATACGTACCGACGTCGCAGGCCGTGACGTAACGCCCGCCGAGCGAGGCGACGAACCGGCCGTACGCCAGCAGCAGCTCTTCGGTCTTGATCAGCTCGGGGTCACCGATGATCACGGCCTTGCCGCCGCCGTGGTCCAGACCGGCCATGGCGTTCTTGTACGACATCCCGCGCGACAGGTTCAGCGCGTCGGCGACGGCGTCCTGCTCGGAGGCGTACGGGTAGAAACGGGTGCCGCCCAGGGCCGGGCCCAGGGCGGTGGAGTGCAGGGCGATGACTGCCTTGAGCCCGCTGGCGCGGTCCTGGCAGAGCACGACCTGCTCGTGGCCACCCTGTTCGGAGTGGAACAGGGTGTTCAGTACATCGACGGTTGCGACAGGGGCTCCGGTCACATCGGTCACGGTGGTGACTCCCAAGTACGAAGCGGTGTAGGCCCTCCTGGGGGTGTGGGAGGGACTGTTTGCGCATGAGGGTAAGTCCTACCGTGACGTAGATCCGACGCAGTGCTCAGGATCACCCTCCCGGGGGGTACGGGCATGGCACGATTCGCCCCATGCCAGCGGTGTCTTCACTCCTCGTCCCTTACGCCTCCTACCTGCGCGTGTACGAGCCTCTGGCGGCCTTCCCCGAGCCGGAGAGAAGCCACTGGGCGCGTTACGCGGCCCGGGAGCGCACACCGACCGCACAGGACGAACTCCGGCGCTCCCTGGCCGACTTGCTGCCCACTCCGCCGGTCCCGGTCCCCGTGCACGAGAGCGCCGACGCGTTCGTGACGGAGGTGGACGGCGTGGTGTGCGTCTGCCCGTGGCGCACCCGGCTGCGCGGCTGGCTGGCCCTGGAGTCGCTGGACGGCACCTTGCCGAAGCCGCTGCTGGAGGCCGTACTGCCGTCGGTCGTGCGCGAGCAGGCGGCGGCGGACTTCGAGCAGTGGCGCGAGCGCAATCCGGACGCCCGGCCGTGGATCAGGACGGCGGTCTGGCAGGTGCCGGTGCGCTGGTTCACGCTCTTCGCCGACGACGAGCGGGAGTACCGGGCGTACGAGGAGGAGGGCCCCACGGCGCCCGCCCTGCGCTACCGGACCCCGATGGTCCAGGCGCGGCGGCGGCTGGCCCGCGCGCTGAAGGCGCTGCGGGAGTCGGTCGACGAGGGGCCGCTGATCGAGGGCCTCATAGACGTGGGCCGGTGGCTGGAGGAGTTCCACCCCCGCTCGCTGGTGGAGCTGGACTACGGCGGGCTGGTGCACGCCCTCACCGGACCGCAGCTGGCCGACGACCGGTCGGCGGCGGACGTGGCGGCGGGGATCGCCGCGCTGCGGGCCGGCGACGGCGAGGCGGCGAGCGAGGCGTACGAACGGCTGGCGGAGCGCTGGCGGGCGGTCAGGGACCGCCAGTTCGCCAACTGAGGAGCTGGGCCTGCGGGTGCGAGGCCGCGCTCGACGGAGCGTACGGGCGCGGACGCGGAGGGTGGCGCGGACCGGCGCGTGGGGCCACATGTCGCGCGCCGGGGGACCAAGGCCCCTATCCGGGTGCTTTGCCTCAAGCGTGACGGACCGCACTAACGGGGCTCTTGCGCCCATCACCCACCCTCGTGTCAAAATAGGACAAGGAGTCCGGGGAGGGCTCCTTCCGCCCAAGTAAGGGTGGATTGCTCAGTATTGCGCTCTATGGGGGGTCTCGTGACTCCTGATTGCTCCTGTGACTGATCGTCACTGCGACGTAACTGTCCGCTATGGCATGGTCCATCGGCTTCCGTCGTTGATGAACACCTGAGAGGGCAATTCCATCGGTTTGGCCGACGAGGCTGGACAGATGGTGTAGTTGTAGTGCCGAGGACAAGCCGTTCGTCCTATAACCGACTCGGCCCGCGTCCGCCATTTCGGGCAACGCGGGTCAAGGTGCAGAATTTAGAGGAAAGAACCGAGATGGTTCGGTTCTCCCGAGGAGGCCGCTCATGACCGCTCGCACCCCTGATGCCGAGCCGCTGCTGACCCCGGCTGAGGTTGCCACGATGTTCCGCGTGGACCCGAAGACGGTCACACGCTGGGCAAAGGCCGGCAAGCTCACGTCCATCCGCACGCTCGGTGGGCATCGCCGGTATCGCGAGGCAGAGGTCCGCGCACTGCTCGCGGGTATTCCGCAGCAGCGCAGCGAGGCCTGAAAAGCCTCGTCAGGGCACAGCTGACAACCAACCAACCCCAACCGGACACCCGGGTCCCCAATCCGGTCGTCCAACCTCATAGCTCCACATTGATCCACACAGCTTCACAACGCAGGACACGACGGGCACCTGCCCCAACAGGGCCCACGCTCCCGCAACACGGGGCAAGTCACTTCTGATCGCGCTGGACTCCGCCGGGTCCAGCGCGATCAGAAGTGA
>NZ_MDCR01000436.1 GCF_001723055.1 Streptomyces niveus
ACAGTGACGAGAAAGGGACGGCCGCCGGTGACCCGCCGTCCGTCCCTTTCTCGTCACTGTCTCTCCCCGTCGCCATGTGCCCCCCTGGTGTCCGCTTCCGCAGCGTTTCACTGCTACTCCACAGAGTGAACGTCAAGGTCGGTGCGGTGCAAGGCGGTTGGGAGCCGACCGCCGCCGCCACCACGGCCCGGCGGGCTCCCGCGAGGCGACCGAGATTCGGCCATGAAGAGGGATTAACGCACTCGAACTCTGGCCAGAATGATGCAGTGACAGCCCGTCGACGAACTACATAATAATACGTTGGGGCCCTGAAGATCATTCATTCAGCATTACGTTCCAGGCCACCGGCCACCAATGAACGGCGCGAGGAGAGCGGCCGTGCATGATGAATTCCTGTGCCATGTCACCGCCTACGGAGTCAGTGGCGGTCAGCGTATAGGCGTACCCCTGGGAACGTATCGCGCACCCACTCTGTCACTTGCACTGTGGTGGTTACGGGACCGGGCGACCTGGATTGCGGAACGTCTCGATCCGAGCCCCGACAACGACAATTTTCCCGCGCGGGCACTCGCCCCCCTGGCGGACAACGTCCCCGACGTACCCCAGATGCTGCGGGCGTGGCGCGACAACCAGGCCCATCAGGACCGGGTCGCGGAACATCTGGCGGCGGGTCAGCTCATTCGCGTCGCCACGCGCGACGAAACCACGGAATATGAACTTCTCGCGGAATCTGTGGACGCGCTGCGGATGGACCGTGTCAGCCCCGCACTGATCGACGACTCGGATATCCAGGACGATTACGCGTACGCATATGTGAAGCCCTCGGAAGCCGCCGGGAAATGGGATACGCGAGAAGACTCCTTCGCCGACACGTTGCAACTCGGCAGACTGCCCCGCTAATCGCGGTACCGACGCATCGGAATAACTTCCTCCGCACCGCCGTTCACTCTCTCGGACACGCGGCGCGCGGCACGCGCCGCACAACGGCCGCCATCGTGCGGACGTTGCTACGGTCGGATTCGCACGGCCCGCGGAGCGTCCTCACACGGATGCCACGGGCGGAGCGGAACCCGGAAGGAGACGGCAGATGCTGTTCGGCAAAGAGCATGTCAAGCGTTATCAGGAGACCGACGGCGAGGTGGGACACGAGTGGGAGAAGGGCACGACCACGCTGATCCTCACCACCACCGGCCGTAAGAGCGGTGAGCAGCGCAGCACCCCTCTCATCTACCGGCCCTACGGTGACGACGTGCTGGTCGTCGCCTCCAAGGGCGGCAGTGACTCGCCTCCCCTGTGGTACCTCAACATCCAGGCCGACCCCGAGGTACGCGTCCAGGTGAAGGGCGACCGCTACACCGCCCGCGCCCGCACCGCGACCCCGGAGGAGAAGCCGGAGATGTGGCGCCGGATGGCCGAGGTCTGGCCCGACTACGACGAGTACCAGACCAAGACGGACCGGGAGATTCCCGTGGTCGTCCTGGAGCGCGTCTGACCGTTCGGCCGCCTGTCGTCTTCGCTTCCGTGAAGCCGCTCGCCCGAAACCACTCCGCCGGCGCCGACGTCAACTCGTCGGCGCCGGCGCGGTGGTGACGGAGCGTCAGCCTCTGGGCGTCAGTTCCAGCGCCTCGGCCAGCCTGCGCCACTGCGTGAGCGGCAGGGCCGACGCCCTCTCGCCCGTCAGGACCTGGAGCGCCAGATGGTCGGCGCCTGCGGCCAGGTACTCGTCGACCCGGGCCCGTACCGTCGCCGCGTCGCCCAGTGCGAAGAGCGCGGCGAGCAGCCGGTCGCTGCCGCCGTCGGCGAAGTCGCGCTCGGTGAAGCCGAGCCGGAGCAAGTTGTCGGTGTAGTTGGGCAGTTGGAGATACATCGCCAGCATCCCACGCGCGACCGTACGGGCCTGGTCGAGGTCGGTGTCCAGTACGACGGTGAGCTCCGGCGCCAGCAGCGCGTCCGGACCGAGCGCCGCGCGCGCCTGCGCGGTGTGCTCGGCCGTCACGAGATACGGGTGCGCGCCCCACGCCCGGTCGGCGGCGAGCTTCAGCATCTTGGGGCCGAGCGCCGCGAGGACACGGCCGGAGGCGGGCACCGGGTCGGCCGCGGCGTCCAGGGCGTCGAGGTACTCGACCATGGCCGAGTAGGGGCGCGCGTAGTTCGGGTTGAAACCCTGGTGGCTGACGCCCAGTCCGAGGACGAAGCGTCCCGCCGAGTCCCGCCGGATCCGTGCCGTCCGCTCGGCGACGGCCGGCGCCGGGTGGTCCCAGATACTGAGGATGCCGGTCGCGACGGTGATGTGCCGGGTCGCTTCGAGGACGGGAACCACCTGGTCGAGCGAGGGGCTGCCGCCCATCCAGATCGTCCCGTAGCCGAGCGCGTCGAGTTCGGTGACCGCCGCCGAGACCGCCGCGAGGTCCGCCGGTTCCGAGGGGTGCAGGGCCGAACTCCAGATACCGATCCTGCCGAAACGTGCGTCATTGTCAGTGGGCATACCGAAAGCTAACGCAGGGCCCGGTCCGATATTCCGCTCCCACGCCCCGCCCCCGTGCCCCGCCTCCCGGCCGGGCGTCCGACGGGATGGTTCCCTTCGCGTTCACCACACCAACATCCGCCGCTCATTCGGTGTCGGCAGCATCGGCCTACCGCCCGGCCACCTGAAAGACATCAAGGAGCCCTGTGAAGATCCTCCGCAAGATCTCATCAAGCGTGAGCGCCGGGAAGCCGCGGTCGGGCAGTCCGGCCGGCGGGCGGGCCGGCGGGCGGGCCGGCACCCGGATCCGCGATCTCGACGAGACGAACCGGCGGACGGACAAGGAGGCGGCGCGGATCAGGCCCGTCACCACCTCCGAGATCCTCACCAAGCACCGCAAGGGGTTCCCGCACCACGGCTGGGTCGAGATCGACTCCGAGCACTGCCCGCCGTTCGTCATGTTCTGCGCGAACGACGAGGCCGTCGCCCTCGACACCGTATGGAACGGCCGCTTCGGTTACGAGTCGGCGAGCCTGCACCACTGGAGCCGGCTCGCCGCTTCCAGCCGTACGATCCTCGACGTCGGCGCGCACGTCGGCTACTACGCGATGATCGCCTCGCTCGCCGCACCCAAGGCCACGGTCCACGCCTTCGAGCCGGTGCCGCCGATCCACGCGAGGCTGGCCGTCAACCACCGGGCGAACGGGCTGAGGAATCTCGTACTGCACCAGAACGGTGTCTCGGACCACATGGGCACCGCCGACATCAACATCCGCTTCCCGTTGTCGAACCTGCTCTCCACCGGCTCCTCGCTGGAGGACTTCGACAAGCCGCCGGCCAGCGCTTTCACCACCCGCGTCCATCTGCTCACCCTGGACGAGACCCTGGGGGACACCCCCGTCGACCTGATCAAGATAGATGTCGAGGGCCATGAGCCGAGCGTCCTTGCCGGTGCGCGCAACCTCATCAAGCGCGACCGGCCCGTCATCATTCTCGAAGCCCTGCACAAGACACTGCTCGGCAAGCTCACCGAACCCTTCGACGGGCTGGACTACACCTTCCGCTGGATCTCGGAGTCCGACGGCCGGCTCGTCCCCATCACCGGCGACCGCCCCGAGAAGAGCCGCAATCTGATCTTCGCCCCGAAGGAGCGCGAGTACGCCTGACGCCCGCGACACCTCCGGCGGGCGGGCGTGGACATGGCGCCGCCCCGGCACGGGCGTGGCGCTCGTGGCGGGGCGGCTGGTCGGCGGACCCGGCCGGCTCGGCCGGCCGGGTCCGCCGGTCAGTGGTTCGGCCGCTCAGCCCGGTCAGCTGAAGACGACGGAACGGACCTGCAGCCGCTCGGAGGCGTGGCCCCCGTTGGGCCGCAGGGAGAAGTGCGCGCCTTCGCAGTCGACGCCCGCGAAGACGGTCGCGGTGGCGTTCGTGTTGTTGCGCGGGCTGTGCGCCGCCGCCGACCGCGCGTCGCTGACCTCGGGGAGCGTGATGCACTCGCGGCTGCGCGGGTCCGCCAGGCCCGACGTCTGCGTGATGCCGGCCTCGTCGCTGTGCCGGTAGGTGAAGTCACCCTCGGCCGCGCCGGCCGAAGTCGGGAGGGTGATGACGAGGGCGAGGGCGCCGACGGCGGCGGCCACACTGGTACGAAGTCGCACAGGACACTCCAATGGTGCGGATGGGGTGGAACAGATCGTCGAAAGGCTGTCCCGGTCCGTGCGGATGCTCTCCGGCTGCCCCTGTTCACCGCTCGAACAGACGCTGCTGAAACGCTTCTTCATACGCCATGTGGGTCGTCGCCCGGCCGTCGGCGCCCCCCTGTCAGAGCCCGTCGGTGAACAGGAGCCGGTTCGGCGAACCCTCACTGACGGCGGACAGCTTGTTCTGCGTGGCCGATCCGCCGAGCCAGTCGGCGAGCTCGTCGGCGGTGGCGTCCGGGTGCTCGGCCTTGTAGAGCGCGGCCACGCCCGCTACATGCGGAGAGGCCATCGACGTGCCGTTCAGGGTCGTGGTGCCGCCGCCGAGCTTGGCCGACTCGATGGCGGTGCCCGGCGCGAACAGCGACAGACACTTTCCGTGGTTGGAGAAGCCGCTCTGCTTGTCGGTGCTGTCGGTGGCGCCCACCGTCACGACCCCCTTCGCCGAGGCGGGCGAGACCGAGCAGGCGTCCTCGGCGTCGTTGCCGGCGGCGAGGATCGGCAGTACGCCCCGGCGCGACAGCGCGGTCGCCGCGCTGT
>NZ_MDCR01000437.1 GCF_001723055.1 Streptomyces niveus
TACCGGCGCACGAACTGCGCGTCCGGCGGGGCCCGGCCACAGGTCGGTGAGGTCCACGCGCCGGTCGCGCAGTTCGTGCGCCGGTACGCCCAGCAGCGCGGGCGCGATGCCGGGCGCGAAGCGGACCCCGACCGCGTCGGTGAAACCGCCGCCGGCGCCGGAGAGCGGCGGTGTGAAGGCGTGGGTGTCGGGTCCCGCGACGCTCAGCCGGCCGCCGATCCACAGCAGATCCATGCAGCCGTCGGGCAGGACGGGGTAGACGGGGCCGCCGTCGCTCTCCGGCGCCGTCCGCGTCCACACGACGACGCCGTCGACCCGCGACGCCCGTTCCCTGTACACACGTCCAGGCTACGACGTACCCACCCGCGGGCTACGGCTTCTACTCCTTGTCCCGGCCCGCGTGGAAGCGGGACTTCAGGTCGTCCGGCGGCAGGAAGCGGGACCATCTCTCCGGGAACTCCGACGGCATGTCCGGATCGGGGCCGTACTCCCCGTGGTCCCCGTCGTCCGGCTCGCCCGACGCCGCCTCCACCCGTGCGACCAGTTCCGCCGCCTGGGCGGCCCGCAGGCGGTCGTTGGCCGCGCGGGCCGCAGAGGTGGCCACCGACGGCCACACGCGGTCGATGGCGGCGTTGACCGCCGCGCCGACCAGCACCGCGAAGGCCGAGATCCCTATCCACAGCAGAACCGCGATGGGCGCCGCGAGGGAGCCGTAGATCGTGGGACCCTCGACCGTGCTGGTGAGGTAGATCCGCAGCAGGAAGCTGCCGAAGACCCACATGGCGAGCGCCACGAGCGCGCCGGGCACGTCCTCGATCCACGGTGACCGCGCGGGCACGGACACGTGGTAGAGCGTCGTCAGGAAAGCGATGGAGAGCAGGATCACCACCGGCCAGTACAGGACGCTGGCGACCTCCGTGCCCCACGGGATGAGGTCGACGACCCTGTCCGGCCCCACCACCGCCAGCGGCAGCACGACGGCGCCGATGAGCAGCGCCACGATGTAGAGCAGGAACGCGAGGAGCCGGGTGGCGACGATGCCGCGCCGGCCGTCGAGTCCGTACATCACGGTGATGGTGTCGATGAAGACGTTCACCGCCCGCGAGCCGGACCACAGCGCGATGGCGAAACCGATGGAGATGAGGTCGGGGCGTCCGCCGTGCGTGACGTCCGACAGCAGCGGTCTGGCGATCTGGTCGACGCCCCGGTCCGAGAGGACCGTGCCGACCGCGGTGAGGATGTTCTGTTCGATCGAGGCGACCGTGGTGGTGTTGGTCCAGTCGTCTATGTACCCGAGCAGGCCGAGGAGACCGAGCATCAACGGCGGCAGGGAGAGCAGCGTGAAGAACGCCGCTTCCGCCGCGAGACCGAGAATCCGGTACTCGATGCACGAGTTGACGGTGTCCTTCAGCAGCAGCCAGGCCATCTTGCGCATGGGGACGTCACGGTAGAGGGCACGGGCCCGGCGGAGTCGGCCCGATGGCCGCTCGGGTGTTTCGTTTGCTGCCTGCACCTCCTTACCGTATCGGCATGACTGCGACCACCCACACAGTGACCAACCAGGTTCCGCCCCTGGTGGGATACGACGTCTTCAGCGGCGACCGGGCTCTCGCGGAGGGCCTGGAGCGGCACGCCGCACCCGAAGTCCTGGACGAGGCACGGGCGGAGCTGTCCGCGCTCGGTCTGGCGGCCGGTTCGGCGCGCGTACAGGAGTGGGGGACGCGGGCCAACGAGAACCCGCCGAAGCTGCGTACGCACGACCGGTACGGGCACCGGATCGACGAGGTCGAGTTCCATCCGGCCTGGCACCAACTCCTCGACGGGGCCGTGTCGGCGGGCCTCACCGACGCCTGGGGGCGGCCGGACGGGCATCTGCGCCGGGCCGCCGGGTTCTTCGTGTGGACGCAAGCAGAGGCCGGGAACGGCTGTCCGCTGTCCATGACGCACGCCGCGGTGCCCGCGCTGCGGACGGATCCGGCGCTGGCCGCCGAGTGGGAGCCCCGGCTCACGTCGCACCGGTACGAGCCCGGTCTGCGGCCCGCCGCCGAGAAGGCCGGGGCGCTGTTCGGGATGGGCATGACGGAGAAGCAGGGCGGCAGCGACGTACGGGCCAACACGACGGCCGCGACGCCGCTGGACGCCGACGGGGAGTATCTGCTCACCGGGCACAAGTGGTTCTGCTCGGCGCCGATGTGCGACGGGTTCCTGGTGCTGGCCCAGGCGCCGGCCGGGCTGACCTGCTTCCTCGTACCGCGTGTGCTGCCGGACGGGACGCGCAACGTGTTCCTGATCCAGCGGCTGAAGGACAAGCTGGGCAACCGGTCGAACGCGTCCGCCGAGGTCGAGTTCGACGGAACGTGGGCCCGCCGCGTCGGCGAGGAGGGGCGCGGGGTGCGCACCATCATCGAGATGGTGGCGGCGACGCGGGTGGACTGTGTGGTCGGATCGGCGGCGCTGATGCGGCAGTCGGTCGCGCAGGCGGTCCATCACGCCGCTCATCGCCGGGCGTTCGGGGGCGAGTTGATCGACAAGCCGCTGATGCGCAACGTACTGGCCGATCTGGCGCTGGAGTCGGAGGCGGCGACGACACTGGCGCTGCGGCTGGCGGCGGCGCAGGACGCGGTGCAGAGCACCGGGTCGGCGGCCGAGGGGGCGTTCCTGCGGCTCGCGGTGCCGACGGCCAAGTACTGGGTGACGAAGCGGTGTACGCCGGTCGCCGCCGAGGCGCTCGAATGTCTGGGCGGCAACGGTTACGTCGAGGAGTCAGGGATGCCGCGGCTGCTGCGTGAGTCGCCGCTGAACTCGATCTGGGAGGGCTCGGGGAATGTCCAGGCCCTCGACGTGCTGCGCGCGCTCCAGCGGGAGCCCGAGGCGCTGAACGCGTTCCTCCAGGAGGTCGGCCGGGCGCGCGGCGCGGACCACCGGCTGGACGCTGCGATCAAGGACCTGCTGACCGAACTCGCCGATCTGGACGGCATCGAGGCCCGCGCGCGGCGGCTGGTGGAGCGGATGGCGCTGGTGCTCCAGGGGTCGCTGCTGGTGCGGTGGGCGCCGTCGGCGGTCGCGGACGCGTTCTGCGCCTCACGCCTGGGCGGCGACTGGGGTACGGCCTTCGGGACGCTGCCGCACACGCTGGACCTGGAGTCGGTGGTGACACGGGCGCGGGCGGTCTGAGCGGGTCCGGCCGTACGGGGACGTCAGGGCCGAGGGTGGTGCTGCGCCGACACGGCACCACCCACGACTTGAAGTCACCTTCACTCATGAGATAGCTGTTCGCCAGGGTTGCAAGTGGTTGCAAAAAAATCCGAACGACGGGGCCCGATGAAGGACACACCGATCGACCTGTCACGTCTGACGGCGATGGACAGCGCGCAGGCGACACGGCTGCTCCGGCGGATCCGGGAGGCGTCGCTGGCCGGTGACCGGCCACCGATGGCGCCGCGCCCCGTCATCGGGGCGTCGTGGCAGCGGATGCGCCGCCTCGGTGTCGACCCCGACCGGCAGCGGACCGGGGAGGTGGTCCTGGCCGCGGACGAGCTCGAACACCGGCGTCGTACATCGGCACTCGCCGAGGTGATACGCGGCGTCACCGACGGACTGACCGCCATGGCCGACGCGTCGCTCCAGATCCTGGTGGTCTCCGACGCGCAGGGACGGGTCCTGTGGCGCGAGGGCAACGCAAGGGTGCTGCGGCAGGCCGACGGCATCGTCCTGGCGGCGGGCGCCGCCTGGTCGGAGCAGGTCACCGGGACCAACGCCATCGGTACGGCGCTGGCCGCGCGGGCCCCGGTGCGGGTCCACGCGGCCGAGCACTTCGTGCACGTCCTGACGGACTGGACCTGCGCGGCGGCCCCCGTGCACGACCCGCGCGACGGGCGGCTGCTGGGCGTCATCGACGTGAGCGGCCCGGCGACGGGCTTCCATCCGACGACGCTGGCGCTGGTGACCTCGGTCGCCAGGCTCGCCGAGAGCGAGCTGCGCGAGCGCCATCTGCGCGCCGTCGAGCGGCTGCGGTCGGTGGCGGCGCCGATCCTGTGCCGGGTGCGGGGGCGGGCGGTGGCCGTCGACACGCACGGCTGGACGGCGGCCGTGACGGGGATGGCGC
>NZ_MDCR01000438.1:0-147 GCF_001723055.1 Streptomyces niveus
CCGGACCTCTCAGCAGCGCAGCACCACACGGCGTGGGGTCGGTGGGGTGGCCGGTGTGTGTCCCGACCGGCCGACGGCTCCTCCGTACGGAGGGCGCGCCGCGCGCCGGTCCGCCCCGGCCTCCGGGCCGGCCCCCGCCGCGCGGCG
>NZ_MDCR01000438.1:173-2253 GCF_001723055.1 Streptomyces niveus
C
This sequence comes from Streptomyces niveus, assembly GCF_001723055.1. Lineage (GTDB taxonomy): Bacteria > Actinomycetota > Actinomycetes > Streptomycetales > Streptomycetaceae > Streptomyces > Streptomyces niveus. Next base: position 175 of record NZ_MDCR01000438.1, read on the forward strand.
GCCGCGCGCGGCGGACGCGCAGGGGTCGAGCGACATCCCGAGGAGGGTGCACAGCACCAGCAGCACGACGCACATGGCGGGACGGCCCGCCGTGGCGGGCCGGGCGGCGCTGCGCGGTTCCGGGACGCGGTTCACTCGGCACGACCTCCTGATCGTGCATCCTGTGCCCGCGCCCGCCGACGTGCCCGCCGGGAGCCCGACAACCGCTCTTCCGGGGGACACGCGTTACGCCGACCCGTGCAGGGCGGCGCTCTTCGCGGAGACGCCCGCGGACGCGCCCTAGGGGCTCGGCTCCGGCTCCTCGCGGGGTACGGGGGCGCTCTCCGGTGTCTGGCCCAGGGGGATCTGGGGGCCCAGGCCGTCGTAGAGCCAGCGCTTCAGCACCGCGTGGACCTGCTCCGCGCCCACCAGCTCGGTGTCGACGGGGACCGGCGGCGGCAGGGTCAGGGGCGACAGGAGGAAGGCCTGCGACTGCTCCCCGCCGAGTCCGCCGTGGGAGCCGATCTGCTCCTCGAACGCGTGCACGCGGCCCGTCGCCGGGTCGTACATCGAGTTGACCATGATGTCCGCGACATGCGGGAAGGTGTCGGTGCGCCGTACCGCTTCGGCGGCGCCCGGCCCCATCGTGGCCAGGATCCCCGTGTCGTCCAGCTTGGCGACGGGGATCTCCGCACCCGCCGGGCCCAGCACCACGGAGCCGTCCGCCTCGCTGCGTACGAGGAGGAAGCCGATGCCCGGATGGTTGGCGAGGGTGCGCAGCAGCGCCGGGTGGCGTTCGTCGATCTGTTCGCGGCTCATCCGCTGCGGGACGTCCGGGAAGGAGATCAGGCCCAGATTTCCTGAGGCGAGCACGATCGGGTCGTGGCCGCGCGCCGAGCGCTTCTCCTCACCGGCCTCGCCGTCGTCGCTCTCGTCGCCGTCGACGGGGCGGTGGAGGGCTATCCGTACGGCGTCCCGCGCCGCCTGGCGCGCCTCCGCGCCGCTCTTCGTACGGACGGCGCGGCGCGGCACGGGCAGCCCGCAGCCGGCCCGTACGAGATCCCGGAGCGTCAGCCCGTACACGCCGAGGAAGGTCTCACCGGGGCTCTGGCCGTGGTCGGAGAGGAGCACGAGGCGGTAGGAGCGCGGCGCGTGCTCGGCGACCTTGGCCAGCAGCGCGATCGAGCGGTCCAGCCGCTGAAGGACGCGTATGGCGTCCCGGCTGTGCGGTCCCGAGTGGTGGGCCACCTCGTCGTACGCCACGAGGTCGGCGTAGACGGCGGCACGCCCGGCCAGCATGTCCCCTATCACCGCCGCGACGACGACGTCCCGCTCGACGACGGTCGCGAAGGCCCGGATGAAGGGGTAGAGCCCGCCCCTGCTCACCCTGGGCCGGTCGCCCCGGACGCGCGCCCGCGTCGACTGGCCGATCTCGCGGCCGACCTCGGCGACGAAGGAGACGGCCGTACGGACGGCGTTGGCCGGGTCGGTGAAGTACGCGAAGTAGCCGGCCCGTGAGCGGGTGGCCTTGCCGCGCCGGGCGGCCATGGACAGCACGAGCGCGAGCTGGTCGGCTCCGCCGCTGAAGAGATTGCCCCGGCTGGCGCCGTCGAGGGTCAGCAGTCCGGCGTCGCGGGTGTGCTCGACGGCGCGGCGCTGGAGTTCGGCGGCGCTGGCCGGCCGGTTGCTGACCATGATCCGCCCGCTCTCCTTCTCGTACCAACGGAAGGCGGGGACATCGTGGTTGGTGCCGTGCAGGATGCCGAGCTGGCTGGCGCCGGTCTGGCTGGACCAGTCGGTGCGCCAGGGCGTGAGCCGGTGGGTGGGGCGCTCGCCGAGCCAGTCGGCGAGGGTGGGCATGTGGCCGGCGGCGACGGCGTCGAGCAGCACCTGGTGGCCGACGCCGTCGAGTTGGAGGAAGAGCGTGCCGGGCGACGCCGGGGAGCCGATGCGCGCCCTGTCCCCGTCGCCACGGCGCCGGCGCCGTCCGGCGAGGCGCGAGAGTCTGCGCCGGTAGGCGTCGTCGTCGCGGACGGCGAGGGCGGTGGAGGTCGCGGACGCGACGACGACGCCTACCGGCGCAGACTCTCGCGCCTCGCC
>NZ_MDCR01000439.1 GCF_001723055.1 Streptomyces niveus
CGAGGAACTGCATCTGCACGTGAACACCGTCCACTACCGCATCGGGCGCGTCGAGCAGATCACCGGCCGCGACCTGTCCCGGCTGGACGACCGCCTCGACCTGCGGGCGGCGCTGCTCTGCCGCGTACGGTGACGCCAAATGAACCATGAGTCACCCCCGCCGGACGTCGATCCCGGCCCTCACCGGTGCCGGCCCCGGCTGTTAGGCTGCCGGGCAGCGAAGGGGAGTAGTCCCGAGAACCGCTGGTCGACACACTGGACGCCGCGAGGTGTCCCGGCCACCGGGCCACCGCGAATTCTGCGGGGCGGACGAGACCTTCGGCCAAGGCATGATCAGGCCCACACCTNNTGCCGGGTCGAATGGTTCCTCCCGTCGCCTTCCGGGTGTCGTACGAGCCGTCCGGCCCGGCCCCGGCAGAGAGCAAGAGAATGACCTTCGACCCCCTGGCGATCCTCACCGCCTTCGGGCTGATCTTCCTCGCGGAACTCCCCGACAAGACCATGTTCGCCTCACTGGCCATGGGCACCCGGATGCGACCGCTCTACGTGTGGTTCGGTACGTCCACCGCCTTCATCGTGCACGTCGCCATCGCCGTCGGCGCCGGCAGCCTGCTGAGTCTGCTCCCCGAGATGGCCGTCAAGCTGGTCTCCGCCGCCCTGTTCGCGTTCGGCGCCTTCGTCCTGCTGCGCAGCGGCGGCGATGACGACGAGGACNNCCGCCTTCATGGCCGTCTTCATCAGCGAATGGGGCGACCTCACCCAGATCACCACCGCCAACCTGGCCGCCAGCAACGGCTGGCTGCCCACCGCGATCGGCTCGGCCCTCGCGCTGATGTCGGTCTCCGCCCTCGCGCTGCTGGCCGGCCGCTTC
>NZ_MDCR01000044.1 GCF_001723055.1 Streptomyces niveus
TTGTTTCCGCCGGTGGTGGGGATCGTGCCGGATGAGGTCGCCCTGGACGCCGGTGAACCGGACGGGGGTCGGAGCTGATGAGTACGGGCGCGGAGGATCTGAAGGTCGGTCCCGACAGTGTCAAGCGGATCACCGAGGGGCTGCGGGCTGCGGTTTCGGAGTTGCGCGAGGTCGGCAACGGGACGGGGGCGCTGCTGGGCAAGGGGTTCTCGGATCTGTCGATGACGGGCATGGAGGCCGGGCATCACGGTCTGTCGGTGGATTTCGAGGACTACTGCGAGCGCTGGGAGTGGGGGGTGCGGGCGCTGGTCCAGGACGCGAACACGATCGCGGCGAAGCTAGGGCTGGCGGCGGGGCTGCTCTGGGAGGAGGACCAGTACATCCAGGGCACGTTCAAGGTCGCTCTCAACTCCGCGATCGGGAATCCGCACGCGACCGAGGACGAGGTCGTTGACCAGAGTTGGGGCGAGTTGGCCAGGCCCGGCTTCCTGGATCCGGACTACAGCGCGGAGTCGTTCGAGCGCACCAGGGAGGAAGGGGCACAGACGTGGAAGGACACCGGGCGTGCGGTGATGACCGAGGGCCTCGGTGGTCAGCGTGTCAGCGCGCTCAACGATCTGGTCGGTGTGGACGACGATGATTTCGACCGGGCGGTGGACGAGACGTTCGGTCCCTCCCCGGAGGAACGATCGGCTCAGCAGCCGGCCGATGGGGGTAACTGAGCATGGGTGTCGGGGACTTCATCAGGGATCTCACTCCGGATTCGGTCGAGGATGTCGTCGAGGACGGTGTGGAGTGGGCGGGTGACCGGACCGAGGACGTCGGTGACTGGACGGCCGACCGGCTGGAGGATGTCGGCTGGGAGTCGGGGGCGGACTGGGTCCGTGAGAAGTCCCGGTCGCTGGCGAACCGGATGGGCGCCGAGGTCGACGAGATGGACCTCGGGCAGACCGAGGACAAGACCAAGCTGGTCTACGGCAGCGCGTCGAAGATCCGCGGGACCGCTTCCCATTTGAAGGACTTGCAGGCATCGTTCCGCAAGGTCGGTGAGGGCCTGAAAGGGCTGGACTCATCCGCCATCAAGGGGCAGGCGGCTGACGCGTTCCGCGAGACGGTGTCGATCGAGCCACCGAAGTGGTTCAAGGGCGCCGACGCGTTCGAGAAGGCCGCCAAGGCGTTGGATACGTTCGCGGCGACTGTGGAGTGGGCTCAGGGCCAGGCGCAGATCGCGATCGACACCTGGAAGGCCGGTACGAAGGCGTCCGCCGAGGCTCTCGACGCGCACAACGGCAAGGTCGACGCGTACAACAAGGCCGCCGACGCTTACAACGCGAAACCCGCCGACCAGCGCGACCCGGCGACCCTGCCGCCGAAGCCCGGCGAGTTCAGCGATCCGGGCCAGGCCCGGATGAAGGAGGCGCAGGAGACGCTGGCCGAGGCGCGGCGCCAGCGCAACGCGGCCGCCGAGACCGCGCGCGGTACGGTGCGGGCCGCCCGGGACGCGGCGCCGCCGAAACCGTCGTACGCCGAACAGGTCGTCGACGGCATGAGTGAACTCGACCTCATGCGGACTCATTTCGGCGGGGGCATAGTCAAGGGCACCGCCGGTCTGCTGAGCTTCGCGCGGAGCGTGAACCCCACCGACCCGTACAACATCACGCACCCCGCCGAGTACGCGCTCTCGCTGAACAACACCGCCGCCGGGCTGGTCCAGGTCGCCAACGACCCCTGGGGCGCGGGCAAACAGATGGTCAGCGGCTTCATGAAGGACCCCGCCGAGGGCTTCGGCCGCCTCGTCCCCGACCTGGCGCTCACCGCCGCGACCGGAGGCGCGGGCGCGGGCGTCAAGGCGGCCCGGCTGGCCAAGGAGGCGGCCGATCTGGCGACCGGCGGCAACCGCGCCCGCCGACTCCTCGACGACGCCCCCGAAGGCACCCACAACCGCCCCGACGGCGAACGCATCACCGACGGCACCGACCCCGTCGACCTCGCCTCCGGCCGCATGTTCCTGCCCCAGACCGATGTGGTGCTGCCCGGCGTACTGCCCCTGGTCTTCACCCGTCGCGTCGAATCCGGCTACCGGGCGGGCCGCTTCTTCGGCCCCTCCTGGTCCTCCACCGTCGACGAACGCCTGGAGATCGACCCCAACGGCGTCATCCACGTCACCGAGGACGGCCGGCTGATCACCTATCCCCACCCCGTCCCCGGCACCCCCACGCTTCCCGAGACCGGCACCGCGCGCGGTCTTCTCGCCCGCGACGACGACGGCGACTACACCCTCACCGACCCCGACACCGGCCTCACACACCACTTTGCGGCACCACCAGGCACAGAGCCCGGCGAAGACGGCGACGCCTGGCTCATCCAGACCACCGACCGCAACAACAACACCCTCACCATCGACCGCGCCGACGACGGCACTCCCGCAGCGCTGGCCCACTCGGCCGGCCACCAACTCACCCTGACCACGGCCGAGACGCGTGTCACCGAACTGGCCCTGGTGGACGGGCCGGGCTCGGTCCTGCCGGTCATGACCTACGGGTACACGGACGGCAACCTCACCACCGTCACCAGGCCCTCCGGCGCCACCACCACCTTCGAGTACGACGACCACGACCGCGTCATCGCCTGGATCGACTCCAACAACAGCCGCTACGACTACGCGTACGACGACCGCGACCGGGTGATCGGCGAGGGCGGCCAAGCGGGCCACGTCCAGCTCGCCCTCTCCTACGGCCTTCCCGACCAGGCCACGGGCCACCGCGTCACCACCCTGACCACCGCCGACGGCGCCACGACGCGCCATCTGATCGACGACAAGTGCCGCGTCCTGGCCACCACCGACCCCCTCGGCTACACCACACGCCTCACCTACGACATCCGAGGCAATCAGCTCACCCGCACCGACCCCCTCGGCCGCACCACCACCTTCACACACGACGCGGAGGGCCGGCTCCTCGCGGTAGTCCGTGCCGACGGCAGCCGAATCGCCACGGTCCGCGACGGAAACGGGCTGCCCTTGGAGTTCACCGCCTCGGACGGGGCCCGCTGGCAACAGGGATACGACGACCGAGGCAACCGCACCGAGGTCACCGACCCGGCCGGCCACACCACCCGCTACGCGTACGACAGTCGGGGGCATCTCGTCTCCTCCACCGACGCACTCGGCGCCGTGACCACGTTCCGCTGCGACCGGGCCGGTCTGCCGCTGGACGTCACCGACCCTCTTGGGGGCACCACCCGGTGCGAGCGCGACGCCTTCGGCCGGCTCGTACGGATCACGAACCCCCTCGGCCTGGTCACCACGCTCCGGTGGAGCGCAGACGGCGAACTGGCCGAACGTACGCGCCCGGACGGCGGCACCGAGTCCTGGGCCTACGACGGCGAGGGGAACTGCACCAGACACACTGACGTGGCCGGGCGGACGACGAATTTCGCGTACACCCACTTCGACCTGCTGACCGCCCGCACCGGCCCGGACGGAGTGCGGCACGAATTCGAGCACGACGCCGCCCTGCGTCTCACCAAGGTCACCAACCCTCAGGGGCTGAGTTGGTCCTACATCTACGACCCGGCCGGCCGCCTGGTCTCCGAGACCGACTTCGACGGGCGGACGGTGCGTTACTCCCTGGACGCGGCCGGCCAGGTCGCCGCGCGCACGACCCCGCTCGGCGAGACGATCGCCTATCGGCGCGACCCGCTGGGCCAGGTGATCGGCAAGGACGCGGCGGGCGCCGTCACTACCTATGCCTACGACCGGGCCGGACGGATGCTGCATGCTGTCGGCCCGGAGAGCGAGTTGGTCCACCAGTACGACCGTTGCGGCCGGCTCAAGACGGAACTCGTGGACGGCCGCCCCATGACGTACACCTACGACCCCGTGGGAAACCGCGTCCGGCGTGTCACTCCCATGGGGCACGCCACCAGTTACGTCTACGACGCGGCAGGCCGGCTCACGCATCTCGCCAGCGGCACACGCCGCGTCGCTTTCACTCATGACGCAGCGGGCCACGAGTTGCGACGGACCTTCGGTGACAACCTCGCTATCGCCTCCAGTTGGGACGGGAACGGTCAACTTGGCGGACAGCACCTCACCGTCGGCACGCGCACCATCAATCGTCGTTCCTACACCTACCGCGCCGACGGGCACCTCACCGCACTCCACGACACCCTCCGCGGCGACTTCCGCTTCGGCTTGGACGCGGACGGCCGTGTCACCACGGTCACGGCCTCGAACTGGTCGGAGACGTATGTCTACGACAAGGCCGGAAACCAGACCTCGGCGTCCTGGCCGGCCACTCATCCCGGCCACGAGGCGATTGGCCCCCGCAACTACGCTGGCACCACCATCGTGAGCGCCGGTGGCGTCCGCTACGAACACGATGCCGCGGGCCGCATCACCCTGCGCCAGAAGCCCCGGCTGTCCCGCAAGCCGGACACCTGGGGCTACGAATGGGACGTGGAGGACCGGCTCACCGCCGTCACCACCCCGGACGGCACCAAGTGGACCTACAAATACGACCCGTTGGGTCGCCGTACCGCCAAACGACGCCTGGCCGACGACGGTGCGACCGTGGTGGAAGAGGTGCTGTTCGGCTGGGACGGTTCGGTGCTGTGCGAACAGACCACCACAGCGCCGGAATCCGCTCGCTCGGTCACTCTGGCCTGGGACCACCGTGGCTCGCGGCCACTCGCACAGACGGAACGAGTTCTGGGGGCGGACGCCTCTCAGGAGGCGATAGATGACCGGTTCTTCGCCATCGCCACCGACATCGTGGGCACGCCCACCGAACTCGTCTCCGAATCGGGCGAGATCGCCTGGCACACCCGCGCCACGCTTTGGGGCACCACCACCTGGTCCCGCACCTCCACCGCGTACACCCCCCTGCGCTTCCCCGGTCAGTACTACGACCCCGAAACCGGCCTGCACTACAACTACTTCCGCCACTACGACCCCGAGACCGCCCGCTACCTCACTCCAGACCCCCTCGGCCTGGCCCCTGCACCGAACCCGGCCACGTACGTGCACAATCCGTTCACCTGGTCCGACCCGCTTGGGCTCTCGCCCTACCGGGACCTGGGTCTCAGCGACGAGGCGCTGACCGCGATCAACAAGCTGGAGAACATCAAGGCGGATCCCATCGGCCGTATCAACTCCGACCCGAACCACAACCACTACTCCGCGGCCAGACGCGAGGCAGCGGGCGAAGTGGTGGCACGGAAGGCGGACGGGACGCCCTTCGACCATGTAGCTGACCTGACTCAGGCGAAGCAAGGGCTTGAGAACGTACGTCGGATACTGTGGAAGGAGATGGAACGGCTTCCGGACGGCATGACCGAACGAGGTTTGGACGTTCTCATCAAGAAGCACGACGACACCGTCCGCAACTTGGATCGAGTCAAGGGGTTCCTCCACCAGATCGGTAACCGGTGACCAGGCCCCGAACGCATCTGTGGACGCGTAGGAACGGAACCGCCAGGCGATGACCACCCCGTCGGACGAGAACAGCGACGAGAACGAGCTGCGTGACCGGTGGACGCGGCCGCAGAACCTGCCTGTTCTCGCCGCGGTTCGCGAAGCCCTGGAACAACATGGTGACTGGCGCGGCATCCTGCGGGAGTGGTCGGCACCCTGGGGTACCGACCATGACCTGGCAGGAATTCCCCTGGCCGGGGCGGATCTCGCCGGGACGGACCTGACGGGTGTCCACCTCAGCTACGCCGATCTGCGAGGTTGCCGCCTGAGCGACTGCGATCTCTCCGACGCCTTTCTGGTCGGCGCGGACCTCAGTGAGGCGAGGCTCATGAACGCCTCCCTGCCGCGTACGAACGCTGGACTCGCCGACTTCACCTCGGCCGACCTCACCGGCGCGCGGGCCGACGACTGCGTCCTGTCCCGCGCCCGCCTCGTCGGCGCGAGGCTGCTGGGTGCCTCACTGCGTCGCGCCCGCCTCGTCGGGGCTGATCTCACGAACGCGGACCTGTCGGACGCGGACCTTCGCTCCGCCGTGCTGATCTCGGCGAAGACCGAACGAACGGTGATGACCAATACCCGGCTGGACGGGGTGCGCCGCGGTTCCCTCCGGCCCTGAGCCACGCACCCGCGTCAGCGGCTGAGCAGTTCGGCCCGCACAGCGAAGTGGCAGTGCTGCGGCTGAGCCCAAGGCCGAATCCGTACTCGCCGATTCACGGCGATTCCCGGGCTGGTTCGTCCCTCGGCTATGGCCGCTCCGCCTGTGCTGCGTGCTTGGGGTCAGCTGTACTGCTCACAGCCATCATCCTTTGCATGAAGATGCCAGTCCGTGGGGTGAAGATGAGGCTGTCGACGAGGGTGCCGTCGCCGCATGGCATGGCGAGCGGCAGCGGCCAGTCGCGGCTCGGCCGGTCCTGGAATCCGAGTCGGTGCCGTTCAACAAGTGACCGCGAAGATCGGAACGACCATCCTGGGACAAATTCTCCGGACCCTAGGGTCTAGACAACAAGCAAGGCCCAAGTCGCTGACTTGGGCCTTCGTCGTGGAGCGGGTGACGAGAATCGAACTCGCGCTCTGAGCTTGGGAAGCTCATGTTCTACCATTAAACTACACCCGCGCGGAGCTGCCATGATCTGCGGCGCTTCCGTGGACACTCTACCCCATTGTCGACTCTCGGTGCTCGATGCCGCTGTCGGTCGCGGGAGTTGGGGCGTAGCCTCCGTCGTCGGAGTGCCGCTTGGTTGGGTGTTCTGGTCATCCCCTAATGTGTGGGTTCGTCCGCGTTTTTGGGGAAGGGACCTGATGGACTTGATGGATCGCACCGTCGTCCGCTGTGCCGAAGGGCACGTGTTCAGTACTACGTCGTTCCCGATGCAGCAGCTTGACGCCGGGCGGCTCGGGCCCGGTCGGTTGATTCGGTGTCCGCGTTGTGCTCGGTTGCGGCATGCCGTGCCCGTGGCCGTCGCCGCGGAGGTCGGGCGGCGGTAGCGCGGGTGGTCGGTAGGGGCGCGCGGGTTGCCCGAGTTGGGGTGGGCCCGCGCGTTCTGCGTATCCTCGGGGCGTGCTTCTCTCTGACAAGGACATCCGGGCCGAGATCGATTCCGGGCGCGTGCGTATCGACCCCTACGACGAATCGATGGTGCAGCCGTCGAGCATCGACGTACGGCTCGACCGGTTCTTCCGCGTGTTCGAGAACCACCGCTACCCCCACATCGACCCCGCCGTCGAGCAGACCGACCTGACGCGGACGGTCGAGCCCGCCGGGGACGAGGCGTTCATCCTGCATCCCGGGGAGTTCGTGCTCGCCTCGTCGTACGAGGTCATCTCGCTGCCCGACGACATCGCCTCCCGCCTGGAGGGCAAGTCCAGCCTCGGGCGCCTCGGGCTTGTCACGCACTCCACCGCCGGGTTCATCGACCCCGGCTTCTCCGGGCACGTGACCCTGGAGCTGTCGAATCTCGCGACGCTGCCCATCAAGCTCTGGCCGGGTATGAAGATCGGGCAGCTGTGTCTGTTCCGGCTCAGCTCGCCGGCGGAGTTCCCCTACGGCTCCGAGCGGTACGGGTCGCGATACCAGGGGCAGCGCGGGCCCACCGCCTCCCGGTCGTTCCTGAACTTCCACCGGACGCAGGTGTGACGGCGGTGGACGACATAGGGGCGCGGGAGAATCTGACGTACGAGCGGTTCGGGCTCGCCGTACGGGAGTTGGCGCAGGCCGTCGCCGACGACGGGTACGAGCCCGATGTCGTCCTGAGCATCGCCCGCGGCGGGGTCTTCGTCGCCGGCGGGCTCGCCTACGCGCTCGACTGCAAGAACATCCACCTGGTGAATGTGGAGTTCTACACCGGGGTCGGTACGACGCTCGCGATGCCGGTCATGCTGGCGCCCGTGCCCAACGTGGTCGACTTCTCCAACAAGAAGGTCCTCATCGCCGACGATGTCGCCGACACGGGGCGCACCCTCAAACTCGTCCACGAATTCTGTCTCGATGCCGTCGCCGAGGTCCGCAGCGCCGTCATATACGAGAAGACGCACTCGCTGGTGAAGTGCGAGTACGTCTGGAAGCGCACCGACGAGTGGATCAACTTTCCCTGGAGCGTCGAGCCGCCCGTCGTGCGGCGTAGTGGTCAGGTACTTGATTCCTGAGGACCGAGGGAGGGGCCGCCGCTGTGCGACGGCCCCGTCGCTCAGATCGTGCCCAGCTTGATCAGTGACAGCAGCGCGATCAGCTGGATCGCCGACGCGCCCAGCGCCTTCGGCCACGGCAGGTCGTGCGACCTGCTCACCATCACCGTGAACAGCGCGCCCGCCGCGACCCAGGTGATCCAGCCGAGGATCTGCACCAGCGAGTTCTCGCCGCCCAGGAAGAGCGCGAAGACCAGGCGCGGGGCGTCCGTGATCGACATGATCAGCATCGAGAGGCCGACCGTCGGCTGCCAGGCGCCGTCGCCGCCGAGCTGGCGGGCCAGGGTGTGCGTCACCGCGCCCAGGATCAGGCCGCCGATCACGAAGGCCACGGCCGTCGTCAGGACGTACGGGATGGCCGTCGTGAGGGTGGCGTTGATCGCCTCCTCGCGGGCCCCGTCGAAGCCGAAGATCGCGAGCAGGCCGTAGAGGAACGTCACGACCAGCGCCGGGCCCCAGACCGGGTAGTCGCGCATCTGCCAGAACGTCGCGTTCGGGCGCAGCACGATGCCGCTCAGCAGCTGCTTCCAGTGCAGTCGCGGGCCGGACGGCGGTGCGGGCGCCGCGCCCGCGTGGTACGTCGAGCCGTCGCCGTAGCCGTGCTCGTCCACGCTGAACTGCTGCGTGTGGCCGGGGTTGTTGGCGTACGGGTCGGAGGCGCCGCCACCGCCGTGCTGCTGGTTGTACGGGTCGCCGAAGTACTCCGGCTCGCCGTGCCCGCCGTGTCCGCCCGGTCCGGGGTAGCCGTAGCCGCCCTGCTGGGGGCCGGGGTGTCCGCCGCCCGTCTGGGGCCACTGCTGCGGAGCGCTCGGCTGTCTGCCGTACGGGGGTGCCGGCTGCCCGCCTCCGTACTGCGGAGGGGGCGCCGCCTGCCGTCCGTACGGCTGCTGCTGCGGGTCCTGCTGACGTGTGCGGTTGTCCCGGCCGCGTCCGATCCTGAATCCAGCCACGTCACCGAACGTACCCGCTTCGGGCGGGCACGGGGCGCGAGGAGCCGGAACAGGCCGGCCTTTGCGGCCGACCTGTGACATCCCCTAAGGGGACCCTGGGGGGCTTGCCCCAGCAGGGGGAGGGGAAGTGAGGAGAGCTTATTCGAGGCGGAGAGTCATTCGAGGAAGATCGATGTGCTGAAGCTCAGGGTCGGGGTGTCCTTCTTCGGCGGGTACAGCGCGATCAGGTCCTTCTCCTCGCCCAGGTGCGTGCGCGTCACGATGAAGTCCGCCGACCGCGCCGCCTCCACGAGGTCCGTCGTGGGCCTGCCGGCCGCGCCCGGCAGCTTCGGCGCGGGCGGGAGCCCGACCGGCTCGAAGGTGTACGTGCCGCCCGGCTCGCCGGGCCCGCGCGGGCCGCCCAGCAGCAGCTTGCCCTTCGCGGCCTTGCCGGGGTCGTGGGTGCGGGTGGCGTACACGAGGTCGTCGTAGCCGTCGCCGTTCGTGTCCGCCTTGCCCGTGGGGGCGTACAGGACCGGGCCGGCGCCGGGGACGGGCGCCGTGGCCGCGCGGGGGGCGCCCGCGCGGCTGAACGGGCCGCGCAGATAGCTGACCTGGCCCGCGCTCGCGGAGACGGCGAGGTCCGGCTTGCCGTCGCCGTCGAAGTCGCCGCAGACCGGGTGGTCGGGCCAGTCGTCGCCGTAGCGGGCCTTGGCGGGGATCTTCAGGACGACCGCCTTGCCCGTGATGCCGTCCGGGCCGCCGAAGAGGAGCTGGAGCGGGACGGGCGGGCGGCCGACGCCGTCGTACGGCGGGTCCGTGCTCACGATCAGGTCGGAGAAGCCGTCCCCGTCCAGGTCGCAGCTCGCCGCAGCGTCGAAGGCGGCGGGCAGGACACCGTCGGTGGCCGCGCCGTTGGCGGCGGGGGTCAGCGTCTGGCGTACGGCGGGGTCGACGCCGCGCGGTGAGCCGGAGCCGTACACGATGCCGATGCCCGCGTCGTCGCCCTGGATCGCGTCGGGGGCCTTGACCAGGTCGTTCAGTACGAGGTCGCGGTGGCCGTCGCCGTTGAAGTCGGCCGGGACCTCGCTGCCGTCGCCGCGTGGGACGGGGCGCTTCGGTACGGAGGCGCGGCCGGCGAGGGGCGCGGTGTCGCCGTTCTTGGCCTTGGCGCCGCCGGCGTTCTCTCCGTCGGAGCCGCTGCAGCCCGTCAGAAGCAGGGCCAGTGCCGTACAGAGGGCGGCGCCGGTCAGCGCCGCTGTCGGCACGCGGGTGTCGCCGGGACGTATGCGCACGGCCCCACCTTCCGTCTCGTCGCGTGACATTCGCTGCCACATGATGCTCCAGTTCGCGCATCGCGGTAAGGAAGCGGTAAGAGTACGGACTGGTCGCGATCACCGATCGGCCGGCCGGGCCGCGCTCTTCTCAAGGAGGGTGCCGCGACGTTACGCCGCGGGCTCCGGCTCCGGTTCGGCCGCCGGCTCCGTGGTGTCCTCCGGGTCCGACGGTGTCCGCACCGAGTCGAGCAGCAGTTGCGCCACGTCCACGACCTGGAGCGATTCCTTCGCCTTGCCGTCGTTTTTCTTGCCGTTGACCGAGTCGGTCAGCATCACGAGGCAGAACGGGCACGCCGTCGACACGATGTCCGGGTTGAGGGACAGCGCCTCGTCCACGCGCTCGTTGTTGATGCGCTTGCCGATCCGCTCCTCCATCCACATCCGCGCGCCGCCCGCGCCGCAGCAGAAGCCGCGCTCCTTGTGGCGGTGCATCTCCTCGTTACGGAGGCCGGGCACCTTCGCGATGATCTCGCGCGGCGGGGTGTAGACCTTGTTGTGCCGGCCCAGGTAGCAGGGGTCGTGGTAGGTGATCAGACCCTCGACCGGGGTCACCGGGATCAGCTTCTCCTCGTCGATGAGGTGCTGGAGCAGCTGGGTGTGGTGGATGACCTCGTACTCGCCGCCGAGCTGCGGGTATTCGTTGGCGATCGTGTTGAAGCAGTGCGGGCAGGTCGCGACGATCTTCTTCGAGGACTTCGGCTTTTTCGTCTCCGGGTCGTCGTCATCTTCGCCGTACGCCATGTTCAGCATCGCCACGTTCTCCTGGCCGAGCTGCTGGAACAGCGGCTCGTTGCCCAGGCGGCGGGCCGAGTCGCCCGTGCACTTCTCGTCGCCACCCATGATCGCGAACTTCACACCCGCGATGTGGAGGAGTTCGGCGAACGCCTTCGTGGTCTTCTTGGCGCGGTCTTCGAGCGCGCCCGCGCAGCCGACCCAGTACAGGTAGTCGACCTCGGAGAGGTCTTCGACGTCCCGGCCGACGACCGGCACCTCGAAGTCGACCTCCTTCGTCCACTCCAGGCGCTGCTTCTTCTGGAGGCCCCAGGGGTTGCCCTTCTTCTCCAGGTTCTTGAGCATCGTCCCGGCCTCGGACGGGAACGAGCTCTCGATCATCACCTGATAGCGGCGCATGTCGAGGATGTGGTCGATGTGCTCGATGTCGACGGGGCACTGCTCGACGCAGGCGCCGCACGTGGTGCAGGACCACAGGACGTCGGGGTCGATGACGCCGTTCTCTTCGAGGGTCCCGATCAGCGGGCGCTCGGCCTCCGCGAGGGCGGCTGCCGGCACACCGGCCAGTTGCTCCGCGGTCGCCTTCTCCTCGCCCTCCATGGACTTGCCACCGCCCGCGAGCAGATACGGCGCCTTGGCGTGCGCGTGGTCGCGCAGAGACATGATCAGGAGCTTCGGCGACAGCGGCTTGCCGGTGTTCCAGGCGGGGCACTGCGACTGGCAGCGACCGCACTCCGTGCACGTGGAGAAGTCGAGGATGCCCTTCCAGGAGAACTGCTCGACCTGCGAGACGCCGAAGACGTCGTCGTCGCCCGGGTCCTCGAAGTCGATCTCCTTGCCGCCCGACGTCATGGGCAGGAGCGCGCCGAGCGCCGTACCGCCGTCGGACTTCCGCTTGAACCAGATGTTCGGGAAGGCGAGGAAGCGGTGCCAGGCGACGCCCATGGTGGTGTTGAGGCCGAGGGTGATGGCCCAGATCATCGTCACGCCGAGCTTGATCATGGCGGTCAGGTAGACCAGGTTCTGCAGCGTGCCGAGGCTGAGTCCCTTGAAGGCCAGGACCAGCGGATACGAGACCCAGTACGCGGGGTCGTAGCTGTCGACGTGGTGCAGGGCGCCTTCGAGGCCGCGCAGGATCAGGATCGCGAGGCCGATGGTGAGGATCACGTACTCGACGAAGTACGCCTGCCAGGCCGTGGAGCCCGCGAAGCGGGACTTGCGGCCGGCCCGCGAGGGCAGGTTCAGCAGGCGGATCGCGATCAGTACGAGGATGCCGACGGTCGTCGCGAGCGCGATGAACTCGATGTAGATCTCGTACGGCAGGAAGGTGCCGATCCCGGGGATGATCCAGTCGGCCTGGAACAGCTGGCCGTACGCGTTGACGATCGTGAGCCCAAGGGTCAGGAAGCCGATGGCGACGAACCAGTGGGCGAAGCCGACGACGCCCCAGCGGTTCATCCGCGTATGGCCGAGGAACTCCTTGGCCAGGGTGAGCGTGCGCGCTCTGGGGTCGTCGGTGCGGCTGCCGGCCGGGACGGGCGCGCCGAGCTTCACGAACCGGTAGATCTCGGCGACGGCTCGGGCGATGAGCGCGACGCCGACCACGGTCAGCACCAGCGACACGATGATCGCGGCGAGTTGCATTGGGGGCTCCTCGGGCCTGCGAGGGTGGGAAGAACAGCGCCACGGCGGTAAGTACGGCGTAGGTACGGCAGTAAGTACTGCGGCGGTGCTACTAAGCGGTAACTTAATCGGTTTGTGCTGAGGGTACCCAGTTATCCCGCCGCACTGTAGCCGCGCGGCCGGTGATCTGTGTCGCTGAGGTGACCCTGAGCGGGGATCCGGGCCGCGGCGGGCCCCGCGCCGTACGGGGCGGTGGCGGCGGCCGGTGTACGGGCGAGGATCACCAGGTCGAGGCCGATCCAGTGGTGCTCCACGTAGTGCTGGTCCAGCAGTACGGGCTCGTCCCACGGCCACGGGGAGCGGCGGCGCACCTGGGCGAGGCCGGTGAGGCCCGGCCGTACGTGCTGCCGCCAGGGCGCCGCCGCCCTGGGGTCGCCGGGCGGCAGCGGCGCGGGGCCGACGAGGGACATCTCGCCCCGTACGACATGGGGCAGCCGCGACAGCAGGTCGAGCCGGTGCCGGCGGGTGGCCAGCGAGCGGGCGGTGAAGACACGGCCGTCCAGGCCGACGCGGGGCTCGCGGGTGAAGGCGCCGCCGACGTGGCGTGGGGACAGGGTGAGGGCGAGGGCGGCGGCGGCCAGCAGTGGCGCGGTGAGCGTCAGCAGGAGGGCGCCGAGTGTCAGGTCGAGCAGCCGCTTGGGGTCCAGGAGATGGTCGAGGGCGAAGTCGAGCGCGCGGTCGAGCGACCGTTCCACGCCTCGTACCCGCGCCGGGTCCGGAGCGGGGTCCGCCGGGCTGCGACCAGGGTGCGGAACCATGGGATACCCCCGACCGTTGTGTGTGACTGTGTGCGGCATCACGTCTTTTATGACCCGCATGCCGCACGATCGTCACTCAGCGGGCGGGTGAAGTTCCGAAGGCGCGCGGACCTGCGGGAATCGCGCCCCCTCCGGCCCTGGCCCGGAAAGCGGGCCGCACGATAGTTGAGTCTGCTCGACTCAGCTCTGTTGACGCCTGAGGATCAGTCGTGCATCCTTGAGCCTGTTCCACTCAAGTCAGCTGGAGGAATCGAAATGGCACGTGCGGTCGGCATCGACCTGGGCACGACTAACTCCGTCGTCAGCGTTCTCGAAGGCGGCGAGCCCACCGTCATCACCAACGCCGAAGGCGCCAGGACCACGCCGTCCGTCGTCGCCTTCGCCAAGAACGGCGAGGTGCTCGTCGGAGAGGTCGCCAAGCGCCAGGCAGTAACGAACGTCGACAGGACCATCCGGTCGGTCAAGCGCCACATGGGCACCGACTGGAAGATCAACCTCGACGGCAAGGACTTCAACCCACAGCAGATGTCCGCGTTCGTGCTTCAGAAGCTGAAGCGCGACGCCGAGTCGTACCTGGGTGAGAAGGTCGTGGACGCGGTCATCACCGTCCCGGCGTACTTCAACGACTCCGAGCGTCAGGCCACGAAGGAGGCCGGCGAGATCGCGGGCCTCAACGTCCTGCGTATCGTCAACGAGCCGACCGCCGCCGCGCTGGCGTACGGGCTCGACAAGGACGACCAGACGATCCTCGTCTTCGACCTCGGTGGCGGCACCTTCGACGTGTCGCTCCTGGAGATCGGTGACGGCGTCGTCGAGGTGAAGGCCACCAACGGTGACAACCACCTCGGCGGTGACGACTGGGACCAGCGTGTCGTCGACTACCTGGTGAAGCAGTTCGCCAACGGTCACGGCGTGGACCTGGCCAAGGACAAGATGGCTCTCCAGCGTCTCCGCGAGGCCGCGGAGAAGGCGAAGATCGAGCTGTCGTCCTCCACCGAGACCACGATCAACCTGCCGTACATCACGGCGTCCGCAGAGGGCCCGCTGCACCTGGACGAGAAGCTCACGCGCTCCCAGTTCCAGCAGCTGACGGCCGACCTGCTGGAGCGCTGCAAGACCCCGTTCCACAACGTCATCAAGGACGCCGGTATCGCGCTGTCCGAGATCGACCACGTGGTCCTGGTCGGCGGCTCCACGCGTATGCCCGCCGTCGCCGAGATCGTCAAGGAGCTCACCGGCGGCCGGGACGCCAACAAGGGCGTCAACCCGGACGAGGTCGTGGCCATCGGTGCCGCGCTCCAGGCCGGTGTCCTCAAGGGCGAGGTCAAGGACGTCCTGCTGCTCGACGTCACCCCGCTGTCTCTTGGTATCGAGACCAAGGGCGGCATCATGACCAAGCTCATCGAGCGCAACACCACGATCCCGACGAAGCGCTCCGAGATCTTCACCACGGCCGAGGACAACCAGCCGTCGGTGCAGATCCAGGTCTACCAGGGCGAGCGCGAGATCGCGGCGTACAACAAGAAGCTCGGAATGTTCGAGCTGACCGGTCTGCCGCCCGCCCCGCGCGGTGTGCCGCAGATCGAGGTCGCCTTCGACATCGACGCCAACGGCATCATGCACGTGGCCGCGAAGGACCTCGGCACCGGCAAGGAGCAGAAGATGACCGTCACCGGTGGCTCCTCGCTGCCGAAGGACGAGGTCAACCGGATGCGTGAAGAGGCCGAGCAGTACGCGGACGAGGACCACCGCCGTCGCGAGGCCGCCGAGACCCGCAACCAGGCCGAACAGCTCGTCTACCAGACCGAGAAGTTCCTCAAGGACAACGAGGACAAGGTCCCGGGCGACGTGAAGGAAGAGGTCGAGACCTCCATCGGCGAGCTGAAGGAGAAGCTCAAGGGTGAGGACACGGCCGAGATCCGTACGGCCACCGAGAAGGTCGCCGCCGTCTCGCAGAAGCTCGGCCAGGCCATGTACGCCAACGCGCAGGCCGAGGGTGGCACCGACGCGCCCGGCACGGAGCAGGCCGGTCCCGCCGGCGGCGCCGACGCCGCGGACGATGTCGTGGACGCCGAGATCGTCGACGACGAGAAGCCCAAGAAGGACGGTGCCGCGTGACGGAGGAGACTCCGGGCTTCGAAGAGGAGCCCGACGTCCCTTCCGGCGCCACCCCCGAAGACGCCGCGTCGAAGGGCGCCGAGCCGGACTCCGCCAAGGAGTCGGGCCCGGCGGCCCCGGCCGGGGACGTACAGCAGAACGACACACAGACCGCGCTGATCGCACAGCTGGACCAGGTCCGTACGGCGCTCAGTGAGCGCACGGCAGACCTCCAGCGGCTTCAGGCCGAGTATCAGAACTACCGCCGCCGGGTGGAACGGGACCGCGTCACGGTCAAGGAGATCGCCGTCGCGAACCTCCTGACCGAGCTGCTGCCCGTGCTCGACGACATCGGGCGCGCCCGGGAACACGCCGAGCTGGTGGGCGGGTTCAAGTCGGTGGCGGAATCGTTGGAGACGGTGGCCGCGAAGATGGGCCTCCAGCAGTTCGGCAAGGAGGGCGAGCCCTTCGACCCGACGATCCACGAGGCCCTGATGCACAGCTACGCGCCGGATGTCACCGAGGACACGTGCGTCGCGATCCTCCAGCCTGGGTACCGGTTCGGCGAGCGGACCATCAGGCCCGCGCGCGTCGCCGTGGCGGAGCCCCAGCCGGGGGCCACGCCCGGGGAGAAGGCATCGAGCGCCGACGAGCCGGACACGGACGAGGAGAACGGTGGCCCGGACGAGGGCTGACGTGCCGACGGGCGGTCCGGCGGCACGGACGGGCAGTACGCATGACGGGCAGTGAGGAGGGACGTCGGGAATGAGTACCAAGGACTTCGTGGAGAAGGACTACTACAAGGTTCTCGGCGTCCCCAAGGACGCCACCGAGGCCGAGATCAAGAAGGCGTACCGGAAGCTCGCCCGCGAGTTCCACCCGGACGCCAACAAGGGTGACGCCAAGGCCGAGGAGCGCTTCAAGGAGATCTCCGAGGCCAACGACGTGCTCGGCGACCCCAAGCGGCGCAAGGAGTACGACGAGGCGCGCTCGCTCTTCGGCAACGGCGGCGGCTTCCGGGCCGGTCCCGGCGCCGGCGGTGGCGGCGGGTCCTTCAACTTCGACCTGGGCGACCTCTTCGGAGGCGGCCCCCAGGGCGGCGGAGGGGCGCAGGGCGGCCAGGGCGGCGCCGGCGGCTTCGGCGGCGGGCTCGGGGACGTGTTCGGCGGCCTCTTCAACAGAGGCGGTCCCGGTACGGGGACGCGTACGCAGCCGCGCCGCGGCCAGGACATCGAGTCCGAGGTGACGCTCAGCTTCACCGAGGCGGTCGACGGGGCCACGGTCCCGCTGCGGATGTCCAGCCAGGCGCCCTGCAAGGCGTGTTCGGGCACCGGTGACAAGAACGGCTCGCCGCGGGTCTGCCCGACCTGCGTCGGCACCGGACAGGTGTCGCGCGGCACGGGCGGCGGCTTCTCGCTGACCGACCCGTGCGTGGACTGCAAGGGCCGCGGGCTCATCGCCCAGGACCCCTGCGACGTCTGCAAGGGCAGCGGCCGTGCCAGGTCCTCGCGGACCATGCAGGTCCGTATCCCGGCGGGCGTCAGCGACGGCCAGCGGATCCGGCTGCGCGGCAAGGGCGCTCCCGGTGAGCGCGGCGGTCCCGGCGGCGATCTGTACGTGGTGGTCCACGTCGGCGCGCACCCGGTCTTCGGCCGCAAGGACGACAACCTCACCGTCACCGTGCCGGTCACCTTCGTGGAGGCGGCGCTCGGCGGCGAGGTCAGGGTCCCGACGCTGGGCGGTCCTTCCGTCACCCTGAAACTGCCCGCGGGCACGCCCAACGGCCGTACGATGCGCGCCCGTGGCAAGGGCGCCGTCCGTAAGGACGGCAGCCGTGGCGACCTCCTGGTCACCGTCGAGGTGGTCGTCCCCAAGGATCTCGGCGCCGAGGCCCGTGACGCGCTGGAGAGTTACCGGAAGGCGACCGCGGGGGAGAACCCGCGTGACGAGCTGTTCCAGGCTGCGAAGGGAGCGTGACTCCAATGGACGGGGTCGGGCGGCGGCGACCGCACTCATCGTTCAACCGGGCGTTCGAGCTGACCGAGGAGTCGCCGGTGTACGTCATCTCGGTGGCCGCCCAGCTGTCGGGGCTGCATCCGCAGACCCTGCGTCAGTACGACCGGCTGGGCCTGGTCTCGCCGGACCGTACGGCGGGCCGCGGCAGGCGTTACTCGGCGCGCGACATCGAACTGCTCCGCCAGGTGCAGCAGTTGTCGCAGGACGAGGGCATCAACCTGGCGGGCATCAAGCGCATCATCGAGCTGGAGAACCAGGTCGCGGCGCTCCAGTCACGCGTGGCCGAACTGGGCGCGGCGGTGGACGGCGCGGCGGCGGCGATGCGCCAGCGCGAGGCCCAGGTCCACGCCTCGTACCGGCGCGACCTGGTGCCGTACCAGGACGTCCAGCAGACGAGCGCGCTGGTGGTGTGGCGGCCGAAGCCGAAGCTGTCGTCGGACTAACCAGGACAGGCGCCTGTCACTGGGGACCTGAGGGCCCGTTGCCGTCCGGAGCGATCCGGGCCGGCGACGGGCCCTCGTCCGTGCCGGGGCGGGGTCCTCGGGCCGGCTCCTGGGTGACCAGGCCCGACTGGACCAGCAGGGCGCCGAGGTGGGTGCGGCTGGAGGCGTTGAGGGCGTGCATCAGTTTGGCTATGTGGGCGCGGCAGGTGCGGACGCTGATGCCCATTCTGCGGGCCACCGCCTCGTCGGAGGTGCCCTCCACCAGGAGGCGCGCGATGCTCTGCTGGACCGGGGTGACCTGGGTGCGGGGGGACGTCGCGGGGAGGTGCTCCGCGAGCGGGGTGCCGCCTGCCCACAGCACCTCGTAGACCTGGACGAGGTACGTCACCAGGGCCGGGTGCCGGATCTCCAGGGCGGTCGTGCGTTCGGCGTCGGCGGGGATGAGGGCCATCTCGCGGTCGAAGATGATCAGCCGCTCGACGGTCTGCTCGACCGTGCGCACCTCCAGCCAGCCGGCCGGCACCCGCGTCATGTAGTCCTTGAGGTGCGGGTTGTAGCGGGCCGGGTGCTGGTAGATGTGGCGCAGCCGGGCGCCCCGTTCGATGGCCGCGAGGGAGTTCCTGAGCCCTTGTTCCATGGATGTCTTCGTCCGGTTGCCGCCGGGCTGGGCCGTCAGGATCTCCGACGTGGCGGCTGCCGACGACTCGCTCAGTACGGAGACGATGAGCGGCATTCCTTCGAGGACGGTTATGGAGAGGTTGGGGTCTCCGCTCGGCACGGCCGTCAGCGGGGCCAGGGAGTCGGCAAGGGCGGTGGTCAGCCGTACGCGTTCGTGGATCTCACGGGTGATGGGCAGCAGCAGATGCGCCAGCGCGGCCGACGGAGGTACGGGCCGCAGCACGGAGGCGTCCATGGGGTCCGGATGGAGCAGCGCCATGCCCATCAGGCACGGGGCGGCCGTCAACGCGTCGCGGCTGATCCTGCCGTCGCGCAGGGCTTCGCTGTAGAGCCGTAAGGCTTCGTCGCACAGCTCCCGATCGCCATGCGGATGCGTCAACTTTGCCCAGGTTCCTGCCACTTGGGTACCCCCCTTTTTCTGCAATGCAGGAAGATGGCGGTGGTGGGACTCTAGCTAGTCGGGGATCGTCATTGGTGGTTGGGAGTAGCCAGCTCCCTGATCACATCCCGGCCGTGGCCGCTCTCCCCTTGTTGCGGTCACGGCTTCCCTTCCCTGTGTGAACGGCGTACGGAGGGAAGGGAAGTCCGTGTCAGTGGCCGTGGTCCAGGATTCCCGACTGCGCGATGAGATAGCCGAGTTGGGCACGGCTGCCACTGCCGAGCGTGGTGTTGAGTTTGGCGATGTGCGCCCGGCAGGTGCGGACGTTCATGCCGAGCCGGCGGGCGATCGCCTCGTCCACGTGGCCGTCGATCAGGAGCTTGGCGATGGACCGCTGGGTGCTGGTGATGCCGTCGATCTCGGGCGCGTACGACAACTGCTCGTCCCAAGGGGTGCCGTGGAGCCAGAACTGCTCGAAGACTCCGACGAGATACTGGACCAGACCCTCGTGGCGCAGTTCCAGGGCGATCCGGCGGTCGCTGCGGGCCGGAACCAGTGCCACCTTTCGGTCGACGATGATCAGCCGTTCGATGATCTCTTCGAGGGTCCGCACCTCGGCGCCGTAGGGCGTGACGTGTTCCACGAAGGCCAGCGTGGACGGGTGATGCCGGGCGGTGTGCTGGTAGAGGGTGCGCATCTTCACGCCGTTGCTGAGCAGCGGTGCCACCCGCTCCAGGCCCTTCTCCAGGGTGTCGGGCCGGCGTCCGCTGCCGGGCTGGACGGTCAGCAGTTCCTCGGTGCACTCGGCCGTGAGGCGGTCGAGCGTGGTGTTGATCAGGCTCAGCCCTTCGAGCACGGTGATGGCGTGCGTCGTCGACGGGTCCATGGCCGTGAGGGTCATGAACGGCTCGAAGGTGTCGGCCAGCGAGATCGCGATCTGCCGGCGCTCCTGGATCTCACGCTCGATGGGATGCGTGAGCTGGTTGAGTGCGATCGCCGGTGGTACGGGACGTAGCCACTGGGCGTCGTCGGGGTCTGGGTGCAGCAGCGCCAGGTCGAGCAGGCAGGGTGCCGATTCCGCCTCAGATCGGGCCAGTCGGCCGGAGCGCAGAGCTGCGGCGTAGAGGTTTTTCCCTGCTTCGCATAGTTCGCCTGGCCTGTGCCTGTGCCCGGAAGTAGCCCTATTTGACTGCATTTGCCACCCCCTCAGGGTCCTGAATTACAGGAACATGATGCCCGTGCTCGCTGGTGGTTGCGTGCCGTGTGGGCCATCGTCTTAGACGCGGGGGGAGGGATAGTGATCAGAATGGGGTGGAGATCGTCCATGAAGAGGATGGTTCGCACACTTTGCGCACTTGCTGTTGCTGCGGCTGCTTTCGGCATTGTCGCAGTGAACGGTGAACCCACTTGGGAATCCGAGCCGGCGCACTCAGTGCAGGCGGCGCCCGGTGAGCCCACGTGGGAGAGCGCGCCGGTGGACCTGGGCGCATGACTGTCCCGCCCGACGACAGGGTCTTTCGGCGTGAGATGGCCTCGGCCTACCGGTCCGGATGGCACTTCATCGATCTCGTCACGGCGATCCCACACCGTGGTGACTCGCTGATGGTCACCCTGTTCGGAGAGCCTGTGGTCGTCGTCCGCGAGGAGGACGAGGACGTCCGCGCGTACCGGTGCCTGAGGAAGCCCAGGGGGGCGCCGCAGCCCGTGCGCTGCGCGATTCGGTACGACATGATTTTCGTTAATCTCGACCAGCGTGACCACCAGCTGGTTGAACCACAAACCATTTCCGCCACCCCCCGCAGTGCCTGAGCGATTCCCCCGTCGTAGTAGATCGCTCCGGCACTTCCCCCACACAGCGGCGCCATCGTGGACCTGAAACGCGATGGCGCCGCTGTGCTGCCCGCGTGCGGGCCGGCGTGGCCGGCGGCCGTGCGGCCGTGCGCCGCGGATCATCCTCTGCCGAGCGCGCGGTCGACGGCGATCTCGATGACGACGCGGTCCGGGTTCGGCCCCGGCGTGCGCTCGTAGCGGGCCGCGTAACGGCCTACCGCGTCCGCCACCCTGTCGGCCTCCGTGCGCACCGTGGCGAGGCCCTCAAGGGTCGCCCAGCGCCGTTTGTGGACCTGGCAGACCGCCACCCGCGCGCCGTCGGGGCCCGCGGCCAGGATGTTGGCGACCTTCGTCGAGTGCTTGCCGGTGATGACACGTGCCAACCGGGTCTCCGGCTCGTACGTCACACCCACCGGCACCACGTGGGGCGTGCCGTCCGGCCGGAGGGTGGTCAGGGTGCACAGATGCCGCTCCCGCCAGAAGGCGAGATAGTCGGCGTCGGGATCGCGTACGTCTTGGGCCATGCCGGAAGAATAGGCGCGTAATGGCCTCGAAGGTGCGGCGTGGCGGGAGTTGGTCCCGGCCGCCGGTGTGCCTCCTCCAGGCGTGAGTCGTGCTTGCGGTCGTGCTTGAGTGGAATAGACTCAACTTTGCGTACGTCAGGTGAGTCAGGTTCTTACGGGGACAGGCCCCGCGCCAAGGAGGAGAGACCGCACGTGGACGCCGAGCTGACGAACAAGAGCAAGGCCGCGCTCAACGCCGCCACCGACCGCGCGGTGTCGGCGGGCCACGCCGACCTGACCCCCGCGCACCTGCTCCTCGCCCTGCTCGAGGGCGAGGACAACGAGAACGTCACCGACCTGCTCGTGGCGGTGGACGCCGACCAGGCCGAGGTACGGTCCGGGGCGGACCGGCTGCTGGCCGCGCTGCCCAGCGTCCGGGGCACCACCGTCGCGCCGCCCCAGCCCGACCGCGCGCTGCTCGCCGTCATCGCCGACGGCGCCAAGCGGGCGAAGAAGCTGGGCGACGACTACCTCTCCACCGAGCACCTGCTCATCGCGATCGCGGCGGAGGGCGGCAAGGCGGGCGAGGTGCTGGACCGGCAGGGGGCCGGTGCGAAGAAGTTGCAGGCCGCGTTCGAGAAGGCAAGGGGAGGACGCCGGGTGACCACGCCGGACCCGGAGGGCCAGTACAAGGCCCTGGAGAAGTTCGGCACCGACTTCACGGCCGCCGCGCGCGAGGGCAGGCTGGACCCGGTCATCGGCCGGGACCAGGAGATCCGCCGTGTGGTGCAGGTGCTGTCGCGCCGTACGAAGAACAACCCCGTACTGATCGGTGAGCCCGGCGTCGGCAAGACGGCCGTCGTGGAAGGACTCGCGCAGCGCATCGTCAAGGGGGACGTGCCGGAGTCCCTGAAGAACAAGAAGCTGGTCTCGCTCGACCTCGGCGCGATGGTCGCGGGCGCCAAGTACCGGGGCGAGTTCGAGGAGCGGCTGAAGACCGTCCTGTCCGAGATCAAGGACAGCGACGGGCAGATCATCACCTTCATCGACGAGCTGCACACCGTCGTGGGCGCGGGCGCCGGCGGCGACTCCGCCATGGACGCGGGCAACATGCTCAAGCCCATGCTGGCGCGCGGCGAGCTGCGCATGGTCGGCGCGACGACCCTGGACGAGTACCGCGAGCGCATCGAGAAGGACGCCGCGCTGGAACGGCGCTTCCAGCAGGTGCTGGTCGCCGAGCCGAACGTCGAGGACACGATCGCGATCCTGCGCGGCCTCAAGGGCCGGTACGAGGCCCACCACAAGGTCCAGATCGCGGACGCGGCGCTGGTGGCCGCCGCCGCGCTCTCCGACCGCTACATCACCTCGCGCTTCCTGCCCGACAAGGCCATCGACCTCGTGGACGAGGCCGCGTCCCGCCTCCGTATGGAGATCGACTCCTCGCCCGTCGAGATCGACGAACTCCAGCGGACGGTCGACCGCCTCCGTATGGAGGAGATGGCGCTGAAGAACGAGTCGGACCCCGCGTCCAAGCAGCGTCTGGAGAAGCTGCGCCGCGACCTCGCCGACCGCGAGGAGGAGCTGCGCGGGCTGGACGCGCGCTGGCAGAAGGAGAAGCAGGGCCTCAACCGCGTCGGTGAGCTGAAGGAGAAGCTGGACGAGCTGCGCGGGCAGGCGGAGCGCGCGCGGCGCGACCAGGACCTCGACACGGCGTCCAAGCTGCTGTACGGCGAGATCCCGGCCGTGGAGCAGGAGTTGGCGGAGGCGGACGAGGCGGAGCAGGAGGCCGCCAAGGACACCATGGTCAAGGACGAGGTCGGCGAGGACGACATCGCCGACGTCGTCGGCTCGTGGACGGGGATCCCGGCCGGGCGGCTGCTGGAGGGCGAGACCAGCAAGCTCCTCCGTATGGAGGCCGAGCTGGGCCGCCGGCTGATCGGGCAGCAGGAGGCCGTCCAGGCGGTCTCGGACGCGGTACGCCGCACCCGCGCGGGCATCGCCGACCCGGACCGGCCCACCGGCTCGTTCCTCTTCCTCGGACCGACCGGTGTCGGCAAGACCGAACTGGCCAAGGCGCTGGCCGACTTCCTCTTCGACGACGAGCGGGCCATGGTCCGTATCGACATGAGCGAGTACGGCGAGAAGCACTCCGTCGCCCGCCTCGTCGGGGCGCCCCCCGGCTACGTCGGCTACGAGGAGGGCGGCCAGCTCACCGAGGCCGTGCGCCGCAGACCGTACAGCGTGGTCCTGCTGGACGAGGTCGAGAAGGCGCACCCGGAGGTCTTCGACATCCTGCTCCAGGTGCTGGACGACGGCCGCCTCACGGACGGGCAGGGGCGGACGGTGGACTTCCGCAACACCATCCTGATCCTGACCTCGAACCTCGGCAGTCAGTACCTGGTCGACCCGGTCCCGTCGGTGGAGACGAAGAAGCAGCGGGTCCTGGAGGCCGTACGGACCGCGTTCAAGCCGGAGTTCCTGAACCGGCTGGACGACCTCGTGGTCTTCTCGGCCCTCTCCAAGGAGGAGCTGGCCCGCATCGCCGACCTCCAGATCGCGCTTCTCGCGAAGCGTCTGGCGGACCGCCGGCTCACCCTCGACATCACGCCGGAGGCGCTGGCGTGGCTCGCGGACAAGGGCAACGACCCGGCGTACGGCGCGAGGCCGCTGCGGCGGCTGATCCAGACGGCGATCGGCGACCGGTTGGCGAAGGAGATCCTCGCGGGTGAGGTCGTGGACGGTGACACGGTGCGGGTGGACCGCGCGGGGGACGAGCTGATCGTGGGGCCGGCGACGGGTGGTTCGCCGGAGGCGGGGGAGGCTGGGCG
>NZ_MDCR01000440.1 GCF_001723055.1 Streptomyces niveus
GCACGCACTCCGTCGTACGCCCCGACGAGGCGCGCCGCCTCCCGCACCACGACGGCGTTCCCCTCTCCGCGCATCTGGGCATCCTCGGCGGGACCGGCCTCACGGCGTACGTCGGACTGACCCGGATCGCCCAACTCCGCGCAGGGGAAGACCTGTTCGTCTCGGCGGCGGCCGGTGGCGTCGGTACGGCCACCGGGCGGCTCGCCCGGCTGATGGGCGCGGGACGGCTCGTCGGCAGCGCGGGCACACCGGAGAAGGTCGCGTATCTGACGGAACGGGTCGGCTACGACGCGGCGTTCGACTATCACGCCGGCCCCGTCGCCGACCTCCTGGCGAAGGCGGCGCCGGCCGGCATCGACGTGTACGTCGACAACGTCGGCGGCGACCACCTGGGCGCGGCGATCGGCGCGCTGCGCGACCACGGCCGGGTGGTACGGGTGGGCACGGTCGGCCAGTACAACACCCCGGACGCGCCGCCCGTGCGCTTCGACCACGCGGACGTGGTGGAGAAAAGCCTGCGGATGGAGGGCTTCCTGGTGCGGAACCATCAGGAGGTGCGGGAGGAGTTGTACGAGTTCGCCGTACCGCGCCTGGTCAGCGGACAACTCGCCCTGGACGAGACCGTCGTGACGGGCTTCGACCGGATCGTGGACGCGTTCCTGTCCATGCTGCGCGGCGGGAACACCGGCAAGATGATCGTGCGCGGGTCCTGAACCCGACCCGTGCACGGCCCTCGGTCACGAGGGCGGGGGCGCACCCGTAGCCCGCGCCCGGTCGCCCGTCGCCGTACGCAGCACGAGGGCGGCGAGTGTCTCCGGTGCGCCTTCCTGGTCGCGGATTCCGGGGAAGGCGTTGATGTCCACGATGAGCGGGGTGCCGTCGCCGGTGTCGACGATGTCGACGCCGTACACGTCGAGTGCGTAGACGGCACCGACCTCGCGGACGAGGTCGATCCAGCCGGCGGGCAGTTCGCCGAGGGGCAGGGAGACGGTGGGTCCCCGGCCGGTGCTCGCCAGTTCCGAGGGGCGCAGCGCGGCGAAGACCCGGTCGCCGACGACCCAGAGCTTGTGGTCCTGGCCGCTGTTGTCGGCGAACGGCTGTACCACCACCGGTTCTTGGGCCCAGTCGGCGGCGAGGGCGCGGAGCCGTACGGCGCTGTCGACGCGCGCGACCAGATCGTGCCGGCGGCTGTGGCGGCTCTTGACGACGAGCGGACGGGTGAGGTCCGTCGCCGTGTCGGAGAGCCCGCCCAGCGTGGGGAAGGTCGTGGTCTCGGGGAACGGCAGGCCGGCGCTGTGCGCGAGGGCGGCCATGGCCGTACGGTCCTGGCAGAGCCCGGTGGCCGCGGCCGAGTTGACGACCGGGGCGCCCCGGTCCTCCAGCGTCCGCGCCAGGGTCAGCGCGGCTCGGGTTCTGGCCTTGAGGAGATAGATGTCGGCGGGCGGGCCGTTGGGATCCGTCACATGTCCGGGGTCGATCCAGCCGACATGGTGGGCGGGTGCCAGCAGACCGGCCATGGCGTCCAGGACGGGATGGCGCGTTCCCGAGGCGATGACGCCGATCCTCATCCGGTCTCCCCCGCTCGTACCGGAACCGGAACCTTCACGGCCGGGGCCGTGAGATCGCCACCCGTACGGGCCCGGTCCAGGATGGCTCGGGCGACGAGCGACGCGGCGTCCGGGACCTGCCGGAAGCTCGGGAAGTCGTTCACGTCGACGATCACCGGCCCGTCGGGCCCCAGCAGGATGTCCACGCCGTACAGATCAAGGCCGTACACCGCCCCGGCCCGGGCCACGAGGGCGGCCAGTTCGGCGGCCAGCGGCACCCGCCGCTCGGGAAAGGCGCGTTCGGGGTGCAGGGGCGAGCAACGCTCCGTCGCGTACACCTGTCCCCCGACGCTGTACGCCTTGAGATCGGTCCCCGAGTTCGGCACGTACGACTGGGCGATCAGCATTCCCTCGCCCGCCAGCCGGTCCCGCATGCGCATGAGCAGGTCGGGCGAGTCCACCAGCCGTACGGCCCGGCCGGAACTCCCGTCGGCGGGTTTGACCACCAGCGGATACTCGCCGCGGGGTATCTCCGCCAGGGCCTCCGGACGCGCGGCGGCGTAGGTGACGGGCACCGGCAGCCCGCCGCCGCGCCCGATCGCCGCGGCCAGCGCCTTGTCGCGTACGCCACGGATGGACCGGGCGTCGTTGACGGTGGTGAGTCCGGCGGCGGCCGCGGCCTCCAGCAGTGTCAGACCGGGGCCGCCGGACACGGTCTTGAGGATCCAGGCGTCGTGGCTGCCCGCGCGCACGGCTTCCGAGACACGTATCAGCGAGGTGCCGGGCCGCAGGACGTCCACGTGGTGCCCCCACGCCGTGAGCCGGCCGATCACATCCACCGGCATCCCGTCGTACCGGTACTGCTCCTCCACCAGAAAGCAGAGCCTCATCGGTCTTCCCCCACGTCTGTCCACTTCGCTCCCGCCGCACACCGGGATTGATCAAGTGTCCAGGGTCAGGCGGTGAGTTGGCCGCGCGGGCCTTGAGGGCAGGGTGCGGCGCCTGTCACCGTCCCCGGCCGGCGCCGCCGTCCGTGAAGTGCGCGAGCGCGGTGATGACACGTTCGGCGATGCCGGACGGCCAGCGGAACGCGGGCGAGACCGCCCTCCGGTGGGCGAGGCCGTGCAGACCGAGCGGCGACACACTCCGCCAGGGCGAACTCCAGACAGCTGTGGCACGAGGCCGTCAGCCGCGCGCGGGGTTCGTCGCCCGCGGCGTCCATCGCGGTACGCGGCTGCTGGTCCAGATCCGCGAAGGCGTCGCGCACCACGGCCAGCATGATGGCGGGCTGGTCCGGGAAGTGGCGGTAGATCGAGGGGGCGGAACACTCGTCTCGTACGGTCGCGGGCAAGGTCGTCATCGTGCCCGACCCGCCCCGGACATGACCGCGCCCCGGCCGGCGTGAACCGGTCGGGGCGCGCGGAGTCGGTGGCAGTCGTACGGGTCAGCTCTCGCCGCCCTGTCCGGCACTGCCCATCGGGCCGACCTTCACAGAGGAGCCGGAACCGTCGGTGACGGGCAGCGTGTTGGAGCCGGGCCACTCGACGGAGAACGACTTCGTCTCGTTGGGCGGGGTCACCAGGAGCGCGCTGACGCTGACACCGGAGCCGCCGGAGTCGTTCATCGGGTAGGTGACACCGAAGAACGTCGACTCCCCGTCCTTGAGGACGGTGGTGTCCGCCTCCTGCCCCGTACGCTCCGCCGACAGCGACCCGGAACCGGTCTTCAGGTCGACACCCGCGTACGCGGCCAGCACACAGTCCTTCCCGCCGAGGTTCTTGAACTCCACCACGACCGTGCCCTCGGTGTCGCCGCCGATCGTGCCGTCCGTCGCGCTGATGTCCAGGTCGTCGGTACGGCACTTCTCCGCCCCACCGCCACCGGAGCCGGACTCGGAGCCCGCGCCCTGCTGCCCGCCGGCCTTCTCCGAACCGTTCGAGCTGTCCGAGCCCGAACCGCCCGAAGGAGACGCGGTCGACGCGGCCGAAGGATCACCCTGCCCCGTCAGATCCTCGTCGTTGCACGCCGTGAGCGAGAGGGTCGCGGCAACAGCCAGGGCGGCGAAGGTGAGCTTGCGAACGCGCATCGTTTCTTCCTCATCGGTTGGGGATCCGGGGCCCGGCCACTCACTGCGAGCCGCGGTTTCTGAACACCAGGACCCGCCTCAACCGGTCGGCCGTTCCTCCCAACCGCCCGCTAATACCTTGCTGTTACACGCATCCCGGGCCACAACGCCCCGCCCAACGGCCCACAACCCGCCCAGGGCGGGCCCGAACGCCGGTTCCGGCCATCACCGCACGTCCGTTCGCCACCACGACCCCCTGAGACAGACCCGTAACCCCACGGATCTTGAACTGAGAAAAGGCGGCACACCATGCCCACGATCGCCCCTCTCGTCGCGACCGGCCCCCAGGTCGAGGCGAACGTCCCGGCCGCGACGGAGATCCTCAGTCAGGGCCTCAAGAGCTGGCTGACGGACTTCAAAGCCACGGCCGAAGCCGCCCACTGACCCGGCGGAGTCAGAGTTTCGGCCTCGTCTTGTTCCGGGCGCGCTCCTCGGAGTCCCGCATCTCCAGGACCTGGAAGACATGGGCACTCGCCCGCCGGCGTGCGCTCCCGCTGGTGAACAACGCCGCACCCACGACGGCCGGCGGTACGGCAAGAACCCCGACCCCGAGCAACTCGGGCCAGTCCCGCGCGGCACTGCACCGCCCTGCCGCGCCTTCGCTGTACGAGGTGCGCTCGCTGCTGTAGAACACCGGCGCCTCGCACTCGATCTCATCGTGGTAGTGGTGCACGGTGAACGGAATCAGCAACAGGTAGCCGAGCCACAGGAACAGCGCCGCCGCCACCACCATGAGCCCGACCCCCCAACCCTGCTGCCACCCGGCCCTGCGCTCGAACTCCTGACGCGCTGCCCACTGCATGAGTACTCCCCCGTATGTCGTCCGACTTGCTTGCTCCGCCGAGATCGTACGGGCGCCGCACACACCCCCTGCCGGGCGGGACGGCGCCCCGGAAACCGCCACGACACCGGCGCCACGTGCCCGAACTGCACCCCTGTCTGGCCTTCGGACCGGGCAGGAGGCCCTTTCGTGCGTCCAGAGTCAGGCGAGACGACGGTGGTGGAGGAGCAGAAGGCCGGCGACGGCGACGGCGCTGCGGATCTTCCCGGTCGCCACCAGCTCGGGCACCTTGCGCAGCGGCACCCACTCCCGTCGCGCCGACTCGAAGTCGTCCGCAGGGGCGCCGACCTGCTCAGCCTGATCCGACCAGTACACGCGGTGGTGCGAGGTGGAGATGCCGGGCTGCGGATCGACGGTGAGCAGCAGTTGCATCGGTCCGGTCCGCCAACCGGTTTCTTCCTCGAATTCGCGCGCTGCTGCCGCTGCCGGGTCTTCCCCTTCTCCCGTGCCGCCGGAGGGAAGTTCCCAGCCCCACGCCCCGGTGATGAAGCGGTGTCGCCAGAGGAGAAGCACCTCTTGCTGCTCGTTGACGACGGCCGCCACGGCGACCGGGCGCAGGCGGATGACGGTGTGGTCGAGGTGACGGCCGTCGGGGAGTTCGACGTCGGCCATGTTCACGGTGACCCACCGGTTCTCGTACATGGTGCGCTCACCGAGGTTTTTCCACTCCGACATGATCAGGACCTCTCACTGGGGGTGCCCCCATCCCAGCAACGCCCGGCTACACAGGGATGCGCAGGGTGTCGTCGATCCGCCCGACGCCGTCGGCCGTTGCCCGGCTCTGTAGGCCCACAAGCGAGCGTCGGACCTTGACGAGACGGTCTCGCAGCCGCTGCGACTCCATTCCCTCCATCGTGTCGAGCATCGTGCCCGCCGTCGCGGCTGCCAGCTCGGCCTCGCCACCGCGCAGTTGGCAATCCGAGAGGGTCGCGAGACGGTGGACACGGCCCCGTTCGTGTGTCTGCACGGCAACCGCCTCAGCGGTGTAGGTCTGCGCCAGACCTGACCGCCTCGATCCGAACGTCCTGCTCGCCACGCGGGCCGCCATCGAGGCCGCCGGATACGTACCCGACCCGAAGCTGTGGAGCGGCTCGAGCGACACCAGCATCCCCGTGGCCGCGTCGTGCCAGCACTCCCCAGGCGGCCCCGAGGGCAGCTGCGCCGGCTTCGGTGAGGGCGACGGGCCGAGCGGACCGAACTGACCGTTCCGATTACGTCGTTGCCCGGCGTCCGTACCGTCGTTGGGGAACCGGGAGAGGTGATCCGATGGAGTGGACAGACCCGCGGTACGCGACCGTGGCCGCCCGGTACCAGGCGGAGAAGGCGGCAGCGCCCGCGCCACGGAAGCGGCACGGGCTGATGCGGGACCGGGCGTACGGGGACCCGTTCCTGGTGTTCGTGGACCCAGCGACCCTGAAGCCGTACACCGTCGCCCGCTGAGACCGCGCCGGCCGGTGCATCCCCGTCCCCGGCCGGGGATGCACCGGCAGACGGCGCCCGACTTGTCCCCCGAGATGACGTCAGCCCCTGCTCAGCTGCACGCTGAGCAGGGGCTTAGTGGTAGGCCGTGTGGGACTCGAACCCACAACCAATGGATTAAAAGTCCACTGCTCTGCCAATTGAGCTAACGGCCCCTGACGAGTCATCCACGAGCATAGCCCGCCCGGGGCGGCGCGCCGATCGGGTATCCCCCCGGTAGGGGGTGGTGGGAGGAAACGGGGCGGGGCCCG
>NZ_MDCR01000441.1 GCF_001723055.1 Streptomyces niveus
CCCAGGACAGAACACCTAGGGCGTGTCCGCGAAGTAGCGTCGTCCGCCCGTAGGGCGGGGCTCGCGGCGTCTGGTGCGTGCGATCGCAAGGCGGAGGATCGGCGTTGTGGATGGCCCGGCCGTACTCGGTCGAGTCCGACAACGCAGGGGGCACCTCCCGTGCCCGAAGGGCTACGGGGGAGAGCGTGCGTGCCAGGCGTCGTGAGCCAGACGGGACTTCGCGGACAGGCCCTAGAGCCCGTCCGGGGGCCCACCCGGCTCCCACGCGCGAAGGCGCGCGTCGAATGCCAGATCAGGCCCGGCCGCGCGGTGTCACCGCGTGGCCGGGCCTTTGCCGTGGCCGGGTGCCGCTTGCCCGCGTGAACGACCGGTCACGGAGAGCGATACCGGCCGATCTCATGGACCGGATGATCGACAGATCCGCTCAGGCCTTGGCCTGGGGCCTTCGCTGCCGGAGACTGACCCGATGACGCAGCGTGTGGATCTCGCGACCGTGATGGACCAACTGGCCGTCGACGAGGTGATCAGCGGTTACGCGATGGCCCTGGACGACTCCGACTGGCCCGCCCTGCTCGCCCTCTTCACACCCGACGGGCGCGCCGACCACCGCGGCGCCGGTGGCATCGAGGGGCCGGCCGCCGAGGTCGCCGACTGGCTCGCGGGTGTGCTCGGCCCCTTCCCCGTACGCCAGCACCTGATCGGCAACCGGCGGCTGACCGTCCAGGACGGCGGCGGATTCCCGGGCGACCGCGCCGAGGCCCGGGCCGACTGTCTGACCACGCTGTTCCCGGAGTCCGGCGAGGTGACCACCGTCGTCAGCCGTTACACGTTCGGCCTCTCCCGCACGGACGACGGCTGGCGGCTGCACAGTGTCGTGGCGCGGGAGCGCGCCCGGCGCGGGGCCGACGCCTCGTAGGGCGTGTCCGCAGGCGCCCTGTTGCCGTCCGTCCCGTCTCCCGCAGACTGATCGGGGAGCACCCCCGCCGGAGCGACCGGTGCGGCGGGCGGCACGAGGAGGCGCGGTATGCGGGTTCCGGCCGACCGGGAGAGCTGGGCCCGCCGCTCCACCTCCCCGGTGTGGCGAGGCGCCGCCGCCGTGAGCGCCGGCGCGCTGCCCGCGCTCTCCTTCCCCGAGCCGGGCCTGTGGTGGCTCGCGTACGCCGCGCTCGTCCCCTGGATGCTGCTGACGCGTGCGGCTCCGACGGGCCGCCGCGCGGCCCTGGACGGCTGGCTCGGCGGGCTGGGCTTCATGCTCGCCGTCCATCACTGGCTGCTGCCGAGCCTGCATGTGTTCACCCTGGTGCTGGCCGGGCTGCTGGGGCTGCTGTGGGCGCCGTGGGGCTGGCTGGTGCGCCGGATGCTCGGCGGGCGCCCGTCACCCCGGCGTACGGCCGCCGCGCTGGCCGTGGTCCCGTCGGGCTGGCTGATGATCGAGACGGCGCGGTCGTTCGAGGGCCTGGGCGGTCCGTGGGGGCTGCTGGGCGCGGGCCAGTGGGAGGTCGCCCCCGCGCTGCGGCTCGCCTCGGTGGGCGGCGTGTGGCTGGTGACCCTCCTGGTGGTCGCCGTGAACACCGCCCTGACCGTCCTGCTGACGGTGTCCGCGGCCCGTACGGTCGCCGTCAGCGGACTCGCGGCATCCGCCGTCGCCGTGACGTCCGCGTGGCTATGGGTGCCGCGCCCGCAGCACTCGGGGCAGGCGCGCGTCGCCGTCGTCCAGCCGGGCGTGTTCGGCGGGCCCGACAGCGTCGAGCGGCGCTTCGACCACAGCGAGGAGCTGACCCGCTCGCTGGCCGGCCGCGACGTCGATCTCGTGGTGTGGGGCGAGAGCAGCGTCGGCCACGATCTGGCCACCCGCCCCGATCTGGCCGCGCGCATCGCCGTGCTGTCACGTCGGGTCGGCGCCGAGATCCTTGTCAACGTGGACGCGTCCGGCACGGACGCCGCGGGGCGCACGGGGATCTTCAAGAGCGCGGTGCTGGTGGGTCCGAACGGTCCGACGGGCGACCGCTACGACAAGATGCGGCTGGTGCCCTTCGGCGAGTACGTCCCGGCGCGCTCGGCGCTCGGCTGGGCGACGTCGGTGGGCAAGGCGGCGGGCGAGGACCGCAGGCGCGGCACCCGCCAGGTGGTGATGGTGCTGCCCGGCGAGGGGCGCGGGGGGCTGCGGATCGGTCCGCTGATCTGCTTCGAGTCGGCGTTCCCCGACATGAGCCGGCGACTGGCCAGGGACGGCGCCCAGTTGCTCGTGGCGCAGTCCTCGACGTCGTCCTTCCAGCACAGCTGGGCGCCGGAGCAGCACGCCTCGCTGGCGGCGCTGCGGGCGGCGGAGACGGGCCGTCCGACGGTGCACGCCACCCTCACGGGCATGAGCGCGGTGTACGGCCCCGAGGGCGAGCGGGTCGGCGCACCGCTGGGCACGGGCAGCGGCGCGAGCGCCGTGTACGAGCTGCCGCTGGCGGGCGGCACCACGGCGTACGTCCGGTACGGCGACTGGCCGCTGTACGGCGCGCTGGCCGTGCTGGCGGCCCTGTGCGCCGCCGAGGGCGCCCGCGCGCTCAGGCGGCCTGTGCCCGTACCGCCAGAACCACCCGTTCACACAGCTCGTGCGTCAGCAGAGCGTCCCGGGCCCTGAGGGTCTTCCCGGCGCGTACCGCGTCGAGGAACGTCAGCACGCACTGCTCGATACCGCGCTGCCGGGCCACCGGTACCCAGTCGCCGCGCCTGCGGACGCTGGGCTGGCCCTTGTGGTCGATGATCTCGGCGAGGTTGTGGACGGCCCGCTTGGTGTCCTGTCCCGAGACTTCGAGGATCTCCTCGGTCGAGCCGTTCATCCGGTTCATCGTGCCGATGGCGGTGAAGCCGTCGCCGGAGAGCTGGAGCATCACGTGCTCGGTCAGGCCCTCGCGTGTCCGGGCGCGCACGTCGATGTGCTCGACGGGGCCGGGGAGAAGGAAGCGCAGGGTGTCCACGACATGGATGAAGTCGTCCAGGACGAGGGTGCGGGCGTCCTCGGGCAGTCCGACGCGGTTCTTCTGCATGAGGATGAGATCGCGCGGGTGTTCCAGGCACTGCGCGTACGCGGGCGCGAAGCGCCGGTTGAATCCGACGGTCAGGCTCGTCCCGCGCTCCTCGGCGAGGGCCACCAGCCGCTCGGAGTGGCTGAGTTCGTACGCGAGGGGCTTGTCGACGAAGGTCGGCACACCGGCGTCGAGCAGGCGGGTGACGATCTCGGCGTGGGCGGAGGTGGGCGCGTGGACGAACGCGGCGTCCAGGCCCTGGGCGAGCAGCGAGTCGAGGTCGGCGTGGCGCCGCTCGGCGGGGATGTGGTGGCTGTCGCCGACCCGCGTGAGGGTGGCCGGGGTGCGCGTCTGCAGATGCAGCTCGGTCCCGGGCAGTGTGGTGAGCACCGGCAGATACGCCTTCTGCGCGATGTCGCCGAGCCCTATGCAGCCGACCTTCACGTGGGTCTCCCTGTCGCCTTGCCGCGGTCGTGGTCGCACGCGCCGGTGCGCGGGGGCCTGACCTGCGGACCCTTACTCGCAGCATACGGGCGTGGCCGGGGCGGCCGGTCGGCAACACCTGGGTCCGCCGCGTCACCCGTGCGGGTCACGCCCCCGGGGTTTACGGCCCCGGCGGGCCGTGCGGTCAGCAGAGTGGGTGCGGTGACCCGGCGGAGAAGAACGACAGCGGTGGTCCTGCTCGGTGTGGCCGTGGGCGGGGTGTCGGCCTGTGTGGCGGTGGAGCCCCCGGCCGGTTCCGGGGCCGGGCCCGGCGCGGGCGCGGTACGCGGGGCTCCGGCGCGGGCCGAGGTGGCACCGCCGATCACACAGCCGCCGGCGCGCGAGGTCCTGGAGGCCGCGTCACCGCCCCGGCGCACGCCCGCGCCGCGCCGGCCGGGCCCGGCCGGGGCGGACACCGTGGGGCCGCCGCCGCCCGA
>NZ_MDCR01000442.1 GCF_001723055.1 Streptomyces niveus
CCAACGCCCCGCACCCCAACAAGGGGTGACCCGCGGAACATCTACACGGCCTGGGCAGTGCTGTTACCCGCAAGTAGCATAGGATCCAAGCAAGCGTGCCCGCAGAGCCACCGCACCCTGGAGGAGAGCCATCGTGCCTCGTACCGTCAGGGACGTCGTCTTCGTCGACGGCGTCCGCACCCCGTTCGGCAAGGCGGGCCCGAAAGGCATCTACCACGAGACCCGGGCCGACGACCTCGTCGTGAAGGCCATCCGGGAGCTGCTGCGGCGCAACCCGGACCTCGACCCCGCGAAGATCGACGAGGTCGCCATCGCCGCGACCACGCAGATCGGTGACCAGGGCCTGACCATCGGCCGTACCGCCGGGATCCTCGCCGGGCTGCCGCAGTCCGTTCCCGGCTACTCGATCGACCGCATGTGCGCCGGCGCCATGACCGCCGTGACCACCACCGCCGGTTCCATCGCCTTCGGCGCGTACGACGTCGTCGTCGCCGGCGGTGTCGAGCACATGGGCCGCCACCCGATGGGCGAGGGCGTCGACCCGAACCCGCGGTTCGTGTCGGAGAAGCTCGTCGACGAGTCCGCCCTGTTCATGGGCATGACCGCGGAGAACCTGCACGACCGGTTCCCGCACATCACCAAGCAGCGCGCCGACGAGTACGCCGTGCGCTCGCAGGAGAAGGCCGCGAAGGCGTACGCGAACGGCAAGATCCAGCAGGACCTCGTACCGATCTCCGTACGCCGCACCAGCCCCGAGGGCGGCGAGACCGGCTGGGGTCTGGCCACCGAGGACGAGCCGATGCGCCCCGGCACCACGCTGGAGTCGCTGGCCGGGCTCAAGACGCCGTTCCGCCCGCACGGCCGGGTCACGGCCGGCAACGCGGCGGGGCTGAACGACGGCGCCACCGCCTCGCTCATCGCCTCCGAGGAGTTCGCGCGAGAGGCCGGGCTGCCGGTAAAGATGCGCCTCGTGAGCTACGCGTACGTGGGTGTCGAGCCGGAGGTCATGGGCTTCGGCCCGATCCCCTCGACCGAGAAGGCGCTGGCCAAGGCCGGTCTGTCGATCGAGGACATCGGCCTGTTCGAGATCAACGAGGCTTTCGCCGTACAGGTGCTGGCCTTCCTCGACCACTACGGCATCGCCGACGACGACCCGCGCGTCAACCAGTACGGCGGCGCCATCGCCTACGGCCACCCCCTCGCGTCCTCCGGCGTACGGCTGATGACACAGCTGGCCCGGCAGTTCGAGGAGCAGCCGCAGGTCCGCTACGGCATCACCACCATGTGCGTCGGCTTCGGCATGGGCGCGACGGTCGTCTGGGAGAACCCGCACTTCGACGGAGGAAACAAGTGAGCACCGCTGAACTCCTGAAGGGCGCGGCCGAGCTGTTCCCGGACGAGGTCGTCACCGAGGCGCACGTACGGCACCTCGAACTCCCCGGCGGCGTGGGCACGTTCGCCCTCATCACGCTGGACAACGGACTGGACCACACGAAGCCGACGACGTTCGGCCCGCAGTCGCTGGCCAACGTCGACGCGGCGATCACCCAGGTCGAGGCGGAGGCCGCCGAGGGGAAGATCGTCGGTGTCGGGGTGACCGGCAAGCCGTTCATCTTCGCCGTCGGCGCCGACCTCAAGGGTGTCGAGCTGCTGAAGCGGCACGAGGACGCGCTGGCCATCGGCAAGGGCGGCCACGACGTCTTCAAGCGGCTCGCGGGCATCGCGGTGCCGACGTTCGCGTACTACAACGGCGCCGCGATGGGCGGTGGCGTCGAGATCGGGCTCCACTGCTCGTACCGCACCGTCTCCGCCGCGCTGCCGGCCTTCTCGCTGCCCGAGGTCTTCCTCGGTCTCGTCCCCGGCTGGGGCGGCTGCACGCTGCTGCCGAACCTGATCGGCGCCGACCGCGCGGTCACGGTGATCATCGAGAACTCGCTCAACCAGAACAAGCAGCTCAAGGGCGCGCAGGTCTACGAACTGGGCATCGCCGACGCCCTGTTCGAGGGCGCGGACTTCCTGGAGCAGTCGCTGCTGTGGACCGCGTCCGTGCTGAGCGGTGAGCTGACCGTCGAGCGTCCGGAGATCGACCGGGGCGAGGCGTGGGACCAGGCCGTCGAGCGCGGCCGGTTCGTCGCCGACTCCAAGGTGCACGGCGCGGCCCCCGCCGCGTACCGCGCGCTGGACATCATCGCCGCTGTGAAGGACGGTGACCTCCAGGCCGGTTACGACGCCGAGGACACCGCGCTCGCCGACCTGATCATGGGCGGTGAACTGCGGTCCGGGATCTACGCGTTCAACCTCGTCCAGCGGCGCGCCAAGCGCCCGGCGGGCGCGCCCGACAAGGCGCTCGCGCGTCCCGTCACCAAGGTCGGTGTCGTCGGGGCCGGTCTGATGGCCTCGCAGTTGGCGCTGCTGTTCCTGCGCCGGCTCGAAGTCCCCGTCGTGCTCACGGACATCGACCAGGAGCGGATCGACAAGGGTGTGGGCTACGTCCACGCCGAGATCGACAAGCTGCTCGGCAAGGGCCGGATCAACCAGGACAAGGCCAACCGCTACAAGGGTCTGGTCACCGGAGTCCTGGACAAGGCGGACGGGTTCGCCGACGCGGACTTCGTCATCGAGGCCGTCTTCGAGGAGATGGGCGTCAAGCAGAAGGTGTTCGCGGAGGTCGAGGCGGTCGCCCCGGCGCACGCGATCCTCGCCACGAACACGTCGTCGCTGTCGGTCTCCGAGATGGCGTCGAAGCTGAAGAACCCGGAGCGGGTCGTCGGCTTCCACTTCTTCAACCCGGTGGCGATCCTGCCCCTGTTGGAGATCGTGCGCGGCGAGAAGACGGACGACGCGTCGCTGGCGACGGCGTTCGGTGTCGCGAAGAAGCTCAGGAAGAGCGCGGTGCTGGTGAAGGACGCCCCGGCGTTCGTCGTCAACCGCATCCTCACCCGCTTCATGGGCGAGATCCAGAACGTCATCGACGAGGGCACCCCGGTCGACGTGGCGGAGCGCGCCGTCGAGCCGCTGGGTCTGCCGATGTCGCCGCTGGTCCTGCTGGAGCTGGTCGGTCCCGCGATCGGTCTGCATGTCTCCGAGACCCTCAACCGGGCGTTCCCGGACCGCTTCACGGTCTCGCAGAACCTGGCGGCCGTGGTGAAGGCGGGCAAGCGGGGCTTCTACGTGTACGACTCCGGAAAGCCGGAGCTGGACCCGGAGGTCGCGGCGCTGCTCAAGCAGGGCGACACGGCGCTGACCGAGGAGCAGACGCGGGCACGGGTGCTGGACGCGGTGGCGCAGGAGATCGGTCTGATGCTGGCCGAGGGCGTCGTCGCCGAGGCCCAGGACATCGACCTGTGCCTGCTGACGGGCGCGGGCTGGCCGTTCCACCTGGGGGGCATCACGCCGTACCTGGACCGTGAGGGCGTCTCGCAGCGGGTGAACGGCAAGCGGTTCCTGGAGCCGGGTGTGGCGAGCGTGCCGGCGTAACGAACGAAGCGAGTGGAGGCGGGGCCGGGCGGAACTTTTCCGCGCGGCCCCGTCTGCTGTGTGCGGGGTCGCCTGCGGCGGGCTGGGTGG
>NZ_MDCR01000443.1 GCF_001723055.1 Streptomyces niveus
ACCCCCACCGGCCCCTCCGCCGGCCTCACCACGCTCGAATCGCTCGCCACACCGCGCGCGGGGAACGCCACCTTCCGCCGTCTCGGGGACGGACCGGGCTGGCGCCGGGTTGTACGTGAACAGTTCGCGTCCGCCAAGTCCGGCCGCGAGGACCGCCGTACGGTACTCAGCTCCTTCGTCCAGCTCACGGACCTCCATGTGACGGACGTCCAGCACCCGGTGCGCACCGAGTACGTACGCANNCGCCACCGGCGCGCCGCTGGCCTTCGCAATGACGACCGGCGACAACACGGACAACAACTCGCTGTGCGAACTCGACTGGTACCTCACGCTGATGAGCGGCGGGCTCGTCACGCCCAACAGCGGTGACCCGCAGGCGTACGAGGGCGTGCAGAACTCGGGGATGCGGATGTACTGGCACCCGGAGGACGGTGCGCCCGACGCGGACAAGCGCCTGGGCTACCCCCGTATCGAGGGATTCCTCGAAGCGGCCCTGCGCCCCGTGCGCAGCCCCGGCCTGGCCCTGCCCTGGTACTCGACCGTCGGCAACCACGACAGCCTCGCCAGCGGCGC
>NZ_MDCR01000444.1 GCF_001723055.1 Streptomyces niveus
CCGCGCGGAACGCACCTGCAACTCGTCGAGCAACTGCCGCTCGCCCCGGCCCCGCATCAGTAGGAGGACGAAGGGATCCTCGTCCAACAGCCGCGCCACCTGGTAGCACAGGGCCGCCGTGTGCAAACACAGGTCCCACGCGTCGCAGGCGCACTCCGGCTCCAGATCGCCGATCCCGGGCAGCAGTTCCACCCCGGCGCTCGCCGCCTCCTCCACAAGATGCGGCGGCATGTCCCGGTCCAGGAGCGCGGCGATGTGCCCCGCGCGCTCGACCACCATGTCCAGGAACCGGTCCCACTCCTCCGTACTGAGCTGCTGCAACAGCACGTCGCTGCGGTGCGCCGTGCCGTCCCTGTCCCGTACGACGGCCGTGATCCTCCCCGGCCGTACGGACACCGCGCCGACCGCCCCGTCGCGGGCCTGCTTGCGTCCCTTCTTGAGCTGCCCCAGGTCGAGCGCCGTGTCCTCGAGCGCCTTCAGCCACGCCCGTCCCCACCAGGTCTGCGCGAAGGCGCGGCCCTGCGCGGGCGGCAGGGCGGCGAAGGTGCGCTCGTTCCCGTCCGTACCGCGACCGGCGCCGCCGGCCCCACCGCTGTCGGTCCCGGTCATCGCGCACTCCCTCGCAGCTCGACCAGATCGGCCAGCTCGTCGTCGGTCAGTTCGGTCAGTGCCGCCTCGCCGCCGGCGCCGAGGACGGAGTCCGCCAGTTGCTGCTTGCGCGCCAGCATGCCGGCGATCCGGTCCTCGATCGTTCCCTCGGCGATCATGCGGTGCACCTGCACCGGCCGGTTCTGGCCGATGCGGTACGCGCGGTCCGTCGCCTGCGCCTCGACGGCCGGGTTCCACCAGCGGTCGAAGTGCACGACATGTTCGGCGCGGGTCAGATTCAGACCGGTGCCCGCCGCCTTCAACGACAGCAGGAACACCGGGACTTCGCCCTCCTGGAACCGCCGCACCATCTCCTCGCGCTGCCGAACCGGTGTGC
This sequence comes from Streptomyces niveus, assembly GCF_001723055.1. GTDB lineage: Bacteria > Actinomycetota > Actinomycetes > Streptomycetales > Streptomycetaceae > Streptomyces > Streptomyces niveus. Next base: position 986 of record NZ_MDCR01000444.1, read on the forward strand.
CGCCGTGCAGGAACTGCGTCGGGACGCCTCGCGCCGCCAGATGCCCTTCGAGGAGCCGCGCCATCTGTACGTACTGCGTGAACACGAGCACGCTCGCCTCCTCGGCGAGGATGGTGTCGAGCAGTTCGTCCAGCAGCTCGACCTTTCCCGAACGCCCCGTGACACGCGGCGACCCGTCCTCCTTCAGGAACTGCGCGGGATGGTTGCAGATCTGCTTGAGCGAGGTGAGCAGCTTCATGACGAGGCCGCGTCGTTCCATGCCGTCCGCCGCCGAGATCGCCGCGAGGGTCTCGCGTACGACGGCCTCGTAGAGCCCCGCCTGCTCCGTGGTGAGCGACACCGCGCGGTCGGTCTCCGTCTTCGGCGGCAGCTCGGGAGCGATGCCCGGGTCCGACTTGCGGCGCCGCAGCAGGAACGGCCGTACGAGCGCGGAGAGCCGCTCCACCGCCCCCGGGTCGCCGCCCTCGACCGCCTGCGCGTATCGCGTACGGAAGGTCGCGAGGCGGCCGAGCAGGCCCGGTGTCGTCCAGTCGAGGATCGCCCACAGCTCGGAGAGGTTGTTCTCCACCGGGGTGCCGGACAGGGCGACGCGTGCCTTGGCGCCGATGGTGCGCAATTGAGCGGCGGTCGACGAGTACGGGTTCTTCACGTGCTGCGCCTCGTCGGCGACGACCATGCTCCACTCGGCCGCGGCGAGTCGCGCCGCGTCCAGGCGCATCGTGCCGTACGTCGTGAGCACGAACTCGCCGTCGGCGAGGGCGTCCAGGCCGCGCGACGCGCCGTGGAAGCGGCGCACCGGTGTGCCAGGTGCGAACCGCTCGATCTCGCGCTGCCAGTTGCCCATCAGCGACGTCGGGCAGACGACCAGGGTGGGCCCCGCGGCCGACGTGTCGCTCTGGCGGTGCAGATGGAGCGCGATGACCGTGATGGTCTTGCCGAGCCCCATGTCGTCCGCGAGACAGCCGCCCAGGCCGAGCGAGGTCATCCGGTGCAGCCAGTTGAGGCCGCGCAGCTGGTAGTCGCGCAGCGTCGCCGTCAGGGCCGTCGGCTGGCCGATCTCGTGGTCCGTGCCCTCCGGGTCGGCGAGGCGGTCGCGCAGCGCCGCGAGCCAGCCGGATGCCTGCACCTCGACGCGGCGTCCGTCCACCTCGGTTGACCCGGTGAGTACGGCTCCGAGCGCGTCGACGGGGGTCAGCTTGCGGTCCTGGCTTTCCCGGGCCCGTCTGGCCTCCTCGGGATCGATGAGGACCCACTGGTCGCGCAGCCGTACGACGGGGCGGGTCGCCTCGGCGAGCCGATCCAGCTCGGCGCGGCTCAGCTCCTGACCGCCCAGCGCGAACCGCCAGTTGAAGGCGAGCAGCGCGTCGGCGGACAGGAAGGACGGCAGGTCCGATTCGCTCTTCTCCGAGCGACCGCCGCCGCGCGTGTCGTCCTCGTCGTCCGGAGCGCCGCCCGGCGTGTCGTCCGACGGGCCGATGACGGCGCGTGCCGTCAGCTTGCGTGCCAGGGCTTTCGGCCAGTGCACCTGAACGCCGGTGGCGGCCAGGGCGCGAGAGGCTTCCCCGAGCAGTTCGGTGACCTCCTCGTCGGCGAGGTCGATGGCGTCGGGCACCGTGGCCGAAAGGAGCGGGGCCAGCGGCGTCCAGGCGCGTGCGGCGCGTCTGAGGGCCAGCAGGGCGTCCATCCGGGCCCGGGGCCCGAACGCCTCGCCCGAGGCGTCCCCGGCCCCCGTACCGGCCCATACCTCGGCGGCGTCGGCGACGACCGAAGGGTCGCTGACGCTGTGCATCTGTAGGACGGCCCGGAACGCGGGGGCGGATCCGGCGGTGCCGCCGTCGGGCGCGTCACCGTCCGGTACGGCGGCCAGACCGGGCAGCTCGATCCGCAGCGACAGCCGTACGCCCGCGTCGTGCCCGGCCGCCACATCGGCGGCCCAGCCGCGCAGTTCGGGCAGCCGGCCCGGCTCGGGCGCGGCGAAGGCGGGCGATCCGGCGGCGATCGGCGCGGCGGGCGTGCGTACGACGCCGTCGGCGACCGCGTCGAGGAACTGCCGCAGCAGCCGTTCCGGGTCGGGGAGCAGGAGCGGGCCCGCGGTCGCGTCGTCGAGCGGTACGGCGTGCGCGGCGGGCGGCATCGAAGCGGCGAGCGCGCGGATGCGCTCCAGGTCGTCGGCGGCGACGGGCCCGGCCCGCCAGGCGTCGTGACCGGCGGTCGAGAGTCCGGGCAGCAGTCTGCCGCGCGCGGCGAGCTGGAGGGCGAGCAGGGACGCGGCGCCCCAGAACGCCGCCGCGGGCGAGGCGTGAGCCGCGGTCCTGGCGCGGGTCAGCACGGGCAGCGCGTCCCGTACGGGCAGGGACAGTGCCGGGACGGTCCGGAGCCGTACGTCGTCTCCGACGACGGTCAGGTCCTCGACGTGACAGGCGGCCGGCTCGGTCGGGTCCGGCGCGTTCCGCGACGCGGATGAGTCAAGCGTCGCGAGCAGGTCGGGCAGAGCCTCGCCGTCCGGGTGCCAGAAGGCGATCCGGCCGGCTCGGGCCGGGTCGGCGGGCAGGAAAAGCGTGTGGCAGCGGGCGAGTTCGGCGATCTGCGAGGGCGTAGCCGCAGGGGGCCTGTGTACGGCGATGACACATTCCTCAAGTTTGACTAGTGGAGGTTGGAGCGGCCGAGGGTACCTCGCTCGGAACGCCGGTGGGTGGCGCCGGACGGTGACAAGAATCATGGGCCATGACAGGGGTGTAGGCAGCACCACCCCCTCAGTCGGGAATAACCCCCTTCGCCTCGGGGTGGTGGCCGCATGGCCCTGGAGGGCCAACTCCGCGTACGTTTCTCCCGATCGGCGCGATCAAGCTTCGTGCGCGCCGCTCGAACGGCCTATATCAACCTGCCTTTTCCCACCTAAACGATCTACACGATCGTCGGCCTACAGACCGGAGACCGACATGCCCCAGGCCCCCGCAGCAGTCGCGGAGACCACCGATCCCGGCCCCGCTGCCGCCCGCACGGGCGGCAGCGACTTCGCGCCCCTTCTGCGGACGGTCCGGGAGCAGGGCCTCCTCGAACGGCGGACCGCCTGGTACGCCCGCGGTATCGCCGTCAATCTGCTCGGGCTCGCGGCGATCGTGACCGGCCTGGTGCTGATCGGCCCGTCCTGGTGGGCGCTGTTCCTGGCGCCTCCGCTGGCGCTCCTGTTCGGCCGGATGTCCTTCGTCGCCCACGATGCGGGTCACTCCCAGATATGCGCCAGCCGCGGGAGGAACCGTCTCGTACAGCTTTTCCACGCCAATCTTCTGCTCGGAATGAGCCAGGACTGGTGGAACGACAAGCACAACCGGCACCACGCCAACCCCAACCATCTGGAGAAGGATCCGGACGTCGGCGCCGACATCCTCGTCTTCGCGCAGCACCAGACCGAGGGCCGTAAGGGCTTCCGCCGCTGGCTCACCCGCCACCAGGCCGTGATGTTCTTCCCGCTGACGACCCTGGAGGGCATCGCCCTCAAGGTGTACGGATTCCGCTCCGTCTTCTCCCGCGGCACCAACCGCCAGACCCCGCGTGAGCGCGTCCTCGAAGGCTCACTGCTCGTCGTGCACGTCATCGCCTACCTGGCACTGCTCTTCACGACGCTCAGCGTCGGCCAGGCCGTCGTCTTCCTGCTGATCCACCAGATGATCTACGGCCTCCACCTGGGGATGGCGTTCGCGCCCAACCACAAGGGCATGAAGATCCCGACCGAGGAGGAGTTCGCGAGCTGGGGACATCTGCGCCGGCAGGTCCTCACCTCCCGCAACATCCGGGGCGGGTTCTTCACCGACTGGTTCCTGGGCGGCCTGAACTACCAGATCGAGCACCACCTCTTCCCGAGCATGCCCCGTCCCCACCTGCGGCTCGCCCAGCCCCTGGTCCGAGCCCACTGCGAGCAGGTGGACGTCGCCTACGTGGAAACGGGCCTGGTCGACTCGTACCGTCAGGCGCTCGGACATCTGCACGAGGTCGGCGCGCCGCTGCGCGAAGCGGCCTGATCCGGCGAAATCGGGCGCCCCTCACCGGGGCGCCGGGCACGCGGGCGGCGCATAGTGGAACTGGGGGACGCGTGCGAGCGTTCAATCAGCAGTAAGTGGCTTCGGCCGCGGAGGAGGCGTCGAAAATGTCGACTAGGGCAAAGATCGCTGTCGGGGGAGTGGCCGTCGGTCTTCTCCTGATTCCATTCATCGGATTCTGGATGTCGCTGCTGGTGGTGCTCGGTGTGCCCGCCGTGGCCTATCTGATGCTCGACCCGTCGCAGCGCCGTCGGCTCAAGCGCATCACGCGCAAGGAGATCGGCCGCTGACCAGGCGCTGACCAGCGCGGGAGCCCCCGTACGGACACCGGACCCATGGCAGGGTCCCGGACACGTACGGGGGGCCTCGTGCGTGTCCGGCCGGTCAGAACGGGCGGACGGCGATCGTGTCGAGGGCTTCGAGGAGCTTCGGCAGCTCGGGGCCCCGGCCCACCGGCAGCACCTCGTTCGGTTCGTCGTCCAGCAGGATGTACGCGATGTCGTCCGTCCTGGCGACGAGGGACCAGCCGGGGCCGTCGGCCCGCAGCATCCGGGCGCCGGCGGGCGCGAAGCCCGAGCGGACCCGGCCCAGCGGCGGGGGTGACTCCAGGTAGCCGTGCAACTCCTTGAGCACGCGCCGCACGCCCTCGTGGAGGATGTCCGGACCGCCGGAGCCGCCGTTCTCCGTGGTGTCCGGCTCGGGCTTCTCGCCGCGAGCCTCCTCCGTGTCGCCGTTCCCGTCCCTCTCGCCGCCTTCGTTCTCCGTGGAATCCACGTCCGCGCGCCGCTGCTCGTCCTCGGAGTCGAACTGGGCGCGCCACGCCTCCCACTGAAGCGCGATCTCGTCCGCGCCGAGACGGCGCTGCGCCGACCCCCAGTCGGCCGTGTCGGGCGGTGCGAGCGGCGGTCTCGCCCCGTCGTCGTCCTCGCCCGGCTCGGGCTCGGGATCGTGCGGCGCGGGGATCCCGGGCGCCGCCACGGCCAGCGCCAGCGGCCAGCCGGGCAGCGCCGCGACCACCGTACGTTCGTCAGGAGACAGGTCGTGCTCCATGCCGCAGTCCCACGCGGCGATCGCCACGGCGACCAGCGACACGTCGTCCACGGCCACCGTCCAGCGGGCGCCGGTGCCGTCCTGGCCGAGCACCAGCCCGTACCCGCGTTCGTACGCCTCCAGGCCGAGAGCCGCGCACGCCTCGGGAAAGTCGTCGCCGAGCACGCTGGGGAACTGCGCCGGTGTCAGCAGTACGGCCGACAGCACGAACAGCGAGTCGTCATCGGTTGATTCATCCGTACCTGTCACGGCACCTCCCCATTCGATCGGTCGTGTCCGATCGGTCGTCGGCGCACCTTAGCCAGTCGGCCGCCCGGCCGTCGAGAGGTTGGCGGACGCCCGCCGCGTCCGTGTCCCACCGTCACGCGGCGGGCAGTCCCAGGAGGCTGCGCGCCACCGTCTGGGGCGACTCGTCCCGCTCCCGCGCCAGCGCGATCACGGCCCGGCACGCCAGCTCGCTGACCCCGAAGGACAGCGCTTCGGGAGAGACCCAGCCGGACGCCTCGTCCATCCGGTCCTGGTCGTCGTCGGCGGTCGCCGCGACATAGGTGGCGGCCGCCTCGAAGAGGTTGTGCTGCCGGGTCCGGCTCCGGGACGACGCGGCCGGTTCCACGACCGGCGCGGCGGTCCGGTTCGACAGGAACAACCGGCGCAGCTTGTCGAACATCGTGCCTCCACCTCTCGCACAACTCTCCGGGCCCGCCTTCTACGTAGGCTCGATACCCGTTCACGCCCCCGCGCACTCGGTACGGACAGCGCCGGTGCCCCCGGCTGTCAGGGAGGCTCAGCCCACCCGTACGGCGAGTACGAGGAACCGGTCGTCCTCGTCCACGTACGAGTCCATCCGCCACCCCGCCCCGGCGAGCAGCGGAACCAGCGTGCGCTCGGCGCGCAGATCGTCCGGGGTGATCTCCCGGCCCTGCCGGGCGGCCAGCGCCGCCCGCCCTATGGGGTGGAAGAGCGCCAGCCGCCCACCGGGCCGTACGACCCGGGCCAGCTCCCGCAGATTCGTGGCGGGCCGCGGCAGATGGGCGATCAGTCCGGCGGCGAAGACGGCGTCGAGACAGTCCGCACGCAGCGGCAGACGGGCCACGTCGGCGAGCAGCAGGGCGCCGACCGCGTCGCGACCGCCCCGTACGGCCGCCGTGAGCATCTCGGGGGTGAGATCGGCGCCCAGCACCGTGCCCTGTGGCCCCACGGCGTCCCTCAGGGCCGGCAGGGCCCTCCCGGTGCCGCAGCCCGCGTCCAGGACGCTGTCGCCGGGGCGCAGCCCCAGCTCGGCCGCCGCGGCGGCGTAGGCCGGGCCATCGTCCGGGAACCGCGTGTCCCAGTCCGCCGCCCGGGCACCGAAGAATTCCTGTACGTGCGTGTGGTCGTGGGCCATGGGGACATGATCCCCCGCCGCCCGGCATCCGGCCCGGCCCCGTCCCGCCCGCGTTGCGGGGTCGCCCCTGCCGCGCGAATGTCGAAGCACCGATCCAGAGGAGGACAGTGCCATGCCCATCGCCACGGTCGATCCCGCCACCGGCGAGACCCTGAAGACGTTCGACGCCCTGGGGTCCGACGAGATCGAGCGGCGGCTGGCCGCGGCTGCCGCCACCTTCGACCGGTATCGCACCACGGACTTCGACCACCGGGCCACGCTGATGAACCGCGCGGCCGACCTCCTTGAGGAGGATCAGGCCGACATCGCCCGCACCATGACCACCGAGATGGGCAAGCCCGTCGCCGCCGCACGCGCGGAGGCGGCGAAGTGCGCCAAGTCGATGCGCTGGTACGCGCGGCACGCGCGGGAACTCCTCGCCGACGAGCACCCGTCCGCCGCCGACGTCCAGGACTTGGGCGCCGCACGCGCGTATGTCCGCTACCGCCCGCTGGGCGTCGTGCTCGCGGTCATGCCGTGGAACTTCCCGCTCTGGCAGGTCGTACGGTTCGCCGCACCCGCCCTCATGGCGGGCAACGTCGGTCTGCTCAAGCACGCGTCGAACGTCCCGCAGACCGCCCTCTATCTGGACGACCTCTTCAGGAGGGCGGGTTTTCCGGAGGGCTGCTTCCAGACGCTGCTCGTGGGGTCCGACGCCGTCGAGGGCATCCTGCGCGACCGGCGCGTGGCGGCGGCGACCCTGACCGGCAGCGAGCCCGCCGGGCGCTCCGTCGCCTCCGTCGCGGGCGACGAGGTGAAGCGGACCGTACTCGAACTCGGCGGCAGCGACCCGTACATCGTGATGCCCTCCGCGGACATCGACCGGGCCGCGCGGACCGCGGTGACCGCCCGGGTGCAGAACAACGGGCAGTCCTGCATCGCGGCCAAGCGCTTCATCGTGCACGCCGACGTCTACGACGCGTTCGGTGAACGCTTCGTCGCGGGGATGCGGAAACTGACCGTCGGCGACCCGATGGACGAGACCACCGACGTCGGCCCGCTCTCCAGCGAACGGGGCCGCGCCGATCTGGAGGAACTGGTCGGCGACGCGGTCAACCGGGGCGCCATGGTCCGCTGCGGCGGCCGGCGGCCCGACGGGCTGAACCGTGGCTGGTACTACGAACCCACCGTCCTTACGGATGTCTCCCCCGACATGCTCATCCACCACGAGGAGGCGTTCGGCCCGGTGGCCACCGTGTACCGCGTGGCCGACCTCGACGAGGCGGTGCGCGTCGCCAACGACACCCCGTTCGGGCTGAGTTCCAACGTGTGGACACGCGACGACGAGGACGTGCGGCGCTTCGTGGAAGACCTCCAGGCCGGCGGCGTCTTCTTCAACGGGATGACCGCGTCCCATCCCGCGCTGCCCTTCGGCGGCGTCAAGCGCTCCGGATACGGCAGGGAGCTGTCCGCCCACGGAATCCGCGAATTCTGCAACGTCACGACCGTCTGGCACGGTGCCGAGCCGGACGGCGACCGCTGACGCCGGACCCGCACCCGCTCCTGCTGTCCCTGAACACCCCTTGTTTGCCAGGGGTGTTCAGGGGCACACGCTCCCCGGTGACGACTGCCGCGTCGAGCGAGGAGCTGACGAGCATCATGACCCCCCGGGTGATGGCCTACCGGGTGAGGCACGAGGACGTGCCTGACACCTCCGAGGCTTTCGAGCGGGCCGCCGCACTGCCGCACGGGCCCGAGAAGGACCGGACGCGCGGGGAGATCGTGTGCGCCTGGCTCCCGATGGCCGACCGGCTGGCGGGCAGGTTCCGCCACCGGGGCGAGGCGCTGGAGGATCTGCGGCAGGTCGCGGCGATCGGACTGGTGAAGGCCGTCGAACGGTACGACCCGCACCGGGGCACCGCGTTCGAGAGCTTCGCCGTCCCCACGATCACCGGGGAGCTGAAGCGGCACTTCCGCGACCGGCTCTGGTCCGTCCATGTGCCCCGGCGGGTGCAGGAGTTGCGGGCGCGAGTCCGCGACGCGCGCGACGAACTGGCCCAGCGGCACGGGAACATGACACCCACGGTTGAGGAGATCGCGCGCCACGCCGGCATGACCGAGGACGAGGTGGGCCTGGGTTACGAGGCGATGGAGTGCTTCAGCGTGCTGTCGCTCGACGCGAGCCTGACGGCCGTGGAGGAGGGCCCCACGCTCGGTGACTCCCTCGGCGTCCGGGACGAGGCACTGGACGCGGTGGTCGACCGTGAGTCGGTCAAGCCCCGGCTGCGCCGGCTGCCCGACCGCGAGAAGAAGATCCTCTATCTGAGGTTCTTCCGCGGGATGACACAGAGCGGCATCGCCGAGGATCTGGGCATCTCACAGATGCATGTGTCCCGGCTGATCAACGACTCCTGCGCGCGCATCCGTAGGGATGTGCTGCGGGACGTCGCCTAGGGCGTGTCCGCGAANNCGTGAGCCAGACGGGACTTTGAAGACACGCCCTAGGCGACTCGGCGCCCGCGCCCGGTGATCCGTCCGTCGTCGGGCGCCGGGACGGGTGGCGTCCGACGACGGACCGGCGGGTCAGGTCGGTTTCGGCGCGGATCCGCCCTGGTGCGGGACGCCCGTCCCGGCGCCCTCCCCGTGCCCGTACTGCTCCGCCTGCATGTGGAACATCGAGGCGTACCGGCCCCCGGCCGCCAACAGGCTCTCGTGGTCGCCCTGTTCGACGAGCCTGCCCTCGTGCAGTACGTAGATGAGATCCGCGTACCGCACCCCGGACATTCGGTGGGTGACGAGCACGACCGCCCTCCGCTCGTCGGCCAGCCCCCGGATCCGGTCGAACGCCGCGATCTCCGCGCCCGGATCGAGGGCCGACGTGGGCTCGTCCACCACGATCATCCGCGCGTCCCGGTAGTGGGCACGGGCCAGGCCGAACTTCTGCCACTGCCCGCCGGACAGCTCGGACGCCCCGCGGAACACGCGGGCCAGCAGGGTGTCGAAGCCCTTCGGCAGCGTCTCGGCGATCAGGTCCGCTCCGGAGTACCGCGCCGCCGCCGTCAGGTCGCCGTCGGCGGCGTCGGGCCGGCCGATCTCGATGTTCGCTCTGGCGGTCACCGGCCATCGTTCGAAGTCCTGCGTGAGCAGCGACACCCGGTCGAAGATCTGCTCGCGGTCCGCCTCGGCGACATCCACGCCGTCCCACGCCAACCGCCCGCTGTCGGGGAGGTGCAGTCCGGCGAGGAGCTTCACGAGGGTGCTCTTGCCGGAGCCGTTCTCACCGACCAGGGCGACCACCGAGCCCATCGGGATCGTCAGGGACAGCTCGGCGAGCGCGGGCGTCTCCCGGCCCGGATAGCTGAAGGACACCCCCTCCAGGGTGATCACCTTCGTCGGCTCGGGGAGCGGGAGCCCGCCGGACGGGATGGATCTGTTGCCCGCCTCCGTAAGGAAGCGCTCCATGTCGCGTACGTACAGCGACTCCTCGTGCAGCGAGTTCGTCGTCATCACGAGAGCGCCCAGGCTCGCCGAACCCGAGCGGACGGCGACCACGGCGGTGCCCGCCACGGCCAGCTCCATCCGCCCGGACATGATCAGCGCGGCCATCGCCCCGTACGTGATGAGCGCGGCCACACCCGACAGCGCCGCGGCGAGCAGTTCGGTCGCCGCCTTGTCCTTGGCCAGCCGGGTGGCCTCGGTCTCCGCGCTCTCCGCCATGTTGCGGTAGTGCCGAAGGAGGAAGCGCCCCACGCCGTGCACCCGTACCTCGTGCGCGGCGGAGCGGGAGATCAGCAGGCCGGCGATGAGACGGCTGGCGCGCAGATGCTCCACCCAGGCCATCACCGACAGATATCGTCGCTGGGACACGCGCATCGCGCCCCAGCCGCGCGGCGCCGCGATCAGCAGGAGCATCGGCAGCAACAGCGGGTGGAGCACGGTCAGCACACCGCCGACGGCGAGCAGCGAGATGACGCCGTTCATGCTCGCGACGCAGGCGCCGACCATCCGCCGCGCCGACGGGGGACCGTGCTGCGCGGTGTCGATCAGGCGGCGGAACTCGCCGTCCTCGATGGCCTCCAGCTCCACCCGGGCCGCGGCGTGTAAGTACTGCTCGTTCGCGGCCCGTTCCACCTTCGGCTCCAGCCGCCCGGCCGCCGATGTCGACCACGACGCGAGGAGCGCGCCCGCCACCGCGACCACCGCGCCCGCGATCAGGGCGGGCACCGCGTCGGAGACACGGTCGGCGGCGCTTCCGTCCGCGAGGAGCGAGCCCAGCACGGAGTTGACGACCAGCAGACCCAGCGCTGCCGTCAGTCCCTGGCCCGCCTCGGCGACGCCCACGGTCAGCAGCGCGGGCCGGTCCGTGCGCCAGGCGAGCCGCAGGGTGCCCGCGACCATGCGCGGCATCGCGCGTACGGCGGACAGCATGCTGGTTTCGAGAAAGTCCCATTCGTGGTCGGTCCAGCCGAGGTCGTAGCGCAGCGGTCCGCCGAACAGCTCGCGCTCGCTGTCCGACACCGCGCTCTCGACGGGCTTGGGCCGTTTCAGCAACCTCATGCGGCGCCGCCTCTTACGTCAACCTGACGCATCGCCGGCCGGGTGGAGACGGAGCGTCTTTCGAACGTGCGGTGAACTCCGAGGGGCGGGGGGATGAGCTTCATGGTTCCTCCGGGTGCGACGTCGACGTGCGGGGCCTTGGATGAACGCTGCTGATCAAGTGGTCGTAACGGGGGGAGCGGTGCGAATTCTCGACTGCGAGTTCGCGTCGGCGGCGGAGATGAGGCGGACGTGCGTGAAAGTGGCCGTAATCCTGTGTTCGTTTCACTCCCGTGTGACAGATGCCTCGATCGAGGGACGGCGTTGCGGTGGTGAATTGACGGAAACGGCACCTCGGCGCCGGAGGCTGTGGAGGGAGAGCGGTCTGTCGTCGGTGGCGGGGCGGAGAGTTGCGAAGGCATACGGACTGGCCCCGTGGTGATCGTTCCGACCGACGGGAACGGCCGGTTCCGTGTGACGCTCCGAGGGCCGGGGACCGCTTGCCCGTGGGCAGTCGGTGCGCGAGGCTGGACGACCGACGGGGGAGATACGGGGCACAGGGCGCGGTACCTGTCGGAACGGGGAGAGTGGTCACGAATGGCGTTGGAAGACGGGCTCGACTGGCTTCTGGAGGATCTGACCGGTCGGGTCGAGCCGATACGGCACGCTCTCGTGCTGTCCAACGACGGGCTGGTGACGGGGGCGAGTTCGGGTCTGGCGCGCGAGGACGCCGAGCATCTGGCGGCGGTCTCGTCCGGTCTGCACAGCCTCGCGCGTGGATCCGGCCGGCACTTCAACGCGGGCAAGGCACGGCAGACGATGATCGAGTTCGATGACGCGCTGCTGTTCGTCACGGCCGCCGGGGACGGCAGTTGTCTGTGTGTGCTGAGTGACGCGGAGGCGGATGTCGGTCAGATCGCCTACGAGATGACTCTGATGGTGAACCGGGTCGGCGAGCATCTGGGCATCGCGGTGCGGCAGTCGGGGCCCACGCACACGGCGGTCACGGACGCCTGAGGGCCTCGGGGAAGTTATCCACAGGGGCAAGCGGGATTCTTGACGGGGAGCTACGGTCGTCACCGAGAGTAGTCAATGACTCACAGGGGAGACCGTCGATGTCCGTCATGGAAATCTCAGAAACACTCGCCGCCGGTCGGGCGGCACAGGAACTGCGCCTGAGGCGGGGCGAGTTCGAGCTGGCCACCCAGTTGGGGCATGTCCGTACGGTCGGCGGGGCCCTGAGTGGCCGCCGGAGAGTCGCGCGGGGCGAGGTCGAGCGGCTTCGGCGGGCGGCCGGTTTTCCCGACGCGCTGCGCGAGCGGGTGCGGACGGTGGGCACGGCCGAGGGCGCGGACCTGATGGACATCAGCCCCGGGCGCTTCACCCGGCTCGCGCGTGCGGGGTATCTGGTGCCGGTGCGTTTCTATCTCAACCGGTATCGAGCGGTCGTCTGGCTCTATCTGGCCGAGGAGCTAAGGGCGTTCGCGAGTGGTGAACCGGGCCTGCTGAGGGGCCGGTTGCCGCGGACGCCGACCGGCGGTTCCGGGACCACCGCCGAGGGGGCCGAGGAGAAGGCGGGGGAGGACTGCCGTCCGCGCAACTGGCGTGGCCGCCGAATCGGTCTTCTGCTGCACGAGAGCGACGACCGGTGGGAGCGGGCGGCGATCGTCGGTTCCGTGCTCGATCCTCTCCAACTCGCCGAGCTGGTGCCGGATCCGTACGAGCGCGCGTCTCTGAACCGGCTGCGGCCGGACCTCGCGCCCGGCCGGCCGGGGTCGGAGGCGGGGCGCGAAGTCGTACAGCGGCTGCTGACCGCGGATGACCCGGACGAGATCAGCTGGCACCGGTCCAGCCTGACCGCGCTGCTGGCCGACGCCCGGCGGGACCGCCAGGCGCCCCGCCCGAACGACATCCTCCCCGAGCCGGTCGGGGCACCCGAACCGGCGCCGCCCTTGGAACCGGCTCCGACACCTGAACTCGCGCCACCCCAACCGGCACGGACATCCGTGGCCGAGCGGGAAGCGGAACCGGTCCCGCACGGCGGGCGGGGGCGGCCGTTGCTGACCAGGCTGAGGATCAGGCGGGGCCGGGACCGGGAGGCCTCCGCCGTGTCTCGTGGTGGCGGCGCCGACGGGTGAAGCGGGCCCGCCCGCCGAGGCTCGGCTCGGTCAGGGGGTGGCCTCGCCGGTGACCATGGTGAGTTCGGGGGAGAAGCTGCCCCATTCGCCGTCCGGCAGCTTCGCGCGGATCTTCACCTTGTAGCTGACGCCGGGCTTCTTGCCCGCGAAGACGCTCTCGGTGGTCTTGCCCACGGGGGGCTTGTTGCCCCAGACCAGGGTGGTGGTCAGCTTCCCGTTGAGATGGATCTCGTACGAGGGCACCTGACCGTCGACCTCCGGCGGCAGCCACGACAGATCGAGGTAGTACGCGCCTTCCTTGACGTTCTTGTGGCGCTCGACCTTGAAGCTGACCGGTGCCGTGTCGGGGTCGTCGCCAGGCCCCTTCGGGGTGCTGATCTTCACCGGGTCGCTGGCCGGCGAGGTGTTGTCGGCGGCGTCGCGGGCCTGGAGGGTGAAGGAGTAGGCGGTGCCGGGGCGTAGGCCCGTGACCTTGGCCTTGGTCTCGCCGCCGCCGACGCTGTGGATCTTCGAGCCGCCCTGGAGGATGTCGTACGACGTGATGCCCTCGTCCTTGTCCGGTGCGCTCCACGTGAGTTCGGCGCCCTTCGAGCCGTCGTGCTTGCCGCGCAGCTTCACCGGCTGCGCCGGAGCCTTCTTGTCCTCGGCTGTCACGGCGGGCGTGGTGACCGGTTTCTCCTCGCTGCGCGGTGAGAGATTCCCGGCGGCGTCCTTGGCCCGCACGGAGAAGGAGTAGGCGGTGGAAGGCTTCAGGTCCGTGATGTCGACCATCGTCGTGTCGGCGGGAACGTCCTTGACCTTGTCCTTCCCGCGGTACACGACGTACCCGCTGACCGCGACATTGTCCTTGGCCTGCTTCCACATGACGTGAGCGGACAGCGCGCTGCCGGCCTGAACGCTGAGGCCGGTCGGGGCCGATGGCGCCTGCGAGTCCTTGTCGTCACCGCCGCCGCAGGCGACGAGGGTGAGCGCGGTAGCGGTAACGAGCGCGACCTGGGTGGGGGTCCGTCGCACGATCGTCTCCTCCGTCGAAAGCAAGGGGCAATGGTCTAGACATATATGACACACTGTCGGGTTCACTTCAAGAGGCGGTGCCAGTCGTATTCCGAAAGGAACCGAGCGCGCAAGGCGATACGGAGTCGACCGTTCGTCGATTTCTGATTGATGACAGGATGGCTCGCTGTGCAGACCAACACCCTTGTCGTCCGTCGCGCGGTGCCCGCCGACGCGTCCGACATCTCCGGACTGTGGCTGAGATCCTTCGCGGCTGCCCTCCCGACCGTCACCCGCCCCCACAGCGAACAGCAGGTACACGCCTGGATCCGCGACATCGTCCTGCCGACCCAGGAGACCTGGGTGGCGACCGCCGGGGAAACGGTCGTCGGCATGATGGTGATCGAGGGCGGGGACGTCGACCAGTTGTATCTCGATCCGGACCACCGGGGCCGCGGTATCGGTGCCCGTCTGATCGACCTGGCGAAGCGGCGCCGGCCGGCCGGACTGTCCCTGTGGACGTTCCAGATCAACGGCCCGGCCCGGCGCTTCTACGAGCGCCAGGGCTTCGTCCCGGTCGAGAAGACCGACGGCCGGGGCAACGAGGAGAACGAACCCGACGTCCGCTACTGCTGGCACCCCGAACCGGGCGCCGTCGCCATCCCCGCTCAGGCGAGGGAGCAGGACCCGCCGGCCCGCTGAGGACAGTGTCATGGCTGCCCCCGCCCGCGCGCGGGGACGCCGGCCGGGGGCGAGATCGCGTCACATCCGTGACGTCGCCGGGCCAACACCTCTGAGCCCCGGCGCCAGTTGCGGGCCGTGGACCTGCCCGGCTTCGAACGGTGTGGTGGACATGCCCCGCCTCGCCGCATCGAACAGCGGTCGTGCGTCGGCCAGTTGGAGCGTGGCCGACCGAAACTCGCCGGTTGGTCTAGACCTTGACAGGTGGTGTCTATTCCGGTTTGGTTCCCTCACCCCCATGGCGGCCGTCCCGCAACGACGGCCGCGCGAAGGAGTGA
>NZ_MDCR01000445.1 GCF_001723055.1 Streptomyces niveus
AGTGGATCGGCGCGGCGATCCGCGCCGACGTGCACGGGTGGGCGCACCCGGGCGACCCCGCGTCGGCCGCCGCCCAGGCGCACCGGGACGCGGCGCTGACGCACACCGGCAACGGTGTGTACAGCGCCATGTTCGTCGCGGGCACCATCGCCGCGGCGGGCGGCGGCGCCGACGTGCACGCCTCGCTCAGGAGCGGCCTCGCCGTCGTACCCCCGCGCTCACGCCTCGCCGTCGCCGTACGCGACGCGATCGAGACCGCCCGCGCGCACCGGGACTTCGACACCGTCGTCGACCGGCTGCACGCCGCCCACGGTCACTACCACTGGGTCCACGCCATCCCCAACGCCGCGCTCCTCGCCGCCGCCCTCACCCACGCCGACGGCGACTTCACCGGCTCCATCTGCCGCGCCGTGTCCGGCGGTTGGGACACCGACTCCAACGGCGCGACCGCCGGCTCCGTCGCCGGTCTGCTCGCCGGGCGCCCCGGCCGGCTGCCCGAGCGGTGGACGGCTCCGCTGAAGAACCGGCTCGCCACCTCCGTCGTCGGATTCGACGGCATCGGTTTCGACGAACTCGCCCGACTCACCCAGGAGGCTCTCCGCCCATGACCGGCATCGTGGTGCTCGGCAGCACCAACATGGACCTTGTCGCGTACGTCGCGCGGGCCCCCAAGCACGGGGAGACCGTCACGGGGCGGGAGTTCCGTACCGTCCCCGGCGGCAAGGGCGCCAACCAGGCCGTCGCCGCCGCCCGCGCCGGAGGCGACGTGGCGATGATCGGCGCGGTCGGCGCCGACGAGTTCGGCGTACGGCTGCGGCACACGCTGACCTCGTCCGGCGTGGACACCGATCTGCTCCACACCGCCGAAGGCCCCTCCGGCACGGCGCACATCGTCGTGGACGACGAGGGCGGCAACGCGATCGTCGTCGTCCCCGGCGCGAACGGCACCCTCACCGCGCTCGGCCCCGGCGAGGAGACGCTGATCTCCACCGCTGCCTCCCTGCTCCTCCAGCTCGAACTCCCGCTGAGCGCCGTGCTCGACGGCGCGCGGGCGGCCAAACGGCACGGCGTGCGGACGATCCTCACCCCCGCCCCCGTCCAGCCGCTGCCGCCGGAACTCCTCACCGCCACCGACCTGTTGGTGCCCAACGAGCACGAGGCCGCCGCGCTCGCGGGCATCGCCGACCCGCACGCCGCG
>NZ_MDCR01000446.1 GCF_001723055.1 Streptomyces niveus
CCCAGCCCGCCCGGCGTTTGAGGGCACGGCCGAAGGCCGTACGGGGCCCGGGGCGGAGCCCCGGTTGAGGGAAGGGGCGGGTAGGGGAACAGGCCCCGCGCAGCGGCCCCCCGTCAGAAGGGGTACCAGCGCACCTCGGCGTCCCCGTCCCGCAGCGAATCGACCCGCCGCCGAAACTCCGCCAACGCCTTCGGATTCGTCGGCGCGTGCTGCGACACCCACGCACAACTCGCCGTCTCCCGCGCCCCGCGCAACACACCACAGCCCGCCCAGCCACGCACATCCCACCCGTACCCGTCCGTGAACGCGTCGTACGCCTCCGACGCCATCCCGTACCGGTCACGGGACAACGCCATCACCACCAGGTCGTGCTCCCGCAGATCCGTGGAGAACGTCTCCAGGTCGACCAGGACCGGCCCGTCCGGCCCGACATGGACGTTGCGGGGGAGCGCGTCGCCGTGGATCGGACCCGGCGGCAGCTCCGGGGTGAGCGCCGCCGCAGCGGCGGCGAAGCCGTCCCTGCGCGCCCGCAGATAGTCGGCGTCGGCCGGGTCGATCGCGTCCCCCGCGATCCGCAGCCACCGCTCCACCCCGCCGAGCAGTTCCCTGCGCGGCAGTTCGAACGGCGGCGCGGGCAGCGCGTGCACGAGCCGCAGCAGCGCCGCGAGGTCGGCGGGGCCCGCGGGGCGTACGGCGTCGGGCAGCCGCCGCCAGAGCGTCACCGGGTGACCGTCCACCGTACGGGCCTTGGGTTCCGCCGCCCGTACGGCGGGCACGCCGCTCTCCGCCAGCCAGTCGGCGACGGCCAGTTCACGCTCCGCGCGCTCCCGCAGCTCCGGGGCCTCGGCGAGGCTTCGGCCGACCTTGACGACCAGCTCGCCGACGCCGAACACCGCGTTCTCGCCGAGCGCGAGCAGTTCGGCGCCGGATGCCGAGAGCCCCGTGGCGTCCAGTACGGCCCGCGCCCCTGCCTCGTCCATCGAACTCTCCTGTCCCTTCCGGCCGGTTCCGGCCGGATCGGATCGGCCCGATTGGCCGGATCGGCCCTCAGTCTCGCATTCACGCAGGTTGGCTTGACGAACCCCTCGCCCGTCAGCACGATGACGGGGGCCGCCGGGGCGGCCATCCCCACAAAGCCGCCCGAAGGAGCCGAATCCGTGACACTGGCGACCGCGAAGACGCGGTCCGGCACAAGCAGGAACGGCAGGCGCGGGAGAGGCGGCCCGGAGGGCGGACCGCCACGGGAGAAGGTGATCGACCGCGGCGCCTGGTTCCTGGTGCTCCCGGCCCTGATACCGATCCTCGTCCTCAGCGTCGGCCCGCTCCTCTACGGCATCACCCTCGCCTTCACCGACGCGCAGTCCGGCCGCACCGAGCCCACCGAGTGGATCGGGACGCTCAACTTCCAGGACCTGTACCACGACACCCTGTTCTGGGAGTCCTTCCGCATCGGCCTGCTGTGGGCGGTCGGCGTGACGGTCCCGCAATTCGTGCTCGCGCTCGGCCTCGCCCTGCTGCTGAACCAGCGGCTCCGCTTCCGCTGGCTCGCCCGCGCCCTGGCGATCATCCCCTGGGCCATGCCCGAGGTGGTCGTCGGCATCATGTGGCGCCTCGTCTACAACGCCGACGCCGGAATCCTCAACGAGACGATCCGCGACCTCGGCCTCGGTGACGGCCGCGACTGGCTCACCGGCCTCGCCACCGCCCTGCCCGCCGTGATCGTCGTCGGCATCTGGGCGGGCATGCCGCAGACCACGGTCGCGCTGCTCGCCGGACTCCAGAACACCCCGGACGAGCTGCACGAGGCGGCGGCGCTGGACGGCGCGGGCGCCTGGCGCCGGTTCCGTACGGTCACCTGGCCCGCGCTCAAGCCGGTCGCGCTCGCCATCACGGCGCTCAACTTCATCTGGAACTTCAACTCCTTCGCCCTGGTCTACGTGCTGACCAGCGGCGGTCCCGGCGGCCGTACCCGGCTGCCCATGCTCTTCGCCTACGAAGAGGCATTCCGCTACGGCCAGTTCGGCTACGCCGCCGCCATGGGCTGCGTCATGGTCGCCGTGATCTCGGTCCTCCTCGCCTTCTACCTGGTGGGCCGTCTCAAGGCGGAGGAGGAGAAATGAGTCTCCGTACCAGCAGACCCGCACGCGCCGGGCAGTACCTCGCCCTCCTGTGCTACCTCGTCTTTCTCGCCTTCCCCTTCCTCTGGCTGATCTCCACCGCCTTCAAACCGGCGCCCGAGCTGGGCAGTCTGCATCCCACCTGGATCCCCGACAGCCCGACCCTGGAGAACTTCCGGCAGGCGTTCGACGAACAGCCGCTGCTCAGGGCCGCCGGCAACAGCCTCACCGTCGCGCTCTCCGCCGCGCTGATCGCCGTCGTCATCGCGACGCCGATGGCGTACGTGATGGCCCGGCAGCGCGGCAGGCTCGCGACGGCGGCCACCGGCTGGGTCGTGGTCAGCCAGGCGTTCCCGTTCGTCCTGGTGATCATCCCGCTCTTCCTGGTGCTGAAGAACCTCCATCTGATCAACTCCCTGTTCGGGCTGATCATGGTGTACGTGGTGTGGTCGCTGCCGTTCGCGCTGTGGATGCTGGTCGGCTATGTACGGGCCGTACCGGCCGAGTTGGAGGAGGCGGCGGCCGTCGACGGCGCGGGCCGGCTCCGTACGCTCGTCTCGGTCACGGCCCCGCTGCTGGCGCCGGGCATCGTCGCCACCGCGATGTTCGCGTTCATCACGGCCTGGAACGAGTTCTTCTTCGCGCTCGTCCTGCTCAAGTCACCGGAGAAGCAGACACTGCCGGTGATCCTCACGCACTTCCTCGGCGCCGAGGGCGTCGCCGACCTGGGACCGCTCGCCGCTGCGGCGTTCCTCGCGACGATTCCCTCGCTCGCCATCTTCGCGATCATCCAACGACGGATCACGGGCGGCATGCTCGCCGGGGCGGTGAAGACCTGATGCGTACGACAACCCGGCTGGTGGCCGCGGCGGCGACCACTGTTCTGCTGATGAGCGGCTGCTCCGGCTCCGACGGCGATGCGGCGGACGGCCGGATCACCCTGCGCTTCCAGTCCCTGGCCTGGCAGGACGAGTCGGTGGCCGTCAACAAGGAACTGGTGAAGGAGTGGAACGCCGCCCACCCCGATGTGCGCGTCGAGTATGTGCAGGGCAGTTGGGACAGCGTCCACGACCAGTTGCTCACCTCCTTCGAGGGCGGTGAGGCGCCCGACATCATCCACGACGCCTCCGACGACCTCGCCGACTTCGCGTACGGCGGCTATCTCGCCGATCTCGACGGGCTGCTGCCCGACCGGCTGAAGCGGGACATCCCAGAACAGAGCTGGGGGACCACGAAGTTCGGCGACGGGGTGTACGGCGTGCCGTTCCTCCAGGAGCCACGCGTGCTGATCGCCAACAAGAAGATCCTTGAGGCGTCCGGCGTCCGGATCCCGACCGTCGAACAGCCCTGGACTTGGGCGGAGTTCAGGTCGGCGGCCAAGGAACTGACGGCGGGGGAGGGGCGGCAGCCGGCGGCGGGGCAGGCGGAGTACGGGGTGGCCTGGCCGCTGAAGGACCCGGTCTCGGCGACGCTCAACCTCAGCCGGTCCACCGGCGGGCAGCTGTTCCACCGGGGCGCGGACGACAAGGTGACGATCCGGTACACCGGGGCCGACGCCGAGGTCCCCGCCGTCATCCACGACCAGGTCAACAACGACGGCAGCGCGTCGGGCGCCACGCTCGGCATGGGCGGATCGGACACGCTGCCGGGGTTCTTCGGGGGCAAGTACGCGATGGTGCCCCTCGGCTTCTCGTACCGCCAGCAGATCATCCAGCAGGCGCCGAAGGGCTTCGAGTGGACGGTGCTGCCCGCGCCCGCCGGGGCCGACGGCGCGACGCAGGGCGTCAGCCCGCAGACGCTGTCGGTCGCCGAGGACACACGGCACAAGGAGGAGGCCGTCGCCTTCATCGACTTCCTGCTCCGGCCCGAGAACATGGTCCGGCTCGCCCAGGGCGACTGGATGCTGCCCACGGGTACGGCGGCGCTCGCCGATCCCTCCCTGCACACGGCCAAGGACGGCTGGTCGACCGGCGCCGCGCTCGCCCGCGACCTGCTGCCGGCGCCCGCGCAGACGGTGCGCGGCTACCCGGAGTGGAAGGACAAGGTCGCGACCCCGGCGCTCCAGGAGTACTACAGCGGCGCGATCGACCGCGCCGAGCTGGAGAAACGCCTGGTGAAGGACGGCAATCTGGTGCTGGCCCGCTACCAGCGCTGACCTCCGCCGGCCTCCTGGGCGGAGAAAAAACCGAGTTGTGCGAGACGGTCCGGTCCGTCTAGCGTTTGTGTCATGGGAAGCACTTGCGTGGCGATCGTAAACATCCGCTCCTTCCGGGGCTCCGTCGCCGCCTTCACCCGGCTGCGGCGCGTCCCCGGCGCCCTGACCGGACCGGGGATCCTCGACCGCTGACATACGGCGTCCCCGCGCGCACCGACCCCCGCGATCCGTCACCGTTGATCCGTGGTCCGTGCGCCGCTTCACCCTGCTCCGGTCAGGGCCTTCGTCTGCCCACGAAGCCCTTTCAAGGAGACAGGACGCAGGCCATGGCCCGCAGCAGGCAGCAGCACGGATCCCGCACGCTCTCGCAGAACTTCCTCGTCGACCGCGCCACCACGGCCCGCTTCGTACGCGCCGCCCGCCCCGACCCGGCCGGGCTGCTGCTCGAAGTCGGCCCCGGGAAAGGCGCGTTGACCACAGTCCTCGCACCGCACTGCCGCGAGCTGCGCGCGTACGAGATCGACCCCGGGCTGCTCCCCGGACTCCGCGCCGCCCTCGGCGCCGCACCTCATGTACGCGTCTACGAGCGGGACTTCGTCGGCGTCCCCCCGCCCCGCGAACCCTTCGCCGTCGTCGGGAACGTGCCCTTTTCGCGTACCGCCGACATCGTCGACTGGTGTCTGCGCGCGCCCGCGCTGACCGACGCCACGCTCATCACCCAGCTCGAATACGCCCGCAGGCGCACCGGCGACTTCGGGCGCTGGTCGCTGCGGACGGTGCTGACCTGGCCGCAGGTCGAGTGGCTGCTGCTCGGCCGGATCGGGCGGCGGGAGTTCCGCCCGGTGCCGCGCGTGGATGCGGGCATCCTGCGGATCGAGCGGCGCCCGCGCCCGCTGCTGCCGGCCGCCGAACTCGCCGACTACCGGCGGCTGGTGGAGGCCGGCTTCTCCGGGGTCGGCGGATCGCTGTACGCGTCGCTGCGCCGGGCCGGGCATCCGCGCCGGCGGGTGGACCGGGCGTTCGCCATGGCGCGCGTCGACCGCGCCGAGATCGTCGCCTTCGTGCCGCCACCGGCGTGGCTCACCCTGCACCACGAGCTGAACGAGACGTCTCGTCTCGTTTGATGCTACGGTGTGGGCATGACCTCACCACAGCGTGCCCACATCGCCATGTTCTCCATCGCCGCCCACGGGCACGTGAACCCGAGCCTCGAAGTCATCCGGGAACTCGTCGCCCGTGGGCATCGCGTCAGCTACGCGATCCCCGCCTCCTTCGCCGAGAAGGTGGCCGCCACCGGCGCCGAGCCGGTGATCTACACCTCCACCATCCCGACCGACGACGACCCCGACGCCTGGGGCACCGAGCTGATCGACAACCTGGAGCCGTTCCTGGCCGACGGGATGCAGTCGCTGCCCCGCCTGGCCGAGGCGTTCGAGGACGACCGGCCCGATCTGGTGATCAGCGACATCACCTCGTACCCGGCGCCGATCCTGGCGCACCGGTGGGGCGTGCCGTATCTCCAGCTCTCACCCAACATGGTGGCCTGGGACGGTTACGAGGAAGAGGTCGGCGCCGCCCAGATCGCCCAGCTCAACGAGTCCGAGCGGGGCAGGGCCTACCGGACCCGCTTCCAGTCATGGCTGGACGAGAACGGGATGGACCTCCCGATGGACCGGTTCGTCGTCCGTCCCGAGCGCTCGATCGTGCTGATCCCCAAGGCACTTCAGCTCTTCGCCGACCGGGTGGACGAGTCGGTCTTCACCTTCGTCGGCGCGTGCCAGGGGGAGCGGGCCGACCAGGGGGACTGGGAGCGGCCCGCCGGCGCCGAGAAGGTGCTGCTGGTCTCACTCGGCTCGGCCAACACCAAACAGCCCGGCTTCTACCGCGCCTGCGTCGAGGCGTTCGGCGATCTGCCGGGCTGGCATGTCGTCCTCCAGATCGGCAAGTTCGTCGATCCGTCCGAACTGGGCGAGATCCCCGGCAACATCGAGGTCCACCCCTGGGTGCCACAGCTCGCCATCCTCAAGAAGGCGGACGCGTTCATCACCCACGCGGGTGCCGGCGGCAGCCAGGAGGGCCTCGCCACCGGCACCCCGATGCTCGCGATCCCGCTGGCCGTCGACCAGTTCGGCAACGCCGACACGCTCGTCCAACTCGGCGTCGCCCGCCGGCTTTCCATGGCGGACGTGACGGCCGATGCGCTGCGGGAGGCGGTCACGGCGCTCGTGGCGGACCCCGAAGTCGCCCGCAGGGGCGGGGAGATCAAGCAGGACATGGCCAAGGAGGGCGGCACGCACCAGGCGGCCGACATCATCGAATCGGCGCTGCCGGCCCGGACCGCCTGACGCCCGCGACGGCGCCGTACGCCCGGCCCGGGGGAGACCGGTCGGGCGTACGGCGCCGTACCACTCGCGG